>DATDEX010000359.1:0-20001 GCA_036522895.1 Candidatus Eiseniibacteriota bacterium | reverse complement strand
CTTGATTCGGCCGCGCTCGATGCGGGCGAGCTCGCGCGACTCGCGTTGCCGATCCGCCGGCTCGTGCTCAAGCGGGCCTGGAGGCTCCTCGGCCCGGTGGGTGCGGCGGCGCCCGGGCTCACTTCGCGCCACCTCGAATCGCTCCTCCGGGCGGTATCTGGCCGGCCGCCGCGCGGCCGGGTGACGCTGCCCGGGGGCTGGCGGGCGGCGGCGGAAGGCGGCCGGCTGCGATTCGAGCGGTCGGAGCGCGCGGGTGGCCCTTCCCCCGGGTTCCCCCGGCGCGCTGGCCCGCCCGATGCTAGACTGTCGGGCCGGCGGGTGCGCGACCGAAGTCGTCCGGCTGCAGGACCTTCGCGCCGCGCCGGGACCGACGGACGACACCCCACGATCGGACGCCGCTGATCCCGGCGCCAAGCCCCAGGAGCCTCCATGTCGGACTCTCGCCCTGACGTGCAGACCGAGCCTACCCTGCGTGTGCTCTTCACCGCCCCCCAGATCCAGGAGCGCGTGCGCGAGATGGGGCTCGAGCTGGCGCGGGACCTGGCGGGATGCAAGTGCCCGTTGTTCGTGGGCGTCTTGAAGGGCGCGTGCATGTTCCAGATGGACCTGGCGCGCGCGACGCCGCTCGACATCGAGATGGATTTCCTGGCGGTCGCCAGCTATGGCTCGGGTACGACCTCGAGCGGTAACGTGCAGCTGATCATGGACCTGCGGACGGATATCCGCGGGCGCCACGTGGTGCTTTGCGAGGGAGTGGTGGATTCAGGACGAAGTGTCAAGTTCATTCTCGATCTTCTCGAATCCCGGGGGGCCGCGAGCATCCAAGTGGCGACGCTCCTCGACAAGGCTCCCTGCCGGAAGATCCCCGTCCCGGTGGACTACAAGGGATGGACGATCGGCGACGAGTTCGTGATCGGGTACGGCATGGATGCCGCCGAGCGCTATAGAAATCTGCCCTATGTGGGCGTTCTCCAGGAGGCTTGAGCAGCGTGAATATCTTCCACAGGGACGGTGACGACGACGATCGCCGCGGGCGCGGTGCGCCGCGTGGCGACAAGGGTGGCCGCGGGCCTGGATTGCCGTCGCCGCCCGGCCGGCCGTTCCGGACGATGGCGTTCTGGGCGCTCGTGCTGCTGCTGTCGCTGGTCGCGTACCGGATGTACGCGGGCAACCTGCTGACATCGCAGCGCATCGACATTCCCTACACGCGCTTCGTCCAGGAGGTCGAGAAGGGCAACATCGAGCGCGCGACGTTCGTGGAAGAGACACGCACGGTGCTCGGCGAGCTGCACGCCGAGGCCACCGAGACGATCGCCGGCCGCACGGTGAGCATCAAGAGCTTCAAGACCAACTTCCTCGGCGACGGCGCGACGCTCGCGGACAAGACGCGCGCCGCCAATCCGAATGCCGCGATCACGGTGCAGGCGCCGGGCATCAACTGGCTGTCCGTGATGTTCACGTGGCTGCCGCTGCTGCTCTTCCTCGTGGCCTGGATGTTCATGCTGCGCCAGATGCAGAGCGGTGGTTCGGCCGCGATGCGGTTCGGAAAGAGCAAGGCGCGCGTGCTCATGGAGTCGCAGACGCGGGTCACGTTCAAGGACGTCGCCGGCTGCGACGAGGCCAAGCAGGAGCTGCAGGAGATCATCGAGTTCCTGAAGGAACCCCAGAAGTTCCAGCGCCTGGGTGGACGGATCCCGAAGGGCGCGCTCCTGCTCGGGCCGCCGGGCTCGGGCAAGACGCTGCTCGCGAAGGCCGTGGCCGGCGAAGCCGGCGTGCCGTTCTTCAGCATGTCGGGCTCGGACTTCGTGGAGATGTTCGTGGGCGTGGGGGCGTCGGTCACGGGCGACACCCCGGTGCTGGTGCGCGACGCGCGCGGCACGCGGCTCGTCCCGATCGGCGAATTCGTGGATGGCTTCTACACCGGCGACGCCGCGGGCTTCCCCGTGCGGGTGGAGGGCGTGCAGACGCTCGGGTTCGAGGAGAAGGCATCCAAGTTCAAGGGCTCGAGCAAGACGTTCGTCCAGGGCAGCGCGTGGAAACGCGCTTCGGCTGTCTATCGCCACCACGTGAGCGAGATCTTCGAGATTCATTATCTCGGCGGGAAACTTCGCACGACCGGCGACCACAGCGTCTTCGTCCGCACGCGCGATGGCGTGAAGGCCCGGCTGGCGAGCGAGCTCAAGCCCGGTGATCTGCTGGTCCAGCTTCCGCTCAAGGTTCGCGGAGAGTACTCGGCTGACGCGGGCACACCGCACTCGACTCGCGCGCACGAGTTCCAGGAGCCGGCCACTCCGCTCCGGCTGCGCGTGCACGACGACACCTCGGCATCCGAAGACGCACACGCGTTCGTCATGGCGAACGCCGGCGAGATGCCGCAGGCGGCGATTGCGCAGGCGGTCGGGGTTTCCCAGATGACGGTGAGTCTGTGGCAGCGCGGCGTGCACCTCCCGCGGGCTCTGGCGAATGCGCCGCTCGCGTTGCCCGAGGACGTCGAGGTCACCCCGCGGCTCATGAAGCTGCTCGGCTATTACACCGCCGAGGGCCGGGAGAATGGCTGCCTGGAGTTCACGTTCGGCACGCACGAAGGTGACTTGCACGCGGACGTGATCGACGGCATGCGTGAGGTTTTCGGCGTCGAGCCCAAGGTCACCGCGAGTGCCGACAACAGCACGAAGATCACCTACCACATCGCCGCGCTCGGCCGTTTCTTCGAACGCCAGTGCGGCACGGGCAGCCACGAAAAGCATGTGCCCGAAATGCTGTGGGATCTGCCGCGGCGGTACTTCGAGGCCTATCTCACGGGCTACGCGCTGGGCGACGGTTACGTTTCGACCGAGGGCAAGCTCATCACGACGTCAGTAAGCCGGCAGCTCGTGCGCGAGTTGGCGTGGCTGTGCGCCATGCACGGCATCCCGAGCGGCATTCGCGAAGTGCACATGAAGGCGGGCCGCCTCATCAGGTCCAAGCCGTTGCCTGCGACGCGGGCCTGGAATCTGATCGTCGGCAAGACGAGCCACTGGCTCGTGCGCGACCGGGCGAATCAGGGCAAGCGGGCAGTCGTTCGCAGCGTCGAACGCAAGCCCTACGATGGATTCGTGTACGACCTGTGTGGTTGCGAGAACGAGGCATTCTTCGGCGGCGAGAAGCCGGTATTGCTTCACAATAGCCGGGTTCGTGATCTCTTCGAGCAGGGAAAGCGGAACGCACCTTGCATAATCTTTGTGGACGAAATCGATGCTGTCGGCCGGCATCGTGGCGCGGGGCTCGGGGGCGGGCACGACGAGCGCGAGCAGACACTCAATCAGCTGCTCGTCGAGATGGACGGCTTCGAGTCGAACGAGGGCGTCATCATCGTCGCGGCCACGAACCGTCCCGACGTGCTCGATCCGGCGCTGCTGCGGCCGGGACGCTTCGACCGCCAGATCGTCGTGGACTGGCCCGACGTGCGCGGGCGCGAAGGCATCCTCAAGGTACACACGCGCAAGATCCCGCTCGGCGAGGACGTCGACCTGAAGCTCGTAGCCCGCGAGACCCCGGGCATGTCGGGCGCCGATCTCGCGAACATCGCGAACGAGGCGGCCCTGCTCGCGGCGCGACGGAATCACAAGAAGGTCTCGCTCCGCGATTTCACCGACGCCAAGGACAAGGTGACGCTCGGGCTCGAGCGCCGGAGCCTCGTCATGACCGAGCAGGAGCGGAAGATGACCGCCTACCACGAGTCGGGTCACGCGCTCGTGGCGTGGCTCCTGCCCGGCTCGGACCCGGTGACGAAGATCACGATCATCCCGCGCGGTCGCGCGCTGGGCGTGACGGCGTACGCGCCCACCGAGGAGCGGCACAACCACTCGAAGAAGCAATTGGAAGACCGGCTCTGCCACGCCATGGGTGGTCGCGCCGCCGAGTTGCTCGTGTTCGAGCACCTGACGACGGGCGCCGCGGGCGACCTGGAGCAGGCCACGAGCATCGCGCGCAGCATGGTCACGCGCTTCGGCATGAGTGAGAAGCTGGGCCCGCTCACGTTCGGCAAGCGCGAGGACATGATCTTCCTCGGGAAGGAGATCACGAGCTCCAAGGACTACAGCGAGGCGACCGCGGTGCTCATCGACGCGGAGGTGCGCGAGATCATCGAGCGCGCGCACCAGAAGGCGCTCCAGCTCCTGAAGGAGAACCTCGACAAGCTCCACCTGCTGGCGAACACGCTGCTCGAGCGCGAGACGATCGACGGCGACCAGATGGATCGCGTCCTGCGGGGCGAGAAGCTCGGCCCGCCGCCGCGGCTGTCCGACCTGGACGCTCCCCCCAGCGCCTCGGCGCCGGTCACCCAGGCCGACGAGGGCGGCATCGAGGGCTTCGGCGAGCCGAGCCCGCGCCCGGCCTGAGCGGGGCCCGAACCAGCCGAGCCGGATCTGACCGCGCTGAACCGAATCGGAACGGTTTCGCACCCCACGACGCCCGGGGAAGTTCGCTCCCCGGGCGTCCGCGTTTGGCACTGGTACCCGGATGTCCAGCGTTCGTGGCGTGGGCTTCAGCGAGATGTCGATTCACCGCGCGGGTTGAAACCTTTCGCGGCCGCCGAGCGTCTCAACGTATGTCATCCGCGAGCGAGGATGGCAGGGCGGGATCGGACGAGAGAGCGGTCCCGCGGGCAGTATTTCCAAGGCACGGCGGCGGGAATGGCAAGGCCCGCCGCTGACAGAGGCGCCCGGCGAGACCTCCCACCGGGCGCTTTGCCTTTGCCCCGCGAGCGCGACGGCCGTGCGTCCCCGAGAGCCCCCTCGCGACCGACCGGGCGAAGCCCGCAGCCGGCTACGCCGCCGGCCGGGTGACCGGCTCGATCTCGAACGAAAGGTGCTCCGAGTTCCGCAGCACCGAGATCGGCGCCCGCACCCCGACCGCGCTCCCGGTGAGGAACTTGTGCAGGTCGTCGACCCCCGCCACCGGCCGGCCACCGAGCGACACGATGATGTCGCCTTCTTTCAAGCCGGTCCGCTCGGCCGGGCTCCCCTTCTCGACCGACAGGACCAGCACGCCCGACTCGCGGGCGAGCTCGTGCCGGCGCACGAGGTGCCGCCGGAGCCGCGCGTTCTGTCCGCCCACGCCGATCCAGCCCCGCACGATGCGGCCGTCGCGGATCAGGCTCGTGGCCACGAATTTGGCGAGATCCACGGCGATCGCGAAGCAGATCCCCTGGGCGGGCAGGATCATGGCGGTGTTGACGCCGATCACCTCCCCGCGCGAGTTGACGAGCGGCCCGCCGGAGTTCCCGGGATTCAGCGAGGCGTCCGTCTGGAGCACGTCGTCGATCAGCCGTCCGGACTGGGCGCGCAGTGAGCGACCGAGCGCGCTCACCACGCCGGTGGTGACGGTGGCGTGGAAGCCGAACGGGTTGCCGATGGCGATCGCGACCTGCCCCACGCGCAACGTCCGCGAGCTGCCGAGCACCGCCGCGGGCACTCCCTCGGCCTGGAGCCGGACCACGGCGAGGTCGGTGTCGGGATCGTCGCCCACGAGCGAGGCCGGCACGCGGCGGCCGTCCGCGAGCACCGCCGAGATCGCGGCGGCGCCGTGCACGACGTGGCTGTTCGTGAGCGCGAAGCCGTCGGTCGTGAACACGAACCCGGAGCCCGAGCCGCCCACGCGGCGGTCGCGGTGCTCCACGTCGATCCGCACGACGGACGGCGACACCCGCTCGACGGCGCCAACGACCGCTTCGGAGTAGGCGTCGAGCAGCTGGCCGTCGGCGAGCGTGGGGCCGGCCGGTGCCGGCGGCGAGGGCAGGACCGGTTGCGGCTCGCCCGCGACCAGCTTGAGATCGGGTTGCATGGAACCTCCTCATGGCCGCGGAACGGCCCAGGGGTGTCACCCGCGCGAGTCCGGCTCGGCACGGGGGCGAATGGCGTGGCATCCGCGCCGCAGGGCCCTTTGGACGCGGCAGGGCCCCGGGGGGATTCTCGACCCGGCGCCAGCCGGCAGGAACGCCCGGGTCGCCGCGCCCGGGCAGGCCGGCCGCGACCCGCCTGGGTCACCGCTCGAGCGATTCGCCCTCGATGGCGGCCGGCCGGGGGCTCCCGCCGATCCCGGTGAACGTCTCCCCCGCCGCGGCCTTCGCCACGAGCAGCGCGCAGGGCTCGAAGCGCGGCCCTTTCTCGGCCCGCAGCGCGCGCAGGCGGTCCACGACCGCCGGGAGCCCGGTCGCGTCCGCGTGCCGCAGCACACCGCCGCGATAGGGCGGGAAGCCGGCGCCGAACACCATCGCCAGGTCGACCTCTTCGGGGCCGGCGACGATGCCCTCCTCCACGCAGCGCGCGGACTCGTTGATCATCGCCAGCACCATGCGCTCGGCGAGCGAGTCGACCGTGTGCGGATGGCGTGTCTGGGAGAGCCCCAGCACGCCACGCACCGAGCGATCGGGTTTGCGGGTGCGGCCCTTGTGGCGGTAGAAGCCGGCGCCGTTCTTGCGGCCGAGCTTTCCCGCCGCGAGCATCTTCTCGAGCGCGGGCGAGGGCAGCATGCGGTCGGGGAACGCTTTCGAGAGCACGCCGGCCACCTTGGCCGCCACGTCGAGACCCACCTCGTCCACCACCTCGAACGGTCCCATCGGCATGCCGAAGCGGCGCATCGCAAGATCGAGATCGGGCACGGTGTAGCCCTCCTCGAGCAGGTGGAGCGCCTCGCGCAGGTAGGGCATGAGCACGCGGTTCACGACGAAGCCGGGCGAATCCTTCACCACGACCGGGGTCTTTCCGAGCTTCCGGGCGAGGCCCACCGCGGTCACGAGCGAGGCGTCGGACGTCCGCTCGCCGCGCACCACCTCGACGAGCGGCATGCGGTGCACGGGATTGAAGAAGTGGAATCCGACGAATCGCTCGGGGTGGAGCAGGCCCTGCGCGAGCGCGTTGATGCTCAGGCTGCTCGTGTTGGACGCGAGCAGCGCGCCCGCGGGCACGCGCACCTCGAGCTCGGCGAACACGCGCCGCTTGACGTCCAGGTCCTCCACGACGACCTCGAGCGCGAAGTCCGCGTGCCCCATGCCGGTCAACTCGAGCGTCGGAAGGATCCGCGCCATCTGTCCGTCGCGCTCGCGCGCGGCCATGCGGCGCTTGCGCCCGCGCTCGTCGATCAGGCCGCGCACGGTCTTGAGGCCCGCCTGGAGCGCCTCGGGCTTGATCTCGCGCATCCGGACCGCGATGCCGTTCCGGCTCGCGAGCTCGGCGATGCCCGCGCCCATCACGCCCGCGCCGATCAGCGCCATGCGCCCGACGGCGGTGGGCTTCAAGGCCGGATCCGCCACCACGTTCGCGCGCTTGGCCGACTCCGAGAGGCGGAAGATGCGCACCAGGTTCTTGCACACGCCGCCCACCACGAGCGGCGCGGCAAAGTCGGCTTCCGCGGCGAATCCCTCCGCCTCGGGACGCGCGACCGTGCGCTCGAGCACGCTCAGCACCGCGAGCGGCGCCGGGTAGACCCCGGCGGTGCGCGCCACGACGCCCTTTCGCGCCTCGCGGAAGACGAGCGAGCGCCCGAACGGCGTGCGATGGAGGAACCACGCCACGAGATCGCGCGGCCGGTAGCGGTCGCGGCGCTTCGGCTTCGGGCGCTTCGCGAGCTCCGCGAGCCGCGTCTCGGCGCGCTCCACGAGCCAGGCGGCGGGCACCGCGCGCGCGATCAGGCCCAGCTTCTCGGCGCGGCGTGCGTCGAGCGTCCGCCCGGAGAGGATCAGGTCGAGCGCCGCGGGCAGGCCGACGAGGCGAGGGAGCCGCGTCGTGCCGCCCCAGGCGGGCAGGATCCCCAGCATGGTTTCCGGGAGCCCGATCTGCGTGCGCGGTTCTTCCGTCGCGATGCGGGAATCGCACGCGAGTGCCAACTCGGTGCCGCCGCCCAGGCACACGCCGTCGATCGCGGCCACGGTCGGGCACGGGAGCGCCGCGAGGCGCGCGTGCGCGGCCTGCCCGCGCCGCACGAGCAGGTGCACCTCGGCGGCGTCCGTGAGCGTGCCGATCGCGTCGACGTCGGCGCCGGCGATGAAGCTGCCCGGCTTCCCGGAGATCACGAGCACGCCCAGCGGGGGCGCCGACTCGAGGTCCGTGAGCGCCGCCTCGAGCGAGGCCACGGCGTCGGCGTCGAGCACGTTCAACTTGCGCGCCGGGTGGTCGACCACCAGGTGCGCGAGCCCGCCGTCGCGCCGCTCGACGCGGAAGACCTGCGTCACGACGCTCATGCGCGCTCCAGCACGAAGGCCGCGCCCTGTCCGCCGCCCACGCACAGGGAGGCGAGCCCCAGGCGCGCGCCCCGGCGGCGCATCTCGTGCAGCGTCGTCAGGAGGAGCCGCGCCCCGCTCGAGCCCACCGGGTGCCCCAGCGCGATCGCGCCACCGTTCACGTTGAGCCGCTCCTCCGGGATCTCGCCCAGCGCCTTGTCGAGTCCGAGCTCGTCCCGGCAGAAGCGCTCGGATTTCGCGGCCTCGAGGCAGGCGAGCACCTGCGCGGCGAACGCCTCGTTGATCTCGAAGAGCTCGATCTCGGTGAGCGAGACCTGGGCCTTCGCGAGCGCCTTCGCGATCGCGAACACGGGCCCGAGTCCCATGCGCCCGGGCGCGAGCCCGGCGAACGCGAAGCTCCGGATCCGGCCGAGCGGCGGCGTCGCCCAGCCGCGCGCGGTCTCGTCGTCGCCCACGAGGAGCGCCGCCGCGCCGTCGGTGATCTGGCAGCTGTTGCCCACGGTCACGGTCCCATTCCGTCTGTCGAAATAGGGCGCGAGCTTCGCGAGCGCTTCCAACGTCTGGCCCTCGCGCGGGCCCACGTCGTCGCGCACCGCCTCGTAGGCGGGCGCGGCGTAGACCGGCACGATCTCCTCGCGCAGCCGCTCGCGCGCGGCGATCGCGCGCTGGTGGCTCTGGAGCGCGAACGCGTCCTGGCGCTCGCGCGTGATCCGGAACTCGCGCGACAGCACCTCCGCGGTCTGTCCCATGTTGAGCCCGCACACGAGGTCGGTGAGCCCCTCGGCGAGCGCGATCCGCGGCGCGAGCATGCGCGGGCGAAAGCGCGCGAGCGCCCCGAGCCGGGCGATCGGACTCTTCGCGCGCATGAGCCCCTCGAGGAAGTCGGAGTACTCGAACGAGAAGAGGAGCGGGATCAGGCTCATGGACTCCATGCCGCCGGCGAGCACCAGCTTCGCGTCGCCCGCACCGATCCGGTGGCAGGCGTTCGCCACCGACTCCATGCCCGAGGCGCAGTTCCGATGCACGGTCACGGCCGGCACGCGCTCGGGCACGCCCGCGCGCAGCGCCATGATCCGCGCGGAGTTCGCGGCCTCTGCGGGCATCGCGCAGTGGCCGAACACGACCTCGTCGATGCGATCCGGGTCGAGGTCGGCGCGGGCGATGACCTCGGCGGCGGCGATGCGCCCCAGCTCGTAGCTGGGCGTGCGCTTGAACGCGCTGCCCGCCTTGGCAAACGGCGTGCGCACCCCGGCCAGAATCCAGCCGCCCGGAGAGCCCATCAGCGCGGGAGCTTCTCCAGCAGCGTCCGCGCTTCGGCCTGGTACCGCGGGTCGAGGGCGCTGCTCGTGGGCGGGAGCGCGATGGCCTTTTCGAGCTGGCGGCGCGCGTCCTCGTTCTTGTGCAGGTCCTTCAGCAGTCGCCCGTACTCGAGGCGGTGGTTCACGTAGTCCGGCTCGAGCGCGACGGCCCGCTCGAACGCCTGCTCGGCGTTCTCGTACGACGCTCCCTTCGGGACCCCGCCGAGCACCGCGTTCGCCGCCATGCGCTCGATCAGGTTCAAGCTCGAGATCTTCACGTTCCACACCGCGAGCACGTGCCACGCGAGGCCCCGGTCGGCGTCGAGCGCGAGGGCGCGGTCCACCTCGGACTTGATCTCGCGCGAGAGTGCGAGCTTGGTCCGCGGCCCCTCGCGAAGCGCCTGCCGCCCGAGCGCGACCGCGAGCCGGACGTGCGGCTCGGAGCTGTCCGGCTCGGCGCGGACCGCGTCGCGCGCGTGCGCCACGGCGCTGCCCCAGGTACGGCGCTGTTCGTCGCCCTTCTGCGTCTCGCCCAGCTCGGACTCGGCGCGCGCGAGCCGGCAGAGCGCGGTCACGCTGCCGGGCGACGCCTCGAGCGCCTCGCCGTAGCTCTTGACGGCGTCCTCCAGCCGGGCGGCGGCGTAGTGCTGGTCGCCCGCGGCGATCGCCTCCCCGGGCGTGCGGACCCCCGCGATCGCGGGCGCCGGGAGCCCGGCGACCGCCAGAAACGCCAGCAGCGAGAACCGCACCGTGTGCCGCCACCAGTTGGAAGGCTCGCGCTCGGGGCGCTGCCACGGGCGGATCATCTGCCACCTCCACGGGGGCACGGCACCTCGTGCGCCGCGCGAGCGGCACCTTGCTCCGAGCGATTCGGGCTTGTCAACCGAGACGGTCCCAGCGGACCGGGTCGCTGGCCCGGGTTCACGGAACCGCTTGCGGCGCCCGGACGCTTGGCACCCCCCGGGCGGGGTGTTACCAATTGCGGTTCCCGCGCCGCAGGCTCTGGCTGCCTGCGATCGGCCGCGCACGGAGGGGCCATGCCGAACACGCTGATCCGCATCTTCCTCGATTCGGTGACCCGCCATCGGAAGGCCGCGCATTTCATGCGGCGGCTGCCGGATATCGCCGGGAAGGGCCGCTGGGAGTCGCTCTCCTCGGAGCGCGCCCGCGCCGACGTCGAGAGCCTCGCCCTGGGGCTCGCCTCGCTGGGCGTGCGCCGCGGCGATCGCGTGGCGCTGCTGTCCGAGAATCGCTACGAGTGGGCCGTCACCGACCTCGCCACGCTCGGGCAGGGTGCGGTGACCGTGCCGATCTACCCCACGCTCACCGCGCCGCAGGTCCGCTACATCCTCGACAACGCCGAAGCGCGCGTGTGCGTGCTGTCGAGCCCGGCGCAACTCGAGAAGCTGCTGGCGGTCGCGGACTCGCTCCCGCGGCTCACGACGCTCGTGGTCATGGATCCGCCGCCCGCCGCGCGGGACCCGCGCGTGCGCGGGTGGGCGGCCGTGCACGCGGACGGCGAGCGGCGGCGGGCCGCGGAGCCGGGCGCGTTCCGCGCCATGGCCGACGCGACGCGTCCCGGCGATCTCGCCACGATCATCTACACCTCGGGCACGACCGGCGATCCCAAGGGCGCGATGCTCACGCACGACAACATCGCCGCGAACGTCGAAGCGTGCCTCAAGGTCGTCGAGCTCGTGCCCACCGACAGCTGCCTGTCGTTCCTGCCGCTCTGCCACATCTTCGAGCGCATGGCCGGGCTCTACGCCATGCTCGCCTCGGGCGCCACGATCGCCTACGCGCGGAGCGTCGACACGGTGGCCGCCGACGCGCAGGAGGTGCGGCCCACGATCCTCACCGGCGTGCCGCGGTTCTACGAGAAGGTGTACGCGCGGGTCATGGAGAACGCGGCGGCTCAGCCTCCGCTCCGGCGCGCGATCTTCCACTGGGGCCTCGGCGTCGGGCAGAAGACGGCGCGACTCCGCTTCGCGGGCAGGACGGCGGGGCTCTGGCTCGGCCTGGTCGCCAGCATCGCCGACCGCCTCGTGGGCGCGAAGGTGCGTGCGCGCGTCGGCGGCCGCATTCGGTACTGCATTTCCGGAGGCGCGCCGCTCGGCCCCAAGGTGATGGAGTTCTTCTTCGCCATGGGCATCCCGATCATCGAGGGCTACGGGCTCACGGAGACATCGCCGGTCATCTGTCTCAACCAGCCCGGCCGCGAGCGCCCTGGCGCCGTGGGCCCGCCGGTGCCGGGCGTCGAGCTCTCGTTCGGGCCCGAGGGCGAGATCCTCACCCGCAGTGCGTGCGTCATGCAGGGTTACTTCCGAAACGAGGAGGCGACGCTGGCCGCGCTCAGGGACGGCTGGTTCCACACGGGCGACGTGGGCCACCTGGACGAGGAAGGGTTCCTTCGCATCACCGACCGCCTGAAAGACCTGCTCGTCACGGCCGGCGGCAAGAAGGTCGCGCCGCAGCCGCTCGAGGGCCGGCTCAAGGCCTCGCGCTGGATCAGCGAGGCGATCATGCTCGGGGATCAGCGCCCGTACTGCGTGGCGCTGCTCGTGCCCAACTTCGCCAACCTCGAGACCGAGGCGAAGGCGAAGGGGTGGTCGTTCGCGACGCGCCGCGAGCTCCTCCAGTCGGCTCCCGTCCGCGCGCTCTACGCGGAGGTCATCGCCGAGTTGAACGCGGGGCTCGCTCCGTTCGAGACCATCAAGAAGTTCGAGCTGCTGGACCGCGAGCTGAGCGCCGAGGCGGGCGAGCTGACCCCCACGCTCAAGGTGCGACGCAAGGTCGTCTCCCAGACGTTCGCGGACCTGATCGAGAGCATGTACGCCGGCGCCGCGGCATCCGTCGGTTGATTCGAGCCGTCCCCATCCACCGGAGGAGACCCATGAACACGAACCGCCTGGTGCGTACGTTGGCGCTGGCCGCGCTGCTCGCACCGGCCCACGCGCGCGCAGCCGGCTACTCGATCTACGAGCAGGGGGCTGCGGCGATCGGCATGGCCGGCGCCTACGTGGCGTCCGCGCACGACGCCACCGCGCAGTTCTACAACCCGGCCGCGCTCACGCGGCTCAACGGCAGCCAGTTGTCGATCGGTGGCAGCTGGCTCACGACGCGCACGAGCTTCGCCGGCGTGGCGCCGTTTCCGGGCTACGGGGTCACCGAAGAGATGAAGAACGGCACCTTCTTCCCTCCCAACGCGTACTGGACGAGCCACCTCGGTTCGCACTGGGCGTACGGACTCGGCGTGAACGCGCCGTTCGGGCTGGGTGTCGAGTGGAAGAACCCCGAGCAGTTCACCGGTCGCGAGCGTGTCACCAAGGCGACGCTCCAGGCCGTGAACGGCTCCCTCGATCTGGCCTGGGCCCCGGGGGACGCCTTGAGCCTCGCGGCCGGCTTCAACGCGCTTTATTCGAAGGTCGAGCTGAACAACATCGCCACGTTCGTCAGCGACGGCGGACAGCCGCTGAACGTGTCCCGCGCGAAGCTCGAGTCCGACTTCACGCCCGGCTACGGCTGGAACGCCGCGGCACTCGCGAACGCGTGGACGAACTGGCGGCTGGCGTTGTCGTTCAAGAGCAAGATCAAGGTGGACATCGACGATGGTCGCGCGACGTTCACCCAGATCCCGACGGGCGACGCGCCGCTCGACGCGGCCGTGGCCGCGAGCCTGCCGGCGAACCAGGGCGTCAAGACCCAGCTCGTGTTCCCCGCCTCGCTCACGTGGGGGCTCGCCTGGAACCCGCAGCCGGAGTGGACGTACGAGATCGACGGGGTGTGGACCGGGTGGTCCGCGTTCGAGAAGCTGCCGCTCAAGTTCGCGAAGGACGCTTCGCTCAATCAGGACGTGATCGAGAATTACGGGGACCAGTACCAGGTGC
Source organism: Candidatus Eiseniibacteriota bacterium (assembly GCA_036522895.1). GTDB lineage: Bacteria > Eisenbacteria > RBG-16-71-46 > RBG-16-71-46 > RBG-16-71-46 > JAIOPA01. The sequence goes on along the minus strand of DATDEX010000359.1, from coordinate 6,598 downwards.
GTGTGGGCACCGAGCACCGGTCGCAGCGCTGGACGTGGCGCGCCGGCTACTACTTCGACCAGGCGGCCGCGCCGCCCGAGTCCCTCACCCCGCTCCTGCCGGACGCGAACCGCCACGGCGCCACGCTGGGCTTCGGGGCGGATCGCGGCCACTGGCACTACGATCTCTACAACCTGTTCCTGTTCGTCGAGAAGCGCTCCACCGAGCAGCGCGAGCGCGACGGTTACGACGGCGTGTACAAGACCTACGTCAACTCGCTCGGGGCGACCCTGGCGTACCACTGGTGAGGAGGGAACGATCATGAACGCTTCCATGCGCTTCAAGCTGGGGATCGTGCTCGCGCTCGCCGCGGTGCTCGCCGGATGCGAGGGCCCGTGCTCTAAGCTCGAGTCCGTCAACGCACCGGGGCTCGGCTCGAGCGGCATCGACCTGAGCACGTACGTCGCGGTGGGCACGAGCCTGTCGTCGGGATTCGAATCCGGCGGGCTCGTCGATCGCCACCAGGTGCACTCGTTCCCGTCGCTCTTCGCCCGTCAGATCGGCAAAACGGTCCAGATCGACGGCCGGGGCACGTTCACACAACCGGTCGTGGACTTCGATGGCATCCCGTCGCTGCTCGAGATCAAGTCGTATTCGCCGCTCATCATCAGCAGCGCGGGCCGCACGACCGGCGCGCCCACGAATTTCGCGCAGAACTTCGCCTACCACAACCTCGGCGTGCCGGGTGCGATCCTGCTCGACCTGGTGGACACGACGAACTACAACGCGGACGTCGCGCCGGTTCACCGCCAGAACTACACGTTCTTCAATCTCATCCAGCGGCATCGCGGCAGCATTCTGGTCCAGGCGCTGTCGCTCGGACCATCGATCCTCTCGCTCGAATACGGTGCGAACGAGATCCTCGGTCCGACCGCGGTGGCGGGGGTCCCTCCCAGCAGCAGCACGGGGGCGGCCTTCGCCCAGTTGATGACGATCTCGCTCAACTCGATCCACGCCGCGCTCCCGGGTACCCGGGTCGCCGTGTTCAACGTGCCCGACGTCACGAGCATCCCGTTCTTCACGACGTTCCCGGCGTTCACGGTGAGCACGACGTCGGGCCAGCCGCTGCCGCTCCTGGGTGCGAACGGGCCGCTCGAGTTGGGGGACCTGGTGCTGCTCTCGGCGGGCAGCACGATCGCGGCCGGAACCGGCATCCCGACCGGGGGTTTCAACTACATCAATCCCGCCGCCGGCAGCAATGGCCAGCCCCTGCCCGAATCGCTCATTCTGCGGCTGTCCGAGGTGACGGCCGCCCGCACGGAGATCGCGCAGATGAACGCCGTCGTGGACTCGGTGGCGACCCGGCCGTTCGTGGCCCGGGTGGATCTCGCGGCACTCCTCGGGGAGATCGCGACGAGCGGAATCCACATTGGCGGAAACCTCTATACGTCCGCGTTCATCTCCGGCGGGCTCTTCAGCCTCGACGGCGTCCACCCGAACGACCTCGGCTACGCGCTCATGGCGAACCAGATGATCGACGCCGTCAACGCGCGCTTCGGAGCCGCCGTCCCGCGCCTGAACCCGATCGAGTTCGCCTCGCCGAGCTCGTCGCGCGCCCGCCCCGCGGCGGGGGCCCGCTACCCCGCGACGATCGACGGGCTCGAGCAGGAGCTGCGCATGCTGTTCCCGCGATCGAACTGACGCCGCGAGGGGACGCGATGGGGGCGGCGCCGCGAGACGCCGCCCCTTCGCGCGCCTGCTTCGAGGGTGGCCTGCCGGGGTTGCGAACGGGGTGCGGCCTTGAATCGCTACTTGCTCGTCGCCTCCGCCGGCTCCGGCGGCTGGGCAGCCTTCATCATGCCGGCGATCCGCGTGAACCAGCCGCCGAGCCGGTCGAAGTACCCGGGCGTCTTTTCGATCCCCTCGTACGTGGCATCCGGCACGATCCAGCGGTCGATGCGCGAGAGGCTGTGGCGCGTCACTTCCTGCGTCACCGTCGCGGGCCACTCCTCGTCCTTGAGAGCCACGGTCACGTGCAGCGGCACGATGAGACTCCCCATCGACGTCACGGGCTCGTCGGGGCCCTCGACGAGGAAGCGGTGCCGCTCCGGCACGCCCGTCACCTGCGCCAGCCCCCGCAATCGAAGCAGCTCGGGCAGCGTGCGGAACATCCCCTCGCACGCCACCGCGTCCACGTTGTGCCGGTCGCGCGCGGCGGCGGCCACGGCCACGGCGCCGCCGATGTCCTGCGCCCACGCGAACACGGGCCGCTTCCCCGCCTTCGTGCGCGCGAAGCGCAGCGCGCCCTCGGCGTCGTTCACCCAGCGGGACGCGAACGCCAGCTGGACGAGCGTGTCCACGGCACCGGGGCCGGCGGGGCCGAAATCGCGGTAGTCGAACGTCATGACGCTGAAGCCGCGTGCCACGAACTCGGCCGCCACGGGCAGCAGGTCGCCCATGTTGCCCCTGCCGCGGTCGAACAGCACGAGCACCGGAGTGTCGGGCCGCCCGTCGAACCACCACCCGGACAGGTCGATCTCGTCACGCGTGGATTTGAACGTCACGGAAGCCCACGCCATGCCCGTGGACGCGGGCTTCGCCACGTACTTGTCGCTCGGCGACACCGCGCGCGCCTCGGTGGCAGCGAGCCCGACGAGCGTCGTGCCAACGAGCCCGACGAGCGCCGTGCCAACGAGCCCGACGAGCGCCTTGCCGACAAGCCCCGCGAGCGCCCGATCCCGCTTCGGCCCGCGCGCCCTCACGCCACCCCCAGCCGGGGCCAGAGTTCCTCGCGCACCAGCGCCGGCGGGATCGTCCCGCTGGCGAGGAGGGCCGCATGGAAGTCGTGCAGGTGGAAGCGGGGCCCGAGGCGGCGCTGCGCTTCGGAGCGCAGCTCGAGGATCTGGAGTTTCCCGACCAGGTAGCTCATGGGTTGGGTGGGCGTCATGCAGTAGCGCTGGACCTCGCTCGTCGCCAACGTGGGGTCCAGCATGACCTCTTCGACCAGGTAGGCGACGGCTTCCTCGGGCGACATGCGACCCGCGTGGAGCGCCGCGTCGAGCACCGCGCGGCAGGCGCGGAACAGCAGGTCGTGGAGCTGGAACAGCCGCGTGAGCGGATCGGCCGTGAAGTAGCCCTGTTCCCACATCAGCTCTTCACAATACAGCGCCCAGCCTTCCGCGAAAACATCGCTGTGCACGATCCGGCGGAGGCGGGTGGCGGCCTTGTTCGCGTGGGTGAGCTGCAGGTGGTGCCCGGGATAGCCCTCGTGGAGCGCGATGATCGGCAGCGCCGGCGTGCAATGCGACGCGAGCTGGGCGGCCTGCTCCTCCTTGCCGCGGCGGATGTCGATGGGCGTGACGTAGAACACCCCGGCGGGGTCGGTGTCGAACGGCGCCGGCGCCTGGTAGGCCGCGTAGGGCAGCATGCCGCGCTCGAAGACCGGCGTGTCGAGGATCTCGAGCCTCTCCCCCGGCGGCAACGGCGCGATGCGGCGCTCGAGCACGAAGCGCCGGGCGCGCTCCATCTCGACCACGTACGCCTCGCGCAGCCAGTGGGGCTCCGGCGCGCGGCGGCGACCATCGACGATGAGCTCGCGCCAGTGCCGCCGCGGATCGTGGCGGCGCGCCTCGTCCTCGAGAAGCACATGCGCGTGTGCCACGTGCTCGCGGCCGACGCGCTCCAGCTCGGAACAGGTGTAGGGCACCATGTGCTCGCGCTCGAGCTTGTAGTTCATCCAGCGCTCGCCGATCGCGAACGTGCCGCCGGAACGGGGCTTCAGCTCGCGCTCCATCCAGTCGTGGAAGCGCAGGAAGCCGGAGCGCGCGCGGTTGCCCGCGTGCTCCAGGCGCTCGGCCTCTCCCGCGAACTGCCGCAGCAGCGTGCGCACCACCTCGTCCACGAACGACGGCCCGTGCGCCGCCATCTCCAGGCTGGCGGCCAGCAGCGTGGGCGACACCTGTTGCAGGTTCGGCTTCACGGATTCGAGGTACTCGGGGATCGCCATGAGCCGCGCCACCGCGGCCTCCTTGCGCTCGTCGAGCGGCGCGAACGAGCGGGCGAGCAGCAGGTGTACGGCGTTGAACGCGCGATCCAGGTAGAGGCCCGGATTCCGCTGCGGCACCCTGACCTCTTCGAGGTCGGCCCGGAGCGCGGCGATGCGCGAGCGCAACAGCGCGAAGTCCACGCGCGGCTCGAGCGGCAGCTCCTCCCAGGGCACCGACGCCACCAGCCGCTGGTCGAGGTCGCGCAGCCACGCCGCCCGGTTCGTGAGGCCGTCGGGTGAGTCGTCCGGCATCAGGTGGTCGTAGTCGTGGATGCCCGCTTCGGTCGCGGCCACCGGGTGGTGCTTCATGAAGAGTTCGACGAACTCCTCGCTGAGCGCCGTGAACGTGCGGATCGTCTCGATCATGCGTCGTGGGGCCTGCGGTCCGGGGAGAGCTGGGCGCGGGGGGTGCGCGGGGGATGGAAACCTCATCATGATATCGGCTTTCGGCGTTTCGAGCTTGACCCCGGTGATGCCCCGGGAAACGCGCGAGCGGGCCCGGAGCGATCCGGACCCGCCCAGCGAATCGAGTGCGACTTCAGGACTTGGAGACGTTCGCCGCCTGTTTGCCCTTGGGCCCCGAGACGAGGTCGAACTCGACCCGGTCGCCCTCGGCGAGCGAGCGGAACCCGTCCGAGGTGATGGCGCTGAAGTGGACGAACACGTCCTCGCCCGTGTCCGAGGCGATGAAGCCGAATCCCTTGGCGTCGTTGAACCACTTGACCGAGCCCTGCACGCGGCCCTCGGAGGGGCCGGTGGGCGCCGCGACGCGCGCGGGGCGCGGGCCGGTTGCGCTGCGGGTGCCGCCCCCGTGGCCACCGCCGTGACCCCCACCATAGCCGCCGCCGCCACCGCCACCGTAGCCGCCACCACCGCCGCCACCGCCACCGGTGGCTTTCGCGGCGTTGAAGCAGTCACGGCACAGCACGGGCCGGCCCGACGTGGGCATGAACGGTACCTCGGTGTCGCGCCCGCACTGCGAACAGGTCGCCGGGTACATCTGCTTCTCGGGGCGACCGTAGCCGCCACCTCCACCGCCCCCGCCGCCTCCCGCTCCGCCGGGATGTCCGCCGCGACCGGCCTTGCGCTTCTCGCGGCAGTTCTTGCAACGCGTCGGCTCGTTCGTCAATCCGCGCTCACGGTAGAACGCCTGCTCGCCCGCGGTGAACAGGAACTCTTCGCCGCAGTCCACGCACGTGATGCTTTTGTCCTCAGAGCTCGCCATGGCGTCGCTGGACCTCCCGGAACGAATTGAGTTGTTGCGCTGAGACAACGAGGGCGCCCGAAACACGAACGCCCCGGCAGGCATGCCTGCCGAGGCGACTCAAGCTTGGAGCCAGACGAGCGACGCCAGCACGGGAAATTTGCACACGGAATCTGCCAACGGTCACTGGAGAGCCCACTCGACGGACGACCCACAGGGGACGGACTGCGTCCGAAGTATCCCGCCCGTCTCGCGGCAGAGTCAACGACCGAAAGCGCTTCCCGGGCGCGGCAGGGAAAAACTCCGGATCGATCGGGAGGCGCGGACGAGCCGCGCGGGGCGCGGCCCGCGCGCATACGCGTGTCAAAACACGCACCGTACGTTCCGCGCTCGGGTGAGTACCTGCTTCTCGCGCGGAGGGAGCGTCCCCGGGTCGTGCGGCGGCCGCCTCATTTCTCCGCGCGTTGCCCCCGCCTCGTCACCTCGCCGCGTCGTCGCTTGCCGCCTCGTCGCCCCGCCCGCGTCGCTCCCCACGCAGCGGCCGGCAGAGCGCGTGCAGGATGTCGGCCATCGTGGTGACGTCGAGCAGGTTGTGATGGAACACCGGCACGAGCCGCCAGGGATCGCCGTTTCGAACGTAGTCGTGGTAGAGGCCGGGAATCTCGTCGCTCGGCACGTCACCGGCGCGCCGCCGCCGGCAGACACGCAGCTCGAGCGTCGTGAGCCGGCAGTCCGGCAACTCCTCCCGCCAGCGGCGGCGCGCATGGTGGAGCAGGTCCAGGTGGTAGCGCGGCAGCTCGAGCCGGACTCCCTGCGCGAGCGCGCGCGCGGCGAGGAACGGGGCGTCGTAGGACTTGCCGTTGAACGTGATGAGTGCCTCGAACGAGCGCGACTGCTCCGCCACCGCCGCGAGGAGCCCGGCCTCCTCGCCGTAATGGCGCGCGAAGTACTGGCGGAGCACGAAGTCCTCGCCGTTCCAGAACATGGTCCCGGCGAGGAACACCGGGCTCGAGGAGAGCCCGCACGTCTCGAGATCCAGGAACAGTGCGCGCTCGAGCCCGAGGAGCCGGAGCGAGGACAGCTCGAGCTCGCCCGTGGGCGGCTCGGGCAGCCGGCCCCAGTGCGCGCGCCGGCGTTCGACGTCGCTCCGCAGCCGCTCGTGCACGTAGACACTTCCGTGCCGCTCGTGCCGCCACTCGCCGCCCGGCAGAAATGCCTCGACCCCCGTCGCGGAGGGATCGTGCGCGCCGACGCGGCGCTTGCGCGCGGGTTTCGCCGGCGTGCCGGGCGCGAGTGCTTGCTCCAAGCGGGTGGCATCGAGGCGCTGGCGCGGCTCCAGGAGCAGGGACTGGTTGTAGTGGTGCGGTTCC
>DATDEX010000358.1:0-3181 GCA_036522895.1 Candidatus Eiseniibacteriota bacterium | reverse complement strand
GTTCGCGGTGGCACTGTTCGCGAGCCTGTTCGGCGGCTTCGCGCTGCTGTGGCTCAACCGCCACGGCGGGGCCCGTCCGGTGCGGCGGGCACCGTCGTGGGCGGGCGGGGGCCGGCTCGATGCGCGGATGCAGTACTCGGCGCTCGGATTCACCAAGCCGCTCCGGCTCGTCTTCAAGCCCGTGCTCCTGCCCGAGAGCGAGCTCGAGGTTCTCGAGGAGGGCTCGCCCTACTTCGCGCGCCGGCTGCGGCATCGTTCGGGCATTCCCGAGCGGATCGAGCGCGCGCTCTACGCGCCCGTCGTCCAGGCGGTGCTGTGGACGAGCGCCCGGGCGCGCCAGCTCCAGGCCGGAAGCCTCCACCTCTACCTCTCCTACCTGCTCGTCACGCTCGTGGCGCTGCTCCTGTGGGCGCGCTGATGGGCGACGCGCTGCTGGTCGTCGCCCAGACCGTGCTGCTCGTGGCGCTCGCCCCGCTCTGGGCGGGGCTCGTCGCGGCGATCAAGGCGCGGCTCCAGATGCGGCGCGGCGCGCCGGTGTGGCAGCGCTGGCGCGATCTCGCGAAGCTCGCGGCGAAGGAGACGGTCGTGAGCGAGGACGCCTCGCCGCTCGCGCGGGTCGCGCCCTACGTCGTGCTGGCCGCGTCGTTCACGGTGTGCGCGTGGACGCCGGTGCTGTCGACGAGCGATGGCCTCGGGTTTGCTGGAGACCTCATCATGACCGTGGCGCTCTTCGCCGCGGTGCGCGTGCTGCTCGCGCTCCTGGCGCTCGAGGCCGGCACGTCGTTCGGCGGCATGGCCTCGAGCCGCCACCTGGCGCTCTCGGCGCTCGGGGAGCCGGCGCTCATCCTGAGCGCGTTCACGCTCGCGATCGGCGCCGGCAGCACGCAGCTCTCGCGCATCAGCGCCGCGGTCGCGGCCGCCCCCGCCCAGTGGCTCTCGCCCTCGCACCTCCTGGCCCTCACCGCGATGTGGCTCGTCGTTCTGTCCGAGACCGGGCGCGTGCCGGTGGACAATCCCGTCACGCACCTCGAGCTCACCATGGTGCACGAGGGCCTGGTGCTGGACGTCTCGGGCCGGCACCTGGCGCTCCTCGAGTGGGCGGCCCACGCCCGGACGCTCGTGCTGCTCACGCTCGTCGCGAATCTCTTCATGCCGTGGGGCATCGCCACGGACGCCTCGTGGCGCTCGCTCGCGTTCGCGCTCGCGGCCTGGCTCGTGAAGCTGGTGGGGTTCGCGGGCGTGGTCGCGGTCACCGAATCGGTCACCGCGCGCATGCGGCTCTTCCGGGTCCCGGAGTTCCTCGGCATGGCGTTCCTCCTGGCGCTGCTCGCGCTCTCCACCGACTCACTGCTCCGCGGATGAACCTCTTCCCCGACTGGCTGCCCCGGAGCAACACCGTCAACCTGCTCGCGGGCGCGTTCCTGCTCACGGCACTGCTCGTGGTCTCGCGGCGCCGCCAGCTCGAGTGCATCGCGGCGCTGCGCGCGAACGCCGTGGCGCTGGCCCTGATCGCGATCACCGTGGCGCTCGCGACCCGGACCTGGGAGATCGCGCTCGCGGGCCTGCTCGCGCTCGTCGCCAAGGCGGGCATCATCCCGGCGCTGCTCGCGGCGCGCGCGCGGCGGGCCACCGCCGCCGCGGACGTGCGCGCGCTCGTGAGCCTGCCCGCGGGAACGCTCGTCTGCGGCGCGCTCGTGGTGCTGGCGTTCAGCCAGACCCGCGCGCTGTTCGGCTCCCGCGTCGACATCCTGGCGGCGTGTCTTCCCGTCTCGGTCGCGGTCACGCTCATCGGCCTCTTCGTGATGGTCACGCGCCGGCAGGCGCTCATGCAGGTCGTGGGGCTCGTGGTTCTCGAAAACGCGATCTTCCTCACCGCGGTCTCGCTCACCTACGGCATGCCGCTCGTGGTGGAGATCGGCGTGCTGCTCGATCTCCTCGCCGGCGTGGCGGTGCTGGGGCTCTTCGTCCAGCGGCTGGACGACGCACTCGGCGACCGCGACACCACGAGCCTCACCCGGCTCCGGGGCTGAAATGGCCTGGATCCTGCCGCTCCTGCTCGTGCCGCTCGTCGCGGGGCTCGCCTGCGTGCTCCTCTCCGGCTCGGCGTGGCTCCCGCGCGTGGCGCTCGCGGGCGGGGCGCTGACCGCCGTGGCGGCGATCGCATACGCCACGCGCGTGGTGAGCGGCGGCGAGTTCCTCGCGGGGCGGGGCTGGGTGCACGCGGACGGGCTCGCCGCGCTCGTCGTGATCGTGTGCGGCATCGCGCTGCCCGCGACGATCGCCTATGGGCACGACTACATGCGCGTGCTGCCGGAGCTCGAGCCGGGCGATGCCGCATGGCCGGCCGGCCGCTGGGAGGCGCTCGTGTTCGGGCTCGCCGAGAGCACGCTGCTCGCGGCGGTGGCGAACAACCTGGGGCTCCTGTGGATGGCGCTCGAGGCCGCCACGCTCGCGTCCGCCGTGCTGGTGGGCTACGACCGCCGCCGCGACGCGCTCGAGGCGGCGTGGAAGTACCTCGTGCTCTGCTCGGTCGGCGTGGCGCTCGCGCTCCTCGCCACCGTGCTCCTCTATTACTCGGCGGTGCCGCTCTTCGGCATGGGCGGCGCCGGGCTCCAGTGGAGTGCGCTCCGCCAGGTGGCCGGCTCGCTCGAGCCGCGCTTCGTCAAGCTCGCGTTCCTGTTCGCGCTCGTGGGCTACGGAACGAAGATCGGTCTCGCTCCCATGCACTCGTGGGTCCCCGACGTCTACAGCCGCGCCCCCGCGCCCGCCACGGCGCTGCTCGCCACGGCGCTCTCGGCGGCGAGCGTCGCGGCGCTCCTCCGCTTCTTCGCCATCGCCCGCGCCACGCTCGGGCCCGTGTGGCCGGAGCAACTGCTCGCGCTCTTCGGGGCGCTGTCCATGGTGATCGCGGTGCCGTTCCTGCTCGTCCAGGGAGAGTACAGCCGGCTCCTCGGGTGGTCGGCGGTGAAGCACACCGGGCTCGTGGTGCTCGCGGTGGGGCTCGGGACCCCGATGGCGCTCTTCGGCGGGCTCCTCCACCTGCTCGTCCAGACGTGCTCCCGGGCGCTTGCGTTCATGCTGGGCGGCACGCTGCTCCGGGCGACCGGCTCGCGCCGGCTCGATCACTGGTCGGGCGTGCTCGCCGCCGACCGCGGGCTCGGCACGCTGCTGCTCGTGGCGG
>DATDEX010000357.1:0-11890 GCA_036522895.1 Candidatus Eiseniibacteriota bacterium | reverse complement strand
GCCCCCCGCGGCCGGGCTCGACCGCCTGTGGGCACCGTGGCGCGCCGCCTGGCTCGGCTCGGCGGACGCGAGCGGAGAATGCCTTTTCTGCCGGGTCGCGGCCGCGCACTCCGACCGGCGCGATCTCGTGCTCGCGCGGCGCGAGCACGCGTTCCTGATGCTCAATCGCTTTCCGTACGCGAGCGCCCACGTCATGGTGGCGGTCCGGCGCCACGCCGCGCAGTTCCGCGATCTCGAGCCCCCCGAGCAGACCGACGTCCTGGCGCTCGTGGCGCTCGCCGAGCGCGCGCTCGAAGCCGAGTACGCGCCGCACGGTCTCAACTACGGACTCAACGTGGGCCGGGTCGCCGGCGCCGGCTTCCCGGGACACCTTCACCTGCACCTGGTCCCACGCTGGAACGGAGACACCAATTTCATGCCGGCGATCGCCCAGACGCGGGTGCTGCCGGAGTCGCTCGCGGACACGTGGGCGCGACTGCGGCGCGCGGTCGGCGCGCTCGAGGCGCCCACCCGCGCGGGCAACCCGCGCGTCGCACGGACGAGTCCGCGCCGGGGCCGGGGAGGGCCGAATGGCGCGGCCCGCCGGTAGGACCACCCGGATCGTGCTCTCGCTGCTCGCGGTCGTGGTCGCCGCGCTCGTCGTTTCGTGGGGCTGGACGCTGTTCGGACCCGGTAACCCCGCGGCGCGGCGGACGGGGCGGCACGTCGTCCGGGTGCAGGTGCTCAACGGCTCGGGCGAGCCCGGGGTGGGCACGCGCGTCGCCGCCTGGCTCCGCGAGGGCGGATTCCAGGTCACGGACGTCCGCAATGCGGACCGCAACGACTATTTTGCAACGTTCGTGGTCGCGCGCCGGTCCGACCTTTCGCTGGCGCGGGAAGTGGCTCATTATCTGGGTGGGCCTCCGCTCGTGCGCCAGGAGTGGAGCTCGGAGCTGGCGGATGTCTCGGTCCTCGTCGGGAGCGACCGGAGCCGGCTCCAGATGGATCACTGACCTGCGGGGCCTGAACGCGGAGGAACTCAAGTGAACTTCGGTGGAACGGAAGTGATGTTGATCGTGCTCGTGATCCTGTTGCTCTTCGGGCCGAGCCAGATCCCCAAGATGGCCCGCGGCTTCGGGCAGGCGATCCGGGAGTTCAAGAAGGCGCAGCGCGAGATCGGCGACGAGCTCGAGCGCGAGCCGCCGCCGGCTCCGCCGGCCCAGCCCTCGAAGGGCAACGAGAACAAACCGATCCAGTGACCCCGGCACGGCAACACGAAGGGGCGGCCCCGCGCGGGAGCCGCCCCTTCGCCTGCCGGCGGCGCGGTCAGCCTAATAGCTGCCGGCCTGCTGCGCGGCGCGCAGATCGCTGATCTGGGCGGTCGAGCGCAGCTTCGCCACGAACCCGTCGAAGAACGACCGCTGGCGGCGCTGCAGGATCTCGTTCGTGAGCTGGCCCCGCATCTGGCTGTTGAGGAGCGTGTCGGGGGCCGCGGTCACGCCCTCGACGCGGGCGAACAGCCACCCCTGCGAGCTTCGCACCGGGCCCAGCACCTTGCCGCGCGGGGCGCCGAACAGCATCCCGAGCAGCTCCGGCGCGCCGGCCAGCCGCGGATCCGCTTGCTGAACGTTCGTCTGCATCGCGGTGACGGTGAGCCCGACGGCCTTGGCCGCGTCCTCGAGCGACTTGCCCGCCTTGATCGCCGCGACGACCTGGTCGGCCCGGGGCTTCGCGAGGTCCACGCGGTGCTCCGCGTCCGCGATGAGCTTCAACTGCTCGCCGACCTCTTCGCGCGTCGGGGGGCCGGCCGGGTGCTGCACCGCCACCTGGGCGATCACGAAGGCGTCATCGCCATCGAACACCTGGCTCACCGCGCCCTGCTTCGCGGACAGCCCCCAGTCGGCGGCCTCCGGCGTCGAGCCGAGCTGCGGCGGCGGGTTGTTCTCGTCGAAGAATCCGGTCTTGACCGTGGCCAGTCCCTTCTCGGTCGCGGCCTTCGACAGGCCCACCGCCTGCGCGCGCGTCGCGATCGCCTTGGCCTCCTTGTACTGCTCGCGCATCGCCTCGGGCGCGGGCCGCACCTTGATGAGGATCTGCGACAGCTTCACCGCGCCCGGGGACGGCGGCGGCGTCTTGGTGGAGGAGGTGTCCTTGGCCGGGTCCATGATCTTGAGCACGAGGACGCGACCGCCCTCCTGGATCGGCTCGATCAGCTCGCCCGGCTTCTTGACCTGCACCGCGGCGCCGATCGTGCCGCCCAGCTCCTGCGCGGTGAGCCAGCGGTCGATGAGCCCGCCCTTCTCGGCGTTCGGACCCTCCGAGTAGTCCTTCGCGAGCTGGGCGAAGTCCTCGCCCTTCTGCGCGCGGTCGAACAGGCTCCGTCCCAGGTCGAGCGCGGCCTTCGTCTCGTCGGCGCCGAAGCGCTTCGGGATCTGCAGCACCTCGAGCTGGGTGCGCGCGCCGGCGGCCATGCGCGTCCGGTACATGTCGAAGATCTTCTGCAGCTCGGCCTCGCCGCCGCCCGCCTTGCCGGACTCCGCCGGCGGCACGACGAGGAGCGTGGCGGAGACGCGATCGAAGCGCTCGCGAAACGCCTGCTGGAGCTCCGGCTGCGTGAGCTTGAGCGAGGACAGCAGCCGCTCCTGGAACTTCCGGACCGGCAGCTGCTGGCGCAGCATGTCCTCGAACGGGGCCCAGTTGTTGCCCGGGTTCGCGAGTGCCTGCTGGTACTTGGAGGGGTCGAACTGACCGTTCGTCTGGAAAGTCGGGGAGGCGAGAAGCATGGCCGGCGGGTTCGTGCGCATGCCCACCAGCACCTCGTTGTCGGTCACCGTGAGGCCGGCGCGCTTCGCCTGCTGCGCGAACATGCGCTCGTTCACGAGCGACCGCCAGGCCTGCTGCTCGACCGCCTTGACGTCGCGGTCCTGGGGATCACTGCCGTAGCGCTGGCGGTAGTTCTGACGCGCCTCGTCGAGTGCGGACTGCCACTGCGTGCGGGTGACGGGTTCGCCGTTGACGCTGCCGACGTTCCCCGTCATGCGCGCCCGCGTGGCCGGGTCGCGGCCGACGCCGGCGAGGAAGATGAACCCGCCGACGAACGACAGCACGGTGAGGACCGTGAGCGCCCAGAAGATGGCTTTGGTCCGCTTGTTGCCGGATCGCAGATAACCGAGCATCGGGACTCCCGGGTGAGAACTTGTCGTAGGGTGGGGCGGAGCGGGCGGCGAGCTTAGCAGCGTGTCGAACGTGCGCACAACCGTACGCGCGCCCGCGCCGACACGCGCACGCCGCACAGTCCGTGATTGCGGAGGCGCGGGCCGTGTGCTACCAGTGCTCTTGGTCGAGCAGTCATGCCCGCCGAGGGAGCGGCGAAGCCCCGCGGTCGTGCGAGCCGGGTGGCCGGTCCCAGCAGGCGAGCCGTGAGGGGACGGACCCGTGCGCACCGAGATCGCCCAACGCCCACCCGATGCCGAGACGCCCGAGCGCGCGAGCTCGCTGCCCGCGCTCGTGCTCGACTCGCTCGAAATGGGCGCGCTGGCGCTGGACCGCGAGCGGAAGGTCGTGTACGCGAACCGGCGCATCGAGGAGCTGCTCGGCGTCGAGCCCGGCGCGCTGCTCGGCCAGCCGGGCAACCGGGTGTTTCCCGGCGCGGACGCCCGCTGGCTCAAGGGCGCGGCGCGCGAGTCGCGCGACTTCCGCATCGAGACCGAGGACCGCGACCTGACGCTCCGGGGCGAGTCGGTGCCGATGCGGGACGAGGACGGCGAGCTCGCGGGCTCCGTGGTGATCGCCGAGGCCATCTCGGAGACCGAGGACGGCGAATTCCAGAAGAAGATCGACCGCCTGGTGTCGCTGGGCGAGCTCTCGGCCTACGTGGCACACGAGATTCGCAACCCGCTCACCGGCATCCGGACCACGGTCCAGTTCGTGGCCTCCAAGTTCAAGCCGCGCGACCCGCGCCGCGAGGACCTCGACGACGTGATCCAGGAGCTGGACCGGATCGAGCAGATCATCACCGGGCTCCTCATGTTCGCCCGCCCGCCGCAGGCCAAGTCGCAGGCCTGCGACCTCCACCAGGTCGTCGAGCGCACGCTCGACCTCCTGGACCTGCAGCTCCGGGACGCCAAGGTCAAGGTGACGCGCGATCTCGCGGACGAGCTGCCGCTCGTGATCGCCGACCCGGACCTGCTCCAGCAGGTGTTCCTGAACCTGTGCCTGAACGCCATCCAGGCCATGCCCGAGGGCGGCGAGCTCACGCTCACGACCGGCGTGCGCCGCTACCGCACCCGGCGCTCGCTCGTCGACGTGTCGGTGACCGATACCGGGGTCGGGATTCCCAAGGAGCTCATGGAGAAGGTGTTCGACCCGTTCTTCACCACGCGCTCGATGGGCACCGGGCTCGGGCTGCCGATCTCGGTGCAGATCGTCAGGGACGCGGGGGGCGTCATCACCGCCAAGAACAACTCCGGCGGCGGGGCCACGCTGCGCGTCTCGCTGCCCGTCCCGGCGGAGCCGCCGGGCAAGCCGGAGGAGTGACCCCGTGAAGCCCTCCGTGCTCGTCGTGGACGACGAGCTCCTGATCCGGAAGTCGCTCGGCAAGGTGCTGCGCGCGAGCGGCTACACGGTGGACGTGGCGAGCACCGGGGCGGAGGGCCTCGAGAAGGTGGGATCGCTCAGGCCCCAGGTCATGATCCTGGACATGAGGCTCCCGGACACGGACGGGCTCTCGGTGCTGCGCCGCGCACGCGAGCTCGACGCCCTGCTCCAGGTGATCATCATCACCGCCTACGGCGACGTGCAGACCGCGGTCGACGCCATGAAGCTCGGCGCCTGCGACTTCGTCCGCAAGCCCTACGAGATGGAGGACATCGTGCTCGCGGTGGAGTCCGCCGCGCGCACGTTCCGCCAGGCCAGCGAGCTGGACCTCTACCGCCGCCGGGCGTGGCAGCACTACTCGGGCGAGGAGATCATCGGCGAGTCGACCGCCATGGAGCAGGTGCGCGGGCTCATCGAGAAGGTGGTGAAGAGCAAGGCCACGAGCGTGCTGATCACCGGCGAGAGCGGCACCGGCAAGGAATTGGTCGCCCGCGCGATCCATTACCGGAGCGATCGTGCCCAGGCGCCGCTCATGGAGGTGAACTGCTCCTCGTTCCAGGAGGCGCTGCTCGAGAACGAGCTCTTCGGCCACGAGAAGGGCGCCTATACGGACGCCACCGACACCAAGAAGGGCCTGGTCGAGCTGTGCGACGGCGGCACGCTGTTCCTGGACGAGGTCGCGGACATGCCCCTGCCCACCCAGGCCAAGTTGTTGCGGTTCATCGATCACCGCAACTTCAAGCGGGTCGGCGGGGCGCACGACATCTCGGTGGACATTCGCATCGTCGCCGCGACGAACAAGAACCTCGACGAGGAGGTGCGGCTCGGCCGCTTCCGGAGCGACCTCTACTTCCGGCTCAAGGTGGTGAGCATCTGGCTGCCGCCGCTGCGCGACCGCCAGGGGGACGTGGCCATGCTCTCGCTCCATTTCATGCGGGAGTTCTCGCGCAAGTTCCAGAAGGGTTTCGTCGAGCTCACGCCCGAGGCGGCCATGCTCCTGGACGGCTACCCGTGGCCCGGCAACGTGCGCGAGCTGCGGAACCTGATCGAGCGGGTCGTGTTGCTCGAGGAGGGCGAGCGCCTCGAGGCGGAGCACCTGCCGCCCGAGATGCTCGGCCGCCGCACCTCGCCGGGACCGGCGGCCGCCGCCGCGATGCGCGACGTGCTGAGCCTGCCGACGCTGGCGCAGATCGAGATGGATCACATCAACGAGGTGCTGCGCCTCACGTCAGGCAACAAGAGCCGCGCGGCGCGCGTGCTCGGCATCTCGCGCCAGGGTCTCATCGAGAAGTTGCGCCGGCTGCGCATCGAAGACGCGAGCGAGCGCACGATCGAGCGCGCCTGAGTCGACGCGCGTCGGCGCGGAGTGTCAGGTTTCTTGGCACCCACAACGATCTGGACACCGGTCATCATCGCGCGCCTTCGCAAGCAGTTACGTGCGCGCGCTCGCGACGCGAGCCAGTTTGTTGACAGTCGATCGCGTGCTCCGGGCCTCCCGAACGAACACCGTGCACGACGTGCACGGTGGTGTTTTTTTTCTAAGCGCCGCTTTCGCATGCACATGAGCGTGAGGAGCGCGCGGCGTGTGAACGACTGGCACACAAGATGCTGCATCACTTCACCGAGCGACACGTCGGTCGTGCACGTCGGTCACGCACGCTGGACATGCACGTCGGACATGAGTGTCGCAGACCCTGTTCATGACTCTTCAGGAACGCTTCACATCCTGACCCGAGGAGGTGATCCCTAATGGCTGCCAAGAAGAAGGCCGCGAAGAAGAAGGGCACGAAGAAGAAGGCCGCGAAGAAGAAGAAGTAACCGGTATTCTGGACCTGGCACGTCCTGAGGGGCGAGCTGGCTCACGCCGGCCGCCCCTCGTCTTTGTGCCCGCCGCGGTCGCGATCACGCCACGCGCTCGCGGAGCTCTAGAGCGAGTTCGGGTCGGGGGACTCCGAGCCAGGACGAGCCGTCATCCCCGATTCATGCGGAGCGGCCCACCACGGACGGCTGGGCCGCCCGCTCTTTCGCCGGCGCTTTCGGCTGCCGCCGCGTGAATCGGTCGGGCCAGGGAATCGGCGCGTGCTAGGGTGGGCGACCCTGTGACCCCGTCCGCCCCCCAGCCGATCGCGCTCATCCGCATTCGCGGCGCCCGCCAGCACAACCTGCGGGGCGTCGACCTGGACCTGCCGCGCGGGGCGCTGAGCGTGGTGACCGGCGTCTCCGGCTCCGGGAAGTCGTCGCTCGCCTTCGACACGCTCTACGCCGAGGGCCAGCGCCGCTACGTCGAGTCGGTGAGCACCTACGCGAAGCAGTTCCTCGACCGGCTGCCGCGCCCGGACGTGGACTCGATCACCGGGCTCACCCCCGCGGTGAGCATCCGGCAGAGCGCCCAGGCGAGGAGCGCGCGCTCCACGGTCGGGACCGCGACCGAGATCCACGACTACCTGCGGCTCCTCTTCGCACGTCTCGGCACCGTTCACTGCGGGAAGTGCGGGCGCGAGGTGACCGCCGACTCGCCGCAGTCGATCGCGCGCGAGGCGGCCGGCTGGCCGGCCGAAGCCCCCGTGCTCGTGCTGGCCCCGGTCGCGCTCTCGGAGCGGCTGTCGTGGGACGAGCAGGCCGGCCACCTGCTGCGCGCCGGCTACACGCGGGCCTGGGCCCGGGGCGACGTGGTGCCACTCGACCCGGTGCCCAAGCTCGAGCGCGGAGCGAAGCACGTGCGCGTGGTCGTTGACCGTTTCACCTGGCGCACCGCGGAGCGGGAGCGGCTGGTGGAGGCCTGCGAGCAGGCGTTCCGTCGCGGCGAGGGACGCCTCGAGCTGGGGGTCGGCCCCGGCGAGCCGGCGAAGCGGAGCGAGCGCTGGGAATGCGCGAACTGCGGCACGCCCGCGATCCGCCCCGAGCCGGCGCTGTTTTCGTTCAACAGCCCGCTCGGCGTCTGCCCGACGTGCCGGGGATTCGGCGACGTGCTCACGTTCTCGCCCGAGCTGATCGTTCCCGACCCGGGAAAGACGCTTCGCCAGGGGGCGCTCTCGCCGTGGGCCGGCTCGTGGCGCGCGATGGCGTGGCCCAAGCTCCAGAAGCTCGCCGCCGAGAAGGGCGTGCCGCTCGACGTCGCCTGGGAGAAGCTCGCGCCCGCGCACCGGAAACTGCTGCTCGAGGGCGGGAAGGACTTTCGCGGCGTGATCCCGTTCCTCGAGCGGTTGCAGCAGAAGGCGTACAAGGCCGGCAATCGGTTCATCGTCAAGCGCTACCAGGTGCCGCGCCCGTGCGCCGACTGCGGGGGCCGGCGGCTCCGGCCCGAGGCGCTGCGGGTGACGCTCGGCGGCAAGTCGATCGCCGAGGTGTGCGCGCTCCCGGTCGCCGAGACCGCCGCCTTCGTCGCCGGGCTCTCGTTCGGCGAGACCGGGCGGGCGATCGCCGGCGCGGCGCTCGGCGAGCTCGAGTCCCGGCTCCGATTCCTGCTCCGGGTCGACCTCGGCTACCTGGCGCTCGACCGGCTGACCCGCACGCTCTCGGGCGGCGAGGCGCAGCGGATCGAGCTCGCGAACGCGCTCGGTGCGAACCTGGCGGACACGCTCTACGTGCTGGACGAACCGACCGCGGGGCTCCATCCGCGCGACACCGAGCGGCTGATCGCGATCCTCACCGAGCTCACCGGGCGGTCGAACACGCTGGTCGTCGTCGAGCACGACCCGATGGTGATCGGCGCGGCCGAGTACCTGGCCGACCTGGGGCCGGGCGCGGGGGAGCTCGGCGGCCACCTGCTCTACGCCGGCCCGGCGGCGGGGATCGGCGCCGTCAAGGAGTCGGCGACCGCGCAGTACCTCTCCGGGGCGCGGCGCGTGACCCGGGCGCTCCGGGGCGGCGAGCCGGAGGGTTTCCTGGTCGTGGAGGGCGCCACGCACCACAATCTGAAGGGCGTGAGCGCGCGGTTTCCGCTCGGGCGGCTGACGACCGTCACCGGAGTGTCCGGCTCCGGGAAGAGCAGCCTGGTGGAGGACGTGCTCTATCGGGCCGCGCTCCGGCGCTACGAGGGCCGCGAGGACGAGCCCGTGGGCGCACACCGGGCGGTGAAGGGGCTCGAGCGGTTGCGGCGCGTCGTGCTCGTGGACCAGTCGCCGATCGGGCGCACGCCCCGGAGCTGCCCGGTCACCTACATGGGCGCTTACGCCGCGCTCCGCGAGGTGTTCGCCCGCCAGCCCGCGGCGATGGCGCGGGGCCTGAAGGACGGGGCGTTCTCGTTCAACACCGCGGGCGGACGCTGCGAGCATTGCGAGGGGGCCGGCTGGGTGCAGGTGGAGATGTACTTTCTCGCCGACCTGCTCGTGCCCTGCGAGGTCTGCGGCGGCGCGCGCTTCAAGCCCGAGGTGCTGGACGTGCGGGTGCGGGGCGTGAACATCAAGGAGGCGCTCGACATGACCGTGGACGCCGCGTTCGAGCATTTCGGCAAGGAGGTCCGGTTCACCCGCCCGCTCCACGTCCTGCGCCAGGTCGGGCTCGGCTACCTGCGGCTCGGCCAGCCCTCCACGCAGCTCTCGGGGGGCGAGGCGCAGCGGCTGAAGATCGCGCGCGAGCTCGCCGAGCGCCGGGGCCCCGGGCAGGGTCCGGGTGGGGGCCCGTCGCTCTACGTGCTGGACGAGCCCACGGTGGGCCTCCACTGGGTCGACGTGCAGCGGCTGCTCGAGGTGCTCGACGATCTCACGCAGCGCGGCGACACGGTGGTGCTCGTGGAGCACAACACGGACGTCATCCGCTGCAGCGACTGGGTGATCGACCTCGGGCCGGACGGCGGCGACGCGGGCGGCGAGTTGGTGGCCGAAGGGCCGCCCGACGCGGTCGCGGCGTGCGAGGCGTCGCACACGGGACGCTTCCTGCGCGCAGAGGGCGTGGGCGTGGGGTGAGGGTGCGGGCCCGGCCACGCTCGTGCTAGCGTCCGCGCCCTGTCGGGTCACGGAGCCGCCGTGCCCGTCCGCACGAGGTCGGGAGGTGTCATGAGTCGAGTGCTTCGCATCGCGTTGCTGGTGATCCTGGCGTTCGTGATCTTCGTCACCACGAGACCTTCCACGTTCCACGTCGAGCGTTCGACCACGATCGCCGCGCCGGCCGATTCGTTGTTTCCGCACATCGCGAACTTCCACGACTGGAACGTGTGGTCGCCGTGGGCGAAGCTCGATCCGAACATGAAGCAGGAGTTCGGTGGCGTGGACGGCGCGGTGGGGGCGACTTACGCGTGGACCGGGAACGACAAGGTGGGTGCGGGACGCATGACGCTCACGGAGACCCGGCCCGCTTCGAAGGTGGCGATCAAGCTCGAGTTCCTCAAGCCGTTCGCGGCCACGAACGTCGCCACGTTCGACCTGGTCCCGGACGGCGCCGGCACGAGGGTGACCTGGTCGATGGACGGTCCCATGAACTTCATGTCGAAGTTCATGTGCATCTTCGTGAGCATGGACAAGATGGTGGGCGGTGACTTCGAGAAGGGGCTCGCGAGCTTGAAGCGTCTCGCCGAGCCCGTCCCCGCCACGCGCTGAGACCGGCTCTCCCGCCGAAGGCCCCATGGCCCATCGCGAGCGGCATCGCACGGAGCACATCGGCTGGCTGCGAGCCGCGGTGCTGGGTGCGAACGACGGCCTGATCTCCACGAGCAGTCTCGTCGTCGGCGTCGCCGCCGCGTCGCCGGATCGTGCGGCCGTGCTGCTCGCGGCGCTCGCGGGGTTGGTCGCGGGAGCGCTGTCCATGGCGGCCGGCGAGTACGTCTCGGTGAGCTCGCAGCGGGACACCGAGACCGCCGACCTCGCGCGCGAGCGCGAGGAGCTCGCTCGCCAGCCGGCCGCCGAGCACGCGGAGCTCGCGGGCATCTACGTGCGTCGCGGGCTCACCCCACCACTCGCCGCCGAGGTCGCGAGCCAGCTCATGCGCCACGACGCACTCGGCGCGCACGCGCGTGACGAGCTCGGCATCCAGGAGCTCACCCGCGCCCGGCCGCTCCAGGCGGCGCTCGCGTCGGCCGCGGCGTTCGCGCTGGGGGCGCTCCTGCCGGTGCTGCTCGCGGCGCTCCTGCCGACGCCGCTCCTCGGCCTCGTGATCGGGGTGAGCTCGGTGCTGCTGCTGGGCGTGCTCGGCGGAGCCGCAGCGCAAATGGGGGGCGCGCCGATCGCGCGCGGCGCGCTGCGCGTCATGTTCTGGGGCGCGGTCGCCATGGCCGCCACCGCGCTCGTGGGGCGGTTCTTCGGCGCGCGCGGGTGAAGCCAGGCGCGGGGCTACTCGCTCCCGGCCACCCGGCTCCGGCGTTCCATGAACACCACGTCGCGCCAGCGGCCGTGGTGCCGTCCGATCCGCTCGCGCACGCCGAGCACGCGAAACCCGCACGCCTCGTGGAGTGCCAGGCTCGCGGTGTTCTCGGGGAAGATCCCGGTCTGGAGCGTCCACACCCCGGCCGCCTCGGACTCGCGTACCATGGCCTCGAGAAGCGCGCGCCCGATGCCCCGCCCGCGCGCCGCCTCGGCCACGTAGACGCTCTCCTCGGCGACGCCGCGGTAGACTTCGCGGCTCGAGACGGGGGAGAGCGCGCACCAGCCGAGCACGACGCCGTCGCCATCGCGTGCCACGAGCCGCGGCGAGGGGAAGTGCGCGGCGTCCCACTCCGCCCAGCCCGGGACCTCGGTCTGGAACGTGGCGTGACCCGAGGCGATGCCCTCCGCGTAGATCGCGAGCACCGCGCCCGCATCGGTCGCCGCCATGGCGCCGAGCGTCAGGCCTTCGAAGCTCATGCCCGCGGGGCCGACGCGCGCGCCGCGGTCGCCAGCTCCGCGGGCAGCTCGCGGTCCTTCGCCGCCACCGCGACCTCGGTCACGCCGAGCACGCTGTCCTCCACGACGACCCCGCGCAGGAGCGCGAGCGGCACCATCTCGAAGTAGACGTTGCGCGGCTGGACGCCCGGGGGCGCGGCGTCCCAGATCTCGGCCGGCGGCATCTCGGCGATGCCGAGTGCCGGGGTCGCGGCGGGCAGGAGCTTCCGCCGCACCGCGACGCACCAGGCCGGCACGCCGTGCTCGCGCGCCGCGAGCGCCGCGGTGTAGGAGCCGATCTTGTTGAGCACGCCGAGCTCGGTCACCGCGTCGGCGCCGAGCCACAGCGCGCTCGCCTGCGAGAGCAGCAGGGGGAGCGCGGCGTCGGCGACGAGCCAGGTTTGGATGCCGGCCGCCGCGAGCGAGCGGGCCATCTCGCGGCCCTCGAGCCGGGGGCGGCTCTCCGCGACCAGCACGCGCGGCTTCCGCCCGTCCGCGGCGAGCGCTGTGAGCGCCGCGAGCAC
>DATDEX010000356.1:0-11410 GCA_036522895.1 Candidatus Eiseniibacteriota bacterium | reverse complement strand
GTGGCGACGCCCGCCAGGTTGAGCGCGCCTGATGTTCGGCAAGATCCTGAGCGAGCGTCGCTTCTTCTCGCCTCTCGCGGATGACGTACTCGGTCGGATCCGCCCTGCCGCCGGCCCCCTCGGGGTGGAAGCGGAGCGCGGCGTTCGGGACCTTGAGCACGCCGGTTCGTGTCTCCACGAGCACGGTGACGTTCGCCGTCATCCCGGGCCGCAATCGCAGGTCGTCGTTTCGCGTCCGCATCACCGTCGTGTAGGTGACGACGTTCTGGTCCGTGATCGGCTCGAGCCGAACCAGCGACACGCTCCCCTCGAACGTGACGTCGGGGAACGCGTCCACGCTGAAGTGCACCGGGAGCCCGGGGCGGATGCGGCCGATGTCGGCCTCGTCGATCCGCGCCTCGACCTGCATCTGCGCCAGGTCGTTCGCGATCACGAAGAGCTGCGGCGCCTGCAGGCTCGCGGCCACGGTCTGGCCGACGTCCACGGAACGCGAGATGACGACGCCGTCGATGGGCGAGCGGATGGTGGTGTGATCGAGGTCGAGGCGCGCCGCCGCGAGCTGCGCGTTCGCCTGCAGCAGGTCGGCGGCGCGCTGGTCCACCGTCGACTCGGCGGCGTCCACGTCGGCCTGCGAGACGAAGTCGCCCTTCTGCAACTCCTGCGTGCGCGTGTACTGGCGGCGGGCATCCTTGAGCGCGGCGTTGGCGTGGGCCACCGCGGCCTCGGCCTGCACGACGCGCGTCTTGAAGCTCGACGGGTCGATCTGAGCCAGCAACTGCCCGGCCCGCACGCGCGAGTTGTAGTCGGCGTGCAGCTCGCTGATCGTGCCGCTCACCTGGCTCCCGACCTGGACCTGGACGACGGGGCGTACGCTGCCGGTGGCCGAGACCGTGGCGACCAGGTCGCCCTGCCCGACCGGGGCGGTGAGGTAGTGGGAGGCGGCGTGCCCGCCACGCGAACGCGCGAGCCACAGCGTGCCGACCGCGAGCACCAGCACGCCTGCGACGAGGAGGATCCGAGCACGGTTCACGAGCGACACCTCACGAGCGGAACCGATCCCGGGTGCGCAGGACGCGCGGCCGGAATCCGTTCCCAAGCTTCCTGCCCTCTACGGACGATGATAGTCCCGCAGGGTTCCGCGAGCCCACGTCCGAGTCCGACCGGCGCCGGGGTGGGCGGGCCGAGTGCTCGCCGGCGTCAGGGAATGGCCAAGGCCGACGCGATCCCGAGGTTCGCCGTTCGAGGAATCTACTTGTGGGGAATCCCCTGCGCGCCGAGCGGTCGACGGCCGAAACCTTGCATGGTCGCGGGGAATCGCCAGCATATTCACGTCTCCGTCCCGGAGGTTGCCGTGATGAACCGGATTCATGCGCTTGAGCGCTCGCGCATTGCGCGGCCTGGGTGCGGCCACCCGCGTGGTCTCACCCTCGTGCTCGTCGCACTGTTCGCCGCGGGAAATGCGCGGGCGCAGTCGGGCCCCGCGACGCCGGTCTGGGAGGCCACCGGTTACGGTGTGGTCCGTCCGTTCCATGAATCCGGATTCATGAACCGGGAGATCGTCCTGCGGCCCGCGGACGCGGGCGGGCCGGCGGAGATCGGCCTCTTTCCGTGGAACGGGTTCGTGCCCCGCATCGAGCGCTGGCAGGTGACCTCGCAGGGGGTCCCGTTCCTCGCGGGCTACATTTCGACGCAGGGAAACCCGCAGAAGGCACTGTGGACGGATGTCGACGGGGACGGCGTCGCCGATCTCGTCTGTATAGAGACCACCGCCTCGAGCACGTTCGCCGAGGTGATCCTCATGAAGGCCGGCGGCCCGCAGGCTCCGGGACGCAAGATCACGATCCCCAACACGGGCGTCGTGAACTCGCTCGTCGAGAGCGACTTGAACGGGGATGGTCGCTCGGACGTCGGGGTCATCGGCATGTCGATTTCGATCTGGCTGCTGGGCACCGGCGCGGATTCCCTGGCGCTCGGGCCCCAGATCACCCAGTCGTGGCTGGCCCCGGGCTCGGATACGCTCGTTTCGATGATCAGTAGATTGCGCGGGCCGGGAAGCGCCACCCGGTACGTCACCGGTCGACTCGACCTGGACGTCCGATCCGATCTCGTGCAGTGGGATGGCCCGAGTTTCGCGATTCGATTCATGCGCGGTCTCGACGACGGTGGTTTCCTCTTCACCGATCCGACGTTCCCCGGGAGCGGCCCGCCCTTGTTCGCGGATTTCGACTCCGATGGCCAGCCGGATCTAGTCTCCGGCCGCTATCTCTATCGCGGCGAGGCATCGGGCACGCCCGGCCTGCTCGATTCGCTCTCCGACCCGGTCGCGGCGATCGCGGACGTCGATCACGACGGTCGGCTGGACCTCGTCGCCGTGGCGACCGGCAGCATCCGGATGGCGCATGGTCGAGGCGGTTTCCAGTTCGACGCGTTCACCGGCACGCCCGCAGGCGCAGTGGCTCCCCTCGGCCTCAAGGACAACGACTTCGGCCCGGCGATCGTGACGGGCCTCTCCGCGATCGCGGACGTGAACGGCGATGGCTGGCTCGACGTGGTCTCCGCGGGTCCCGCCGCGGGCGAGCTCGATGTCATCCCGGGGCACGGCGGGGGCACGTTCTTCTCCCCGCCCCGGCTCCCGACCGGCGACGATCCCGTGCAGGTGGAGCTGGCGGACGTGGAGGGCGCGGACGGCCGACTCGATCTCCTCACCCTCGCGCGCGGCGCGCGGCAGCTCGAGCTGCACGCGGGCGGCGGCGACGGCACCTTCGGCCCGGTGGAGGCGATCGGGCTGCCGGCGGGCGCGGCGCGATTCGCGCTCGCGGACCTGGATGCCGACGGCTGGCTCGACGTGGCGGTCGCGTGCGATTCGTCCAGCACGCTCGCGGTCTTTCCCGGCGGCCCTACCGGGTTCACGGCGCGGCTGGACCTGCCGGCCGCCGAGCCGCTCACCGACGTCCGGATCGCCGACGTGGACGAGGACGGCTTGCCCGACCTCTGTGCCGCCACGGCAACGGGACTCCTCGCGTGCTGGCGCGGGCTCGGCTCGATGACGTTCGCCCCCGTCGGCTGGTCGTCGATCTCCCCGGGCGACGGCCGGCTAGAGCTCACCGACTTCGACGGCGACGGACACCTGGACCTGGTGACGCAGTCACCCGGCAGAACCTGGGGCAGCATCTCCCTCACGCTGGTGCGTGGCGACGGGCATGGAACCTTCTCGAACTCTTTCCAGGACGCCCCGTTCGGCTCGGTGGGCCAAGGCGCCGCCATCGGCGTACGCAGCCCGTTCACGGTGGCGGCGCTTTCCGCCGACGGCCGCAAGTCCATCGTCGTCGCGGGAACCGACAGTCTGGTGCCGTCCCTCACCCAGTGCCAGTTCAATGCGTTCCAGCCGAACCCCACCGGGGAGATGTGGGGACTCCCCGATCCGAACGGCGCCACCAGCTTCAGCGGCTACTCGCTGCCACCCCGGCCGAGCCAGGTCGCCGTGGCCGACGTGACGGGCGACGGCATCCCCGACGGCATCGTGCTGTCGGAGCTCTACGGCTCGCTCACGGTGCTGCCCGGGCTCGGCGGCCTCCGCTTCGGCGCACCGATCTCGCACATCGTGGGCCTCGCGCCCTCGTCGTTCGCGCTCGGCGACGTCGATGGCGACGGCGAGCCCGATGCCGTCGTGGCCGACGCGGGCGCGAACGACGTCATCGTGCTCCGGCACCGGAGCAGCCAGCTCGCCGCGGTCGTGCCCTCGCCCGCCGCCTCGCACCTGTCGCTGCGGGTCACGAGCGCGCCGGGCAGCGCGCAAGTGCGCGTCGAGCTCCGGCTCGCGAGCTCGGCGCCCGCCGTCCTCGAGGCATTCGACACCGCCGGCCGCCGTCTCGGTCGCCAGCGCGTCAACGCGCCGGCGGGATCGCACGCGCTCGAGCTGGACTCCGCGCTCGCGCCCCGGAGCGGGCTCGTGTTCCTGAGGCTCGTTCAGGGCCCGGAGTCCGCGACAGCCCGGCTGGTCCACATTCGCTGAGTGGTGCGCGGAAGATTGCAGATGGGTCGGAGGGCGGAGCCTCGTCGCGGGCTCCGGGGCGGGGCTCGTGCGCGGCGTCAGGCCGCGTACTTTAGCGCATGCGTCCTGCAGTGCGAGAGGTCGCGGCTGCTGATCCGGCGCCAGTAGTAGTCCGCCCAGCGCTCCGGGAGCGGGACGCGCGCGGGGAACAACCGCGCCGCGAGCACCTCCGCGAAGTTCCATCGTCGCGCGCACACGCCGGCGCGCATCGCCGGCGTGCCGTCGTGTTTCCGTTCGCTGAACCACTTGATGTAGTTGCGCCAGGCGAGGAAGATCCACAGCCGCTCGGCCGCACACTGGCGGCGCTTGGGGAAGGCGATGGTCTCGCGCTTGTGGTTGGCGCTGCAGTGGCGGATGAGGAGGTCGAGCAGGTTGATGGCGGCGAGCGGGTTCGCCGGGGTGCGGGCGGCGCGCGAGGAGATGGTGACGTGGGTGACCTGGAGGTGCGGCAGGTCGCGCAGGGCCCGCGCGTAGTCGGGGTGCTGGTCGCTGTAGAGGGTCAGGGCCTGCGGCTCGGGGGCGACGATGCCGAGCAGGCGCGCGACCTCGCGCTGGATGGAGCGCGGGTCGGGCCGGCCGCGGGCGGCCTCGATCTCGGCGCGGCGCCGGCGCTGGGCCGGGCTCATGGCGCCGCTCCGGCGGAGTTCGGAGTCGGTGAAGCCGTGGAAGAAGTGCGAGCGCTGGCCGGCGACGAGGTGGAACCATGTGGGGTGGTACTGGCTCGACTCGAAGGACTGGAAGCCGTCGAGGACGAGGGGCTCGGGGTGGGGACCCCTGGGGCGAAGGGTCTGGTGGAAGAGCAGGCAGTGGCGGGCGATGCGGGCGGCGTGCAGGGCGATGGTCTGGGGCGAGGCGTGGAGCGGGCGGGCGATCTGTCGCAGGGCGGCGCACTGGACGAGCTGCTCGGCGACCGGGAGGAGGAGCTCAGGCCGCTTGAGCCAGTAGGTGGTGCGGAAGGTCTGCTCGCTGAAGTAGCGCCCGCAGTGGTCACAGCGGAAACGCTGAACCCGGTGCGGGGCGGTGGCGCGGCGGAAGAAGCCGGCGCGGACCCAGGCCCAGGGCTCGTCGGCATCGCCATGGAACTTGCAGCGGGGGTTGGGACAGAACGGGGGCGCCTGGAAGGCCGGCGCGTCGGACATGCCGACTCATCGCTGCAAGCCTCGGGCCGTCGGCAATCTTCCGCGCACCATCCATTCGCTGAGCCCGGCGCTCGCGGATCAGGCGAGGACGCGCTCGAGCGCCCCGCCCAGCTCCGCGAGCTTCCGGTCGAAGAAATGGCTCGCCCCCTCGACGAGCTCGAGGCGCTTGGGCTCCGCCCAGGTCGGGAACACGCGAGCGAGGTTCTCGGGGCGGCACACCTCGTCGGCGGTGCCCTGGACGACGAGCTTGCGCACGTTCGCGACGCGCATCTCCTCGAACGTCTGCGTGTGGACCGGGGGCGCGACGAGGACGAGCCGTTCGACCGCGGCGTCGGACGCGGCGAGGCGCGAGGCGACCCACGAGCCGAACGAGAAGCCGGCGCTCCACGCGGCCGCCGCGGGGTGCCGGCGGCGAAGCCAGTCGAGCACCACGAGCGAGTCCTCGAGCTCGCCGCGGCCGCGATCGTGCACGCCCTCGCTCCGCCCGACGCCGCGGAAGTTGAACCGCACGACGACCGCGCCGAGCGCGAACAGCGTCGTGGCCACGCGATGCGTCACCTTGTTGTGCATCGTTCCGCCGTAGAGCGGGTGCGGGTGACAGACCACGGCCACGAACGCGGGCTCGGTGCCCTCGCGATCCTGGAGCAACGCCTCGATGCGCCCGGCGGGGCCCTGGAGCTCCAGCGGGACCAGGCGCGAGACGGGCTCGACCGCCTCGCTCACCGGCGTGCCGGCCGGAAGCGACCCGACAGGCGCTCGTGCAGCTCGAGCGAGGGCGTGGCGTAGTTGAGCCCGCCGCCGTCCCCGACCGCGAGCACGCAGCGCGATTCGAGCATCCAGTCTTCGAGCCCGAGCGGCAATCCCTCGCGAAAGTCCAATGACTCGCCGGAGACGCGCGCCGGGAACGGTTCGAACTCGTCGTCCCACTCCGCCGCGAAGAACACCTCGTCGCCGCCGCTCAAGAGTCCGGCGCCGGAGACGCGCTCCATCTCGCCCGGCTCCACGAGCAGCGCGCCGCGGTGCTCGCGCGGCCGGATACCCTCCGCGCGCAGCCGCCGCCGGACCGCGGGCTCCTCGCCGGGACGCTCCTGCCCTTCCAGCACCGCGATCGCGGCCAGCTCGTAGTGAGGCAGGAGGTCGCCGGCATCCACGACCTCGGACACGGTGGCGTGCAGGCGTCCGTAGTAGATGGGTTCGCTCACGGGGCGGCGGATCTCGCGGGGGGCGGAGGACTGGGGGTGTTTCGCACCGGCGGGGAGTGTAAACCGCGGGATTCCCCACTGGCCACCTGTGTCCGCGGGGTCCATTCGTACGCGGGCGAGCGCGGGGCCGCGGGCGGGGCCGCGTCCCCGGGCGAGCGCGCGACTCAGCGCCGTCCGCGCGGCGGGACGGTGAGGATCGGACAGGAGACGAGATGCCGCACGCTCGAGACCGTGGCGCCGAACACCGCGTCCGACAGCCCGCGGTGGCCGTGCGAGCCCGTGATCAGCAGATCGGCACGCTCCTCGCGCACGATCCGGGCGATCTCGGGAGCGGGCTCCCCGTGCCCGAGGCGCACGGTCGAGCGGGTGTGGCGCTCGGCGAACTCGCGGGCGAGCCCCTCGAGCGACTCGAGGTCCTCGCGGCTCTCGCTGTCGTGGCTCTGCTCGCCGAGCCAGCGGCTCGCTGCGCTCTCGGCCACGTGCACGAAGACCAGCTCGGTCTCGGGCGTGAACTGCGCGCGGCGCAGGAAATGGAGCACGTTCTCGTCCGCCTCGGCGAGCTCCACGGCGACCGCGATGCGCCGATAGCTCCCGGAGTTCCAGCGCTGCGCTTCCGGCTCCACGTGCAGGTCCGGCCCGCGCGCGCCACGCGAGCCCGCGGGCGCGACCCCCGGCTCCGGGCGCGGGGCGGCGAGCACCGGCCAGCCGCGCAGCAGCAGCGGCGTGAGCACGAGGTAGCAGAGCAGCAGCACGAGCGCAGACGCGGTGGGCACCACGAGCCACCACGCCCACCACGCGCCGTGCGACGACACCACCCAGCCCGAGATCGCGTCGAACGCCAGCTTTCCGTTGAGCCCCGTGATGACACCGGCCGCGACGATCGCGAGGATCTGCACCCACCACGAGTTCACGAACTCGCCCATCCGGCGGCGGTCGCTCGTGAACGTGATGAGCGGGACCACGGCGAACGAGAGCTGGAGGCTCAACGCCACCTGCGACAGCACGAGCAGGTTGTCGACGCCACGCTCGCCCTGCCAGATGATGACCGCGGCGGCGGGGATGATCGCGAGCCCGCGACTGACCAGGCGCCGCAGCCATGGGCGAACGCGCACCCGGAGGAACCCTTCGAGGACGATCTGCCCCGCGAGCGTGCCGGTGATCGTGCTGGCCTGGCCGGCGCACAGGAGTGCCACGGCGAACAGGGTCGGCGCGATGCTGGTGCCGACGAGCGGCGACAGCAGGCGATGCGCCTCGTGCAGGCTGCCCACGTTCGTGAACCCGTAGCGATTGAACGCCGCGGCGGCGAGCACCAGGATGGCGCCGTTGACGAACAGCGCCGCGTTCAGGGCGACGGCGGAATCCACGAGGTTCATCCGGCACGCGTCCTTGCGGCCGGCCGTGGTGGCCTCGACGTTGCGGCTCTGCACCAGCGCGCTGTGCAGGTAGAGATTGTGCGGCATCACCGTGGCGCCCAGGATGCCCATGGCCACGAACAGCGATTCCCCGTGCAGCCCGAGCACGGTGAGCTGGCCGTCCGGGGCGTGCCCGAACAGCGACGGATGGCCGTCGTGATCGCGCGGGAGGATATTCGCGAAGATCGCCGCGATGTCGGGATGGGACAGCACCATCTGCACTGCGAAGCAGCCGCCGATCGTCAGAACGAGCGTGATGATGAACGCTTCGAGCCGGCGAACGCCGAAGTTCGAGAGCGCGAGCAGAAGCAGCACGTCGAGCGCCGTGATGATCACGCCGACGAGCAGCGGGAGGCCGAACAGGAGTTGCAGGCCGATCGCCGCACCGAGCACCTCGGCGAGGTCGCAGGCGACGATCGCGATTTCGCAGAGGATCCACAGCGGCCACACGAGGACGCGGGGGTAGAAGTCGCGACAGGCCTGCGCGAGGTCGCGCCCGGTCACGACCCCCAGGCGCGCCGAAAGCGTCTGCAGCAGGATGGCCATGAGGTTGCTCATGACCAGCACCCAGACCAGCTGGTAGCCGAACTTGGACCCGCCCGCGAGGTCGGTGGCCCAGTTGCCGGGGTCCATGTAGCCCACGCTCACCAGGTAGGCCGGTCCGGCAAACGCGAACATGCGCTTGAGCCAGTGCCGCGTGTGCGGCACGTGCACCGACTGGTGGACTTCGGAAAGCGACTTGGACTCGGGGCCGATCATGCTCGCCCCCTCGAGCGACGCTCGATCATGACGCCGGTCAGTCCTTCGCGCCCGGCCACGACGCGCCGGCCGGAGATCTCGAGCGTGAACACGCCGTCCTCGGCGTTCGCCTCCACCATGCGCACGCGCGCCCCGGGCACGAGCCCCGTGCGCTTCCAGCGCCGCATGCGCGCCGGGTCGTCCCCGGCCCGCACCTCGCGCACGCGCGCGTGCGAGCCCGTGGGCAGGCCAGAGAGCGGCGCCAGCGCGCGGCGCTCGAGACGGCCGCGGCTGTCCGGGATGGGGTGCCCGTGCGGATCCTCGGTCGGATGGCGCATGTAGCGGTCGAGCGCGTCGAGCACGCGATCACTCACGTGGTGCTCGAGCTCTTCGGCGTCGTCGTGCACCTCGCTCCAGTCCAGCGCGAGCACGTTGACGAGAAACGTCTCGAGGATCCGATGCCGGCGGAGCACGAGCAACGCCGCCCGCTCGCCCTCCGGGGTCAGGCTCGCGGCCCCGCGCGCACCGTGCGTCACGAGCCGCTCGCGGGCGAGCCGGGCGAGCATGTTCGTGACGCTGGGCGCCGACACGTGCAGGTGCCGCGCGAGCGCCGAGACGGGCACGGGCGAGCCGGCGCCGAGCTGGAGCAGCGCCTTCAGGTAGTTCTGCCGCGAGGGACTCGCGGGGACGGCGGTCGAGGTCACGGGCCTCCGAGAAGCAAGCAGCGCATATTAGTTACGACTAACGTCCCGATTTGTCCAGGCTAATCATCGGCCGGCCTCGTGTGGAACCTGAGCTCGAGTGCGTCGCGGGGAGGCCGGGCGGGCTCTGAATCCGGAGGGGCGCCCGCGCATTGTCCCGCGGGGAGGCCCGGGGGGCTCTGAATCGGGCGGCGCCTGAAGGCACGCGGGAGCCAGGGACGGCGGAGCGTGACTTCAGACGAGTGAGGAGCTGGCAGGATGCCGGCGACGAACGTTCGCGCGATTCAGAGCCCCCCGGGCCTTCCCGCGCGCGGAGGCGGGTTCGCCTGATTCAGAACCCGGCCGGCCTCCCCGCGCGCCAGGCACGCGAGCGTCCGTGGGCCCCCCGAGAGCCAGGCCTGGGCTTCCCCGGGCCTCCCCGCAAGCCTAGCGAGAACGAAGCTCGCATGTTTGCCGCACTCGCAGACGCTCGGCTACGCTCCCACGTCCGCTCGAACCTCCCCGGAGCCCCCCATGCCGCAGATGACCATGGTCCAGGCCATCACCGACGCGCTCCGCGTCTCGCTCCACGACGATCCCCGCGTCGTCGTCCTCGGCGAGGACGTGGGCCGGAACGGGGGCGTGTTCCGGGTCACCGAGGGGCTGCAGGCGGAGTTCGGGGCCGAGCGCGTGTTCGACACCCCGCTCGCCGAGAACGGCATCGTCGGCAGCGCCATCGGCATGGCGCTCTACGGCTTGAAGCCCGTCGCCGAGATCCAGTTCGTGGACTTTATCTACCCGGCGTTCGACCAGATCGTGTCGGAGCTCGCGAAGTTTCGCTGGCGCTCGGGCGGTCAGTACGGCTGCCCGGTGGTGGTGCGCGCGCCCTACGGCGGCGGGATCCGCGGCGGGCTTTACCACTCCCAGAGCCCGGAAGCGTACTTCTGCCACACGACCGGTCTCACGGTCGTGATCCCGGCCACGCCGTCCGACGCGAAGGGCCTGCTGCTCGCGGCGATCCGGGGCGAGGACCCGGTGATCTTCCTCGAGCCCAAGCGACTCTACCGGACGACGAAGGAGGACGTGCGCGAGGGCGCGTTCACCGTGCCGATCGGCAAGGCGCGGCTCGCGCGCGCCGGTGAGCACGTCACGGTGCTCGCGTACGGGGCCATGGTGCCGGTGTCGGTCGAGGCGGCCGAACAGGCGGCGGAGCGGGGCTGGAACGTCGAGGTGCTCGACCTGCGCACGCTCCTGCCACTCGACGGCGAGGCCGTCCTCGCCAGCGTTCGCCGGACCGGACGCGTGGTGATCGTGCACGAGGCCCCGCGCACGTGCGGATACGGCGCCGAGCTGTCGGCGCTCGTGGCGGAGCAGGCGCTCACCTCGCTCCAGGCGCCGGTCCTCCGGGTGACCGGCTACGACACGCCGTTCCCCTATACCCTCGAACACACCTACCTGCCGGATGCCCGACGCGTGTTCGCCGCGCTCGAGCACGTGATGAGCTACTGACATGCTCGTGATCGTGTGGGAGTACATGGCGCGCCCCGACCGTCTCGCCGAGTTCGAATCCCTCTACCGCCCGGACGGGCCGTGGGTGGAGCTGTTCAAGAAGAGCCCCGGATTCGTCAGCACGACGCTCATGCGCGACGTGCACGACACGCACCGCTTCGTGATCGCCGACCGCTGGATGAGCGAGGCGTCGTACGAGGCGTTCAAGCTCGAGTTCGCCCCGGAGTACGAGTCGCTCACCGCGCGCGGCGCGCGACTGCACCGGGCCGAGCACCTGATCGGCCGCTTCGATTTCGTGGAGTGAGCGAGGAGACCATGGCGCCAGCGAATCCGACCACCTACGACGTGAAGCTTCCCGACATCGGCGAGGGCGTGGCCGAGGGCGAGATCGTGCGCTGGCTGGTGAAGGTGGGCGACGCGGTGCGCGAGGACCAGCCCCTCGTCGAGGTGATGACCGACAAGGCGAGCGTCGAGATCCCGTCCCCGCGCACCGGCACGATCGCCGCGCTGCACGCGGAGGAGGGCGCGCAGGTTCCGGTGGGTACGGTGATCATCAGCATCGCGGTCGCGGCGGGCCCGGGCGAGCCCGAGCGCCAGCGCCAGGAACAGCGTGTTGCGCGCCGGCACGTAGGTGATGGGAATCCCGTGGGACATCTCCGCCTCGGGCCTGTCCTTGGGC
>DATDEX010000355.1:0-3390 GCA_036522895.1 Candidatus Eiseniibacteriota bacterium | reverse complement strand
AGCCGCGCGGCATCGCCGCCCGGCCGTGCCCGCGCCGCGACGCGCACGTGCGCGCCCTCGGGGCCCACCCGCTCGATGCCCATCACGACGAACGGGTCCACGAGCAGGTGCCGCCAGGCCGGGTCGGCGTTCAACTCCGTGATCACGGCGCCCGTGATCTGGAGCACCCGGACCAGGTCCTGGCCCGGCGCGACGGGCAGGTCGACGACCGCCCGGTTCCAGCCGCGGCTGTGGTTCACCACGATCTTCATCTCGCCGTTCGGCACGTGCAGCTCGCGGCCGTTGAAGTCGCGCAGCCGCGTGCTGCGCAGGGTCACCGCCTCGACGGTCGCGGACTGGCCGTTCACCTCGATCAGGTCGCCCACGACGAACTGGTCCTCGATGAAGATGAACGTGCCGGCGATGACGTCGCGCACCAGGAACTGCGCGCCGAAGCCGAGCGCCGCGCCCAGGATGCTGGCACCCACGAGCAGCGGCTTCACGTCCCAGCCGAGGATCTCGAGCGTGTGCACGCACGCCCACGCGCCCACCACCGCCGTGACCGCGTGGCGCAGGATCTGCCCGATCGTGCGCGCGCGCTGCACCCCGTGGCCGGTCTCGCGTGCGGCGCGCACGAGCCACTGCTCGCCGCGGCGGACGAGCAGGAAGAACAGCCGCTGGACGAGCCAGGCCGCGAGCAGCGTGAGTACCAGGCGTGCCGCGTTGACGCCGATCCGCTCCGGGTCGGGGGTGAGCCACTGCGGCAGGTTCCACACCTTGTGCGCGGGCGCCGCGAGCAGGTAGCCGGGGATCATGGGGCCTGGCCCGACCGGGGTCAGATCAGCGACTCGACGGTCTTCCGGTCGAGCCGCTGGACGAGCGCCACGAGCAGCCGGACCGTGGCCTCGTAGTCGCGCCGGTCGATGATGCTGACGTGGCTGTGGATGTAGCGCGCCGCGACGCCCATCGACAGGCTCGGCACGCCCTCGCCGGAGAGGTGGATGCGGCCGGCATCGGTGCCGCCGCGCTCCACCGCCTCGAACTGGAGCGGGAGCCCGAGCGTGGCGGCGGTGTCGATGACGAGATCGCGCAGACGCCGGTTCGGAATGCTCGAGGAGTCGTAGATCACCACGAGCGGCCCGCCGCCCAGCTTCTCGTCGCCCTCGGTGCCGGGCGTGTCGTGCGCGAGCCCCACGTCGAGCGCGAGCCCGACGTCGGGGCGAATCTTGCTCGACGAGGTCTTGGCGCCGCGGAGCCCGACCTCCTCCTGCACGGTGGCCACGGCGTAGAGCACGTTCGGGTGCTTCTCGCCCACGAGCCGCCGCGCCGTCTCGGCCGCGAGCGCGCAGCCGATCCGGTTGTCCCAGGCCTTGGCGAGCAGCAGATCGGGGTTCGCGAGCACCGCGAAGGACGAGTCCGGCACGATCGGATCGCCGGGCCGGATCTCGAGCTTCTTCTTCACGTCCCAGTCGCTCGTCCCGCCGACGTCGATGTACATGTCCTTGATCTCGAGCACCTTCTTGCGGTCTTCCTCCCGCAGCTCGTGGGGAGGCTTGCTGCCCACGACCCCGAGCACGTCGCCCGCACGCGTCTTGATGATGAGCCGCTGGCCGAGCACGACGTGCCCCCACCAGCCGCCGAGCGGCAGGAACTTGACGAAGCCCTCCTTCGTGACCGAGCGTACGAGGAAGCCGACCTCGTCGAGGTGGCCGGCGAGCATGACCTTCGGGCCGTTCGCGTCGCCCACCTTTTCGCAGATGAAGCTGCCGAGCCGGTCCTTGCTGAAGGTGCCCACGCCCTCGAGGCGCTTCCGCATCACCGCGACGACGTCCTCCTCGTAGCCCGGTACGCCGTGCGCTTCGACGAGCTCCTTGAGGAATGCGAGCGTGGGATCCATGGGGTCTCCGCCCCGGGCGGGGCTGCTGGGAACGCCGCCGCGCGTGGGGGCTCCCGCGGGTCTGGCCGGGGTCCTCGCGCCGCTCGGGGCGCCGGTGCCGATTCTCGGGCTCACGCGCGTCCGCTCGTCAATGCGCGGCCGCGCGCGCGACCTTGGCGTCCGCGCGGGCCAGGTCGACCATGCGGCCCACGAGCTGATCGTAGCTCAGGCCCTTGGCCGCGGCCGCCATCGGCACGAGGCTCGTGGGGGTGAGCCCGGGCACCGTGTTCACCTCGAGCACGTAGGGCTCGTCCTCCTCCGAGAGCCGGAAGTCCACGCGCACGACGCCCCGGCAGCCGAGCACGGCCGCGCACTCGACGGCCAGCTCGCGCAGGTGGCGTCCCAGCTCCTTGTCGAGCACCGCGGGGCAGGTGTACTCGGTCTTCCCCTTGGTGTACTTGGCCTCGTAGTCGTAGAAGCCGCTCTTGGGCTTGATCTCGACGACCGGGTAGGCCTCCTCGCCCACCACGGCCACGGTCAGCTCGCGGCCCTCGATGTACTCCTCGACCAGGATCTGCTGGTCGTGCCGGCCCGCCTTCTCGAGCGCGGGGTCGAGCTCCGCGGGGTGCTTGACGACCGAGAGGCCCACGGTGGAGCCCTCCGCGTTGGGCTTCACGATGAGCGGGTAGCCCCCGAGCAGGCTGGTGTCGATGCTGCGGCCCTGCACACCCGCCTCGAGCAGCAGCCACTTCGGGGTGGGGATGGCCTCGCGCTCGAACACACGCTTGCTCATCGCCTTGTCCATCGCGATCGCGCTCGCGAGCACGCCCGAGCCCGTGTAGGTCTTGCCGGCCAGCTCGAGCGCGGCCTGGATCGTGCCGTCCTCGCCATACGTGCCGTGGAGCGCGATGAACACGATGTCCGCGTCGCGCACCGCCGGCGACTGCACCGCGGCGAGCATCGCGGCGACCGGCAGCTTCAGGACGGCCTCGCGCTTGGGCGCGGTCGCCTCTTCCTTGCCGGCGGCGAGCACCGAGCCGTCCGCGGCGTCCACCGACGTCACGGCGTGATCGAGGTTGCGGAGCGCCTGCGCCACGCCCTGCCCCGTGCGCAGCGAGATCTCGCGCTCGCTCGAGCGCCCTCCCATGAGCACCGCGACCTTCATGGTCCGCATCCTCCCTGTGGTGGTTTGCGCAGCAGCTCGGGCGCCCGGAAGGCGCGAGGTTCGCACGATTCACATGGAACGCCGCCCGGTCCGGGCTGCGTTCCGACTGGGTCCCGCTTCGCCGTCACGTCACCGCGCGTCGGGTGGCGGCGCGCTCGAGGCGCGCCACGCAACGCTCACGGCCGAGCAGCTCCGCGACGAGCGGCAGCTCGGGACCGTGGGTGCGCCCGGTGAGGGCGGCGCGGAGCGGCTGGAAGAGCTCGCGCCCCTTGACCCCAAGCGCCGGCGCGAGCGTGTGAAGGGCGGATTTAACCCCTTCCGCGCGCCAGTCCGCAAGCGCGGCCAGCGCCGCGGCCGCCGCCGCGCACAC
>DATDEX010000354.1:0-10506 GCA_036522895.1 Candidatus Eiseniibacteriota bacterium | reverse complement strand
CGGGCGGCGCGCTCGCGCCCGCGCGCCGGGCGGCGAGCGCGGGGTGCGCCATCGCGAAAAACGCGAGCGCGCATGCGACCGCGGGGCGGCCCATGCGAGGGAAGGTCCGGGTCACGGATGGTCCCGGGTCGCGTCCGCGGTGGGAAGCTCGGGGTCGAGGAGCCAGGTTCCCGCCATCACGCTGGTGATGCCGCGGGCGGGCTGCGCCTCGGTGAGGTCGAGCTTCAGGAACGTGAGCCGGTCGCGCGCCGGCTCGAGCGTGATGATGCCGTGCCCGGCCGCGGACCAACCCTCGCCCAGGAACACCACGTCGATCGACTGCTCGCGCGGCTCGACGAGCCCGCGGAACACTTCGAGCGTGCCGCCGTGCTTGAGCGAGTTTCGCTGGGTTTCGGTGAGTCCGGAGGCCATGCGGCGGCCGTCGTCGAGCGTCACGACGACGCTGTCGACCTCGCCCGTCTTGACGCTGCCGGCGATCAGCACGTCGAGCTCGGTGCGCTGGTGGCCCGCGAAGTCACCCTGGAGCACGGCGAGCCGCGCGCGCTGCGCATCGAGCAGGCTCTCCATCTGGTCCAGCTCGCGCTCGAGCTCGCCCAGGTCGTGGACGCTCGTGAACAGGCCCGCGCGCTCGCGCGCGTCGGCCGCGAGTGTCACCGAATCCTTGTTCGCCGCCACCTCCGCGAGCATCTGCCGGTAGCGAAGGAAGCGCGGGTCCAGGTCGGCGGCGGGGGCCGCGGCATTGCGGCTCTCCTGCCGCAGGTGGTCGAACCGGGTCCGAATGAAGTCGCGATTGGCCTGGAGGAAGCGGAGCGTCGGGAGCTTCTCGCTCGCCGGGCGTTCGCGCTCGATCCGAACCGTGGTCACGGGCTCCGTTTGCGCGCCCGCCGCCGGCACGGCGGCCGCGGGGAGCAGCAGCGCCGCGAGCGCGCACGTGACGACGGCACGGGCGCGCGAGTGCACGGGATGGTTCTGGGAGTCGCGCATGCTCAGCCCCTCCACGTGCGCTGCACCTTGCCGCCGGCCGCGTCCACGACCACGAACAACGACGGCGCGCCGGGGGCGCGGTAGACGAACGTCCACGTGGTGACGTCGGGGTCGCGCTCGGAGAACGCCCCCCGCATGAGCAGCATCGTGGCGAGGCTGCCGTGGGACGCCTTCCGGAACTCGGCGCCGCCCCCTCGCTCCGCGGCGGCAAGGGCCGCGCCGCTGTCGAGCCAGTCCTGCGAGACCGACGGAGCGTTGAAGCCCATGTCGAGATTCTCCGCCACGACGATGTGCCCGCCGCTCAACGACCACACCCGCGCGCGGTCCAGCTTCGCCGAGTAGAAGAGGTAGCCCCAGCGCGCGCTCGAGCCGGCCGCGTCCACGGGCTCGTCGTTCTCGACGTACACGAGCACCGCATCGGCCGACCAGGCCTCGGCCGCGGCGGTCGCGAGCCCGAGGCCCTGTCGCGCCGGGGCGGGGGGTGCGTCCGCGGCGAGGCTCGCGGCGGCGAGCAGCAGCCCCACGAGTCCGAGACTGACGCCGAAAGACAGATTCCGGGTGCGGTCGTCCATGTCGCTCTCCTGTCGGCCGTCTAGCGCAGCATCAGTGAACTCAGAACCGCATCAGTGAACCGACGCTCAGCTCGATGTTGTGGTGGAGCCGGCGCGTACTCCCGGCGCCCGAGTGGAAGACGTAGTCGCGCGCCTGCCAGCGCATGCCGGCGCGCGGGGTCAGGTAGAGCGCCGTGCCGGCGCCCACGTTGAAGCTCGACTCGCGCCGGCCCCCGAGCAGCGAGGCGCCCGCGCCGACCGTCGCGAACGGCACCACCTCGCGTCCCGGGAGGAACTCCCAGGTCGCGTTCAGCTGGTAAAAGAGCAGTCGGAATTCGTTCGCCGCGATCGACGGGCCGAGCGGTGACTGGACGAGCTCGGCCGGACCGCGCGCGTGCGTCCACGCCGCGCCGGCTTCGAGCTGGAGGGAATCGAAGCACCGGCGCGCGAGCCGGCCGCCGAACGCGAGCGAGCTCGAGCCGCCATCGAACGCGTAGCCGCCGGCATACCCCTCGAGCGCGTAGGCGCCGCCGCGCGGCCTCGGGCGCGGATCCGCATCGAGCCGGGCACGGGGCACGTCCGCGACCGCCTCGCAGAGCGAGCTGTGCACCCAGCCGGAGGTGGTGGGCGAAAGGCGCAGGTCGATCCAATCGCCGATCCTCGCGAGCACCGGGAACGTGCCGCCGGGCGGATAGACGCCGGCGATGGCATCGGACTCGCTCGGGCCCATGCGGAGGACGGTGCGCGGGCGACCGGTGAGCCGCGCCATGTGTCGCACGAGCGGCGGGGTTTGGGGCGTGCCGAGCTCCGCGTGGCCGCCAGGTGCCCCGGATGTCGCCGGCGCCTGCGCCGCGAGCGAATCCACGGGCACCCCGAACGCGACCTCGCCCGCGCACGCGAGCGTGGGGGCGAGCGCGGCGGTGGCGGCGAGCAGCGCGGTGGCGGCGCGGAGCACCCGGGCAGTCGATTTCGCGGCGCGGGATCGCCGAGCTTCCATCGCGAGCTCCTCTCTCACCGATTCCGCGCGCCCATTTGAAGAGCGAGCCGCCGTCACGCCGATCGCGGGCCCGTCCGGCGCCCGGCGTGATCCCCGCCGGGAGCGGCCCGGACGGCGCGTCGCTCCCACGCCGCCTTTCAGGTCATCGGCCAGCGAGGCGAAGGGTTGAGCGGTTAAGCCGGGCGAAGCGGGCAGGAGCCCCGCGGGCTCAGTCGCGCTTGCGCTCGCCGCGCGGCGGGGCGGGTGCGTCGTTTCGCCGGCGGGCGGGACGGGCGGGCTCGGGGGTGAGGCGTACCCGCGCCGCGCGGCCGGCGATGCGGGCCACGGCCAGCGCCGTGCGCACGTATTCCGCTCTCGAGCCGGATCGGTTCTCACGTTCTGGGTGCCCCGCGTTCATGTCGAACTGGCTCCGTCCGGCGTTCTCCGTGTCACGTCGCGCGTCCTTAAGAGCCGGACCTGCGTCCGGGGCGACCCGCGACGCCCGAAGTGCATGGCGCCGGCCTCCCGTGCGTGGAAGGGTTCGGCCGCGAACGGCAAGAGCCGGGCCAAAATCGGGCGGGGGAGCCGAGCGGCAAGCGGGCGGCGGAGCTAGCTCGGCCCGGCGGCTCCGGGGCGGCGGCGGCCGCGCCGGGCATCCACTGCGTGCTGCAACGGCGTCGCTGCGCGTTG
This sequence comes from Candidatus Eiseniibacteriota bacterium, assembly GCA_036522895.1. GTDB lineage: Bacteria > Eisenbacteria > RBG-16-71-46 > RBG-16-71-46 > RBG-16-71-46 > JAIOPA01. The sequence continues at coordinate 7,305 of DATDEX010000354.1, read as the reverse complement.
CAAGGCGGGGCAGGGGGGGGCCGCTGGAGCGTGCGTCCCCGGGTGCGAGCGATCGGCTCGCGCCCTCGAGGTCCAGCCGCCGCGCACATCGCGGCGTCCTCGTCGCTCGCTCGCTGCGCACCGAACTGATCGATTGGTCAGTAGTCGTTCCGCAGCGAGGATCGAGCAGTCGACGAAATGAGAGCGGTCTGCGCAGGCGATTTCCATTGCGCATGGCTGAACGAGTCCATAACATACGCGGTCTTAGCCGCCATCCCCCGTTACTCCGGGACGGTCACGACTCCTCCGACGCGACCCCCGTCTTCACCCGGCACGATCCCGGGATGGAGCCGCCCCTGGAACGACAGTGCCGCCTGTTGCCGTGCCGGGCGATCGCGCCCTGCACGGTGGGTTCCGCCCTCGCGACGACGTTTTACCTGAGCCCGTGCGACGTCACTGTCGAAGCGGCGGGCGCCGTCGTTATGGGCACGAACGCCGAACCCGCGCACACGATGGGCACGATTCCGGGTCGTCGGCCCCGCGCCAGCGCACGAGACGCGGCGGGGCACCCTGGCTCCTACTACCGAATGACGCCGCCCCGGATGCCCGGGGCGGCGCTCGAGTTCTCATCTCGATCTGTCACGCCAGCTCAGGCTGGATAGATCCACGGAGGCCGCGACGTGATCCCATCCATCCTCAGCCCCGCGCGAACATCGGCACCTGTCCGCTTCGCGCTCGTGCTGCTCCTGCTGCTGATTGGCTCGATGACCGGCACGGCGAAGCTGGCGTTCGCCCAGGCGGGCACTTCCACGGTGAGTGCGACCTCGCCCGGAACGTTCGTGACGACCGTTGCGCCGACCGTCGGGGTGCCGGTCACGCTCTCCCGCAGCGTGACCACGCCGATGCTCGGGTTCAGCGTCAACCTGACACTCTCGGGGCTCACGACCTCGACCTCCGCGATCACCGAGGGCGGCTTCCTCGCGGCGAGCGGCAGCTCCACCAGTTTCCACGTCACCGACAACGGCGGCGGTACCTTCACGGTGGATGGGGTGACGCTCGGCTCGCCCTGCGGCTCCGGCGCGACCAGCGGCACGCTGTTCACCGTCGCGGTGGGCAGCACGCTCACCGGCGGCAGCGGCAGCGTGACGATCAACTCGGTGACGCTCCGCGACTGCTCGAACGCCACGCTGCCCTCGGTGATCGGCACGACCGCCACGGTGAACGTGGACCGCACGACGCCGTCGGTCGCGGTCACGTCCCCGAACGGCGGCGAGTCCTGGCTCCAGGGCTCGGTGCACGCGATCACCTGGACGGCCACGGATCCCGAGGGCATCGCGGCCGGCGGGATCACGCTCGAGTACTCGGTGGACAACGGTTCGAGCTGGCTGCCGGTCGCGAGCGGGCTCGCGAACTCGGGGACGTTCAACTGGACCATCCCGAACAATCCTTCGGCCACCGCGCGGGTGCGGGTGACGGCGCTGGACGTGCACGGGAACCCCGCCACGGATGCCAGCGACGCCGCGTCCACGCTCCAGGCCACGACGACCGCTTCGCTCGCGAGCACGCCGAACCCGTCGGTCACGGGACAGAGCGTGACGCTCACCGCGACGGTCGCGCCGGCGGCGGCGAGCGGTTCGGTCGAGTTCTTCGACGGCGCCACCTCGCTGGGCACGGCCACGCTCTCGGGGGGCACTGCGAGCATCGCCACCGCGGCTCTCGCGACGGGAAGCCACTCGCTCACCGTGGTCTACGCGGGGAGCGTGCTTTACGCCGGCAGCACGTCGGCGGCGAGCACGCAGACGGTGAACAAGGCGAGCACGTCCACGTCGCTCGCGAGCTCTCCGAATCCCTCGCTCGTGGGACAGAGCGTGGCGCTCACGGCGAGCGTCACGGTGACCGCGCCGGGGGCCGGGAGCCCCGGGGGCTCCGTGGAGTTCTTCGACGGCGGCACGTCGCTCGGCACCGTCGCGGTGTCGGCGGGCTCCGCGGTGCTCAACACCTCCTCGCTCGCGCCCGGCGCGCGCAGCCTGACGGCGGTCTACTCCGGCAACACGAGCTTCTCCACGAGCACTTCGGCCGCACACGTGCAGACGGTGAACCAGGCCGCCACGACCACGGCGCTCGCGAGCACGCCCAACCCGTCCCTGTCCGGGCAGAGCATCGCGCTCACCGCGACGGTCGCGGTGACCGCGCCCGGCTCCGGCACGGCCACGGGGAGCGTGCAGTTCTTCGACGGCGCGACGTCGCTCGGCATCGCGTCGCTTTCGAGCGGTACCGCCAGCCTGAACACGGCGGCGCTCGCGGTGGGCTCGCACTCGCTCACCGCGGTCTACTTGGGCGACGCGAGCTTCACGGGGAGCACGTCGTCGGCGGTGAGCCAGGTCGTGAACCAGGCCGCCACGACGACCGCGGTGAGCAACACGCCGAACCCCTCGCTCGCGGGCCAGTCGGTGGCGATCACGGCGACGGTCGCGGTGACGGCACCCGGCTCGGGCACGGCCACGGGAAGCGTGCAGTTCTTCGACGGCGCGAGCCCGCTCGGGACCGTGTCGCTCTCGGGCGGGAGCGCGACGCTCAACACGTCTTCGCTCGCGGTGGGCTCGCACAGCCTGACCGCGGTCTACGCGGGGAGCACGAGCTTCACGGGCAGCACGTCGGCGGCCAGCACGCAGACGGTGAACAAGGCGAGCACGTCGACGTCGCTCGCGAGCGCGCCGAACCCGTCGAGCTTCGGCCAGAGCGTCGCGCTCACGGCGACGGTCGCGGCGATTGCGCCCGGTTCCGGGACGGCCACGGGGAACGTGCAGTTCTTCGATGGCGTCACCTCGCTCGGTATCGTGGCGCTTTCGGGTGGGAGCGCCGTGCTCAACACCTCGACGCTTGCGGTGGGCACGCATAGCTTGACCGCGGTCTACGCCGGGGACGGGAGCTTCACGGGCAGCACGTCGTCCGCGCAGAGCCAGAGCGTGACGGCCGCGGCGAGCACCACGTCGCTCGCCACGACACCGAACCCGTCGGTGGCGGGACAGAGCGTCGCGCTCACCGCCACGGTCACACCCTCGGGCACGACAGGCTCGGTCCAGTTCTTCGACGGCGTAACGTCGCTCGGCATCGCGTCGCTCTCGGGCGGTACCGCCAGCCTGAACACCTCGGCGCTCGCGGTGGGCACGCACTCGCTCACGGCGGTCTACGCCGGGGACGGAAGCTTCACGGGCAGCACGTCGTCGGCGGTGAGCCAGGTCGTGAACCAGGCCGCCACGACGACCGCGGTGAGCAACACGCCGAACCCCTCGCTCGCGGGCCAGTCGGTGGCGATCACGGCGACGGTCGCGGTGACCGCGCCCGGCTCGGGCACGGCCACGGGGAGCGTGCAGTTCTTCGACGGCGCGAGCCCGCTCGGGATCGTGTCGCTCGCGGCCGGGAGCGCGACGCTCAACACGTCTTCGCTCGCGGTGGGCTCGCACAGCCTGACCGCGGTCTACGCGGGCAGCACGAGCTTCACGGGGAGCACGTCGGCGGCCAGCACGCAGACGGTGAACAAGGCGAGCACGTCGACGTCACTCGCGAGCGCCCCCAACCCGTCGAGCTTCGGCCAGAGCGTCGCGGTCACGGCGACGGTCGCGGCGATCGCGCCCGGGGCCGGGACGGCTACCGGGAGTGTCGAGTTCTTCGATGGCGTCACCTCGCTCGGCATCGTGGCGCTTTCGGGTGGGAGCGCCGTGCTCAACACGTCCGCGCTCACGGTGGGCACGCACCCGCTCACGGCCGTCTACGCCGGCGACGGCAGCTTCACCGGCAGCACGTCGTCCGCGCAGAATCACACCGTGACCACCTCCGGGAGCGCCACGTCGCTCGCCACGACGCCGAACCCGTCGGTGGCGGGACAGAGCGTCGCGCTCACCGCCTCGGTCACACCCTCGGGCACGACAGGCTCGGTCCAGTTCTTCGACGGCGTAACGTCGCTCGGGAGCGCGTCGCTCTCGGGCGGCACCGCCAGCCTGAACACGTCGGCGCTCGCGGTGGGCACGCATTCGCTCACGGCAGTCTATTCGGGCGACGCGGGCCATACCGGCAGTACGTCAGCCGCCGTGAGCCAGGTCGTGAATCAGGCCGCCACGACGACCGCGGTGAGCAACACGCCGAACCCCTCGGTCGCGGGCCAGTCGGTGGCGATCACGGCGACGGTCGCGGTGACCGCGCCCGGGTCCGGCACCGCCACGGGGAGCGTGCAGTTCTTCGACGGCGCGAGCCCGCTCGGGACCGTGTCGCTCGCGGCCGGGAGCGCGACTCTCAACACGTCTTCGCTCGCGGTGGGCTCGCACAGCCTGACCGCGGTCTACGCGGGCAGCACGAGCTTCACGGGGAGCACGTCGGCGGCCAGCACGCAGACGGTGAACAAGGCGAGCACGTCGACGTCACTCGCGAGCGCGCCGAACCCGTCGAGCTTCGGCCAGAGCGTCGCGCTCACGGCGACGGTCGCGGCGATCGCGCCCGGGTCCGGGACGGCCACCGGGAGTGTCGAGTTCTTCGATGGCGTCACCTCGCTCGGCATCGTGGCGCTTTCGGGTGGTAGCGCGGTGCTCAACACCTCGGCGCTCGCGGTGGGCACGCATAGCTTGACCGCGGTCTACGCCGGGGACGGCAGCTTCACCGGCAGCACGTCGTCGGCGTCCTCGCAGGTCGTCAACCAGGCCGCATCCACCACGTCCGTCGCGAGCTCGCTCAACCCGTCGACGTTCGGCCAGACCGTCACGTTCACGGCCACCGTCACGCCCTCGGGCGCGACGGGCTCCGTGCAGATCTTCGATGGCGCCACCCCGCTCGGGACCGCGTCACTCGTGGCGGGCTCGGCGGCGGTGAGCACGAGCGCGCTCGGCGCGGGCTCGCACGCGATCACCGCCGTCTACTCCGGCGACGCGAGCCGCAGCGGCAGCACCTCGAGCGTGCTCACGCAGGTCGTGAACGCGGCCGGTACGGCGGTGTCGCTCGTCGCCTCGCCGAACCCGGGGGTGTTCCTCGATCCGGAGACGCTGACCGCCACCGTCACGCCTTCGGACGCGTCCGGTTCTGTCCAGTTCTTCGACGGCAGCACGTCGCTCGGCACGGCGCCGGTCTCGAGTGGGACCGCGACGCTCGTCACGAGCAGTCTCGCGGTGGGCGTCCACTCGCTCACCGCCAGCTATCCCGGCGACGCGAACCACTCGGGCGCGACCTCGAGCGCCGTCTCGCTCGAGATCCGCGCGAAGATCGTCGCGACCGCCGGCGCGAACGGCAGCATCACCCCCTCGGGCACGGTGCTCGTGAGCCTCGGGGCCACGCCTTCGTTCGCGTTCGCGGCCGACCCGGGGTTCCACGTCGCAAGCGTCACCGTGGACGGCGCGGGCGCGCCGCTCACCTCTCCGTTCACGTTCGCGCCGGTGAGCGCGAACCACACGATCGACGTGCAGTTCGTGGTGAACCCCGCGGTCGCGGCGATCACCACGCTCGCCTCCACGCAACTGCGCACCGGCAACGACGGCGACGGCACCACGAAGATCGCGCTCACGTGGTCGGCGGTGCCCGCGGGTTCCACGGTCGAGGTCTGGCGGAAGGGCTACGGCAACTACCCCGAGTACGACGACGGACCGAGTCCGGGCAGCGTGCCGGCGACGCCGGGCGCGTACCCGCCGGCGGGCTGGACGCTCACCGGCGTCGTCCACCCGGGCGACACGGACGAGCCCACGACGCGCGACTTCTGGTACTACGTGGCATACGTGCACGACACGTTCGGGACGGTCTCCCCGGTGTCCAACCAAACGTCCGGCGCGCTCAACTACCACCTGGGCGACGTCTCCGATCTCACGACCGTGGGGGTCGGCGACAACCAGGTCACGACGAGCGACCTGTCCGCGCTGGGGATGCACTACGGCCTCACCGGCGCCGCGGTGGCACCGTTCAACTTCCTCGACGTGGGCCCGACGACCGACCTGTCGGTGACCGCCCGCCCGACGACGGACGACAAGATCAACTTCGAAGACCTCGTGATGTTCGCGCTCAACTACTTCCCGGTGGCGAGCGCCCCGCAGGCGCAGGCGCGTCCCGCGGCCGCGGCCACCGACGGGGTGACGCTCTCGGCGCCGGTGCATGTCGCCGCGGGCGACGATGTCGCGGTGCGCCTCATGTTCTCGGGCACGGGGCGGATGATGGCGTTGTCCGTGAGGCTCGCGTGGGATCCCGCCGTCGTGGAGCCGGTGTCGTACACGGCGGGCGACGCGGTGCTGGCCCAGGGCGGGCTCGTGCTCTCGTCCGAGCCCGGCTCGGTGGACGGCGCCGCGTTCACGGGCAGCGGCCAGGGACTGGTGGGCGAGGGCGAGTTCGCCACGGTGCACTTCCGCGTGCTGGCGCCCGGCGACCCGCGGGTCGGCTTCGCGGGCGTGGACGCGCGCGATGTGCAGAACCACGCGATCCAGATCAACTCGGGCGTGCTCGCGGTGGCGCCGAAGGCGTGGACCACGGCGTTCGCACCCGCGATGCCGAATCCGTTCGGCCGGACGACGACGTTCCAGTACTCCCTGGCGCGCAGCGGCCCCGCGGAGCTGGACGTGTTCTCGGTCGACGGCCGCCGGGTGCGGACGCTGGCGAGCGGCGTGCGCGAGGCGGGCGAATACCGGGTGGAGTGGAACGGCACGGACGATTCCGGCCGGCCGCTCGCGGCGGGCGTCTACTATGCCAGGCTCCGCACCGCGCAGGCGCGGTTCACGCGCGTGGTGACCTACTTGAAGTAGCGCCTCCCGATCGCGGGAGAGGACGGGCGGGCGCCCGGTTGCTCGGCGCCCGCCCGTTCGCGTGCCCACGCTACGGCAGCTTCACCACCGGCCGGGTGAACGAGGCATGCGCCACGCGCAGGCGCGCGAAGTACATGCCCGCGCCCGCGGCGCCGCCGTCGTCGCGGTGCCCGTCCCAGGCCAGGTGCTGGATGCCGGCGGGCCACACGCTTCCGCGCGCGACCACGCGCACCTCGCGGCCGAACACGTCGAACACCACCAGCTCCACGCGCTCGGAGCGCGCGAGCGCGAACTCGAACGTCGTCACGCCGCGGAACGGGTTCGGGAGCGCGCCGCGAAGCCCGGTGCCGGTGACCCCGGGCACGACGCTCACGTTGGCCGGCGTCGACGCGGGATTGCCCGGGTCGCTCCCCGCCGCGAGCTCGTCGCCGTCGGGATAGCCGTCGCGGTCGCGGTCGAGTCCCACGCGCGTGCCGCTCCCGAGCGGCACCCCCGTCACCGTGATCTCGGCGCCCGCGCCGGCCAGCGCGCGCAGCCCGGCGCTCGTCACGTCGGCGACGCC
>DATDEX010000353.1:0-17045 GCA_036522895.1 Candidatus Eiseniibacteriota bacterium | reverse complement strand
GGCCGCGAGCGCGCCGGCCACGAACACCGAGTCGAGACGCGCGAGCATGACGAGGCCCACGAGCGCGCCCAGCGCCAGCGCGGGGCCCGCCCCGTCCACCGGGCGCCAGCGCTCGGCGCGCTCGAGGAGGAGCGCCATGAGGAAGAGGAGGAGCGCGGACTCCATGCCGCCGCGTCCGGTGTAGTAGAGCCGGCCCACGAACAGCACCGCCCCGAGCGCGGCGGGCCACGAGCCGAGCGTGCGCCGGAGCAGCCGCGCGAGGATCCAGGCGGCGCCGGTCATGAGCACCGACTGGATCGCCCACACGAGCCGGATCATCGGCTCGGGCTCGAGCGGGGCGATCCGGAACACCGCGGTGAGGAGCCAGGCCCAGAGCGGATGGAAGCCGTTCGTGGGGGCGAGGCCGTCGAACGTGTAGCCGAGCCCGCGCGCGGCGTTCTCAGCCACGCGCAGGTAGTAGGCCGCGTCGTCGGCACCCTGGGCGAGGAAGTAGCGCACGTCGCGCCCCGACATCGCGAGCGAGTAGATGCCCGAGAGCGCCACGAACGCGCCGGTCGCGGCATCGAGCGCCGGCACGCGGCGCGGCGGCAAAGGCGCTTCGTGCGGGGCGGCGTCGCGGCTCATGCGGGGCTCCCGGCCGTGCTCAGGAACAACTCCTCGTAGCGCCTGACCATGTCGCGCTCGTCGAAGTGCTGCTCGGCGCGTCGGCGGGCGGCGGTGCCCATGCGCTCGCGGAGCGCGGCGTCGCCGAGCAGGCGGACGATCCGATCGGCGAGGGCCGCGGCATCGCCGGCCGGCACGACGAAGCCGGTCTCGCCCTCGGCCACGACGTCGGCCACGGAGCCGACCGCGGTCGCCACCGCGGGCGTGCCGCACGCCGCGGCCTCGAGGAGCGTGACGGGCAGCGTCTCCACGACCGGATGGGACGAGAGCACCGCGACGTCGAGCGCGCGATAGAGCACCGGAACGTCCTCTCGCGAGCCGAGCAGCGTGACGCGCTCGCCGAGCGCGAGCTCGCGGCACGCCCGCTCGATGGCGGCGCGCTCGGGGCCGTCGCCGGCGATCACGAAGCGCGCATCGGGCACGCTCGCGAGCACCCGCCTGGCCGCCGCGAGAAAGAGCGCGTGATGCTTTTCGGGGCGGAGCGCCGCGACGATGCCCACGAGCGGCACGCCGGTGGGAAGCCCGGCGGCCCGCCGCGCCTCGTCGCGCGGGCGCGCGGCGTCGAAGCGCGCGAGGTCCACGCCCGAGGCGAGCACGTCGAAGCGGCTTTCCGGAAGGCGGAGCTCGCGGGCGAGGAAGCGACGGTGCGACCCGGCGAGCGCGACCAATCGGTCGGCGACCGGGACCGCCGCGCGACGGGCGAGGAAGTGCTGCACCGGGTCGCCGAGCCTGCCCGTGGAATGGAACCCGAGCACGAGCCGCGGCCGCGTACGACGGCGGCGCATGCAGCCCATCCAGAACATGGGGAGCGCGCTGTCGTAGACGTACGCCACGTCGGCGCGCGTCTCCTCGAGCGCGCGGGCGAGACGTCCGCCCGTGCGCGGGTCGAGCGCGGAGGACGCGAGGTGGCTCACCATGGGCGCGCCCGCCGCGCGCATCGGCTCGCCGATCGCCCCCGGGCCGTAGAGGTTCAGGATCCAGGGCTCGATGCGCGAACGGTTCAGGCGCCGCGCGAGCGACTGGACGAGACGCTCGGCGCCGCCCACGCCGAGCGACGCCTGGACGAACGCGACCCGGATCACGGCCGAGGGCGCGTGCGCATGGCGGGCGGCCCGCGGCGCGCGGCGTGCGCCATGGGAGCGGATACCCAGGCGGGCGCGGGCCCGGGGCGTCCCGGCACGGGCACGAGGGTCATCGGTGACTTCCGGTCGGGTTGGGCACGGCGCGCGCACCATAGCGGCCGCGACGGCGGGCTCACAAATCGATCGGGCGCGGCGGGAAGCTCGCTTCAAGCCCCGCGCCCCGGCCGCGCGCCCAGCGCGGATTCTCCGAGCCAGCGCCACGCGCGGGGCACGCGCCGGGCGTGGAGGCCGAAGTGCTCGATCGCGTGGACACGGAGGTGTCGCATCGCGGCGTCGAGATCGTCCGTGACGAGGAAGAGGTCGAGATCGGAGCGGGCGATCGTGTGCGATGCGGCCATCTGCTCGAGCAGCGCGGCGAGCGGCCGCCAGTACTCCGTGCCCACCAGGATCACCGGGAAGTGTTCGATCTTGCCGGTCTGGATGAGCGTGAGCGCTTCGAACAGCTCGTCGACCGTTCCGATCCCGCCTGGCAGCGCGACGAAGCCGTACGAGTACTTGAAGAGCATCACTTTGCGCACGAAGAAGTGGCGGCAGGTGACCACCCGGTCGAGGTAGGCGTTCGGGCGTTGCTCGGCGGGGAGCGCGATGTTGCAGCCGACCGACCGTCCCCCCGCCTCGCGCGCGCCGCGGTTCGCCGCCTCCATGAGCCCCGGGCCGCCGCCGGTCATGACGGTGAAGCCGAGCTCGACGAGCCGGCGGCCCACGTCGCGGCCGAGCGCGTAGTAGGCGTGGCCCTCGGGGAATCGCGCGGAGCCGAACACGGTCACGCACGGGCCCACGAAGTGGAGCGCGCGGAAGCCGCGCAGGAAGTCGAGCAGCGCGCCCGCGACGAGGCGCAGCTCGCCGAGTCGCGAATGGGGACCCTCGAGGAGCACGCGGTCCGCGCGCTCGGCGGTTGGTGGTGGCGGGTTCATGCGCGTACCCTACGAGGCCCGCCCACCGCCCAGCCAGTCGAACGCTCGAACGCGGAGCAGAGCCCGGGATCCCCATGTCCTCCGAAACGATCGCGGTCGCGCGCGCCGAGCTCACGAGCCCCGCCGGCCGTGCGCTCATCGCGTCGTTGGACGCCGAGCTGAGCGGCGTCTATCCCGAGCCGGGCGCGACGCACTTTCATCTGGATCCCGGGGAAGTCGCGGACGGGCGCGGCGCGTTCCTCGTTCTCTCCCTCGGGGGAGCGCCCGTCGGCTGCGGCGCGCTCCGACGGATCGATGCCGAAACCGCCGAGTTGAAGCGCATGTACGTGTCCCCCGCGGTGCGCGGCAGAGGTCTCGGGCGGCGTCTCGTGGCCGCGCTCGAGGCGGAGGCGCGGGGCATGGGCGTCCGGCGACTCGTGCTCGAGACGGGGGTGCGACAGGCCGCGGCGCTCGCGCTCTACCGCGCCACGGGATTCGTACCGATCCCGCTTTTCGGTGAGTACCTGCGCTCGCCGGAGACCAGCATCTGCCTCGGCAAGGAGCTCGGCCGGGAAGGCGACGCCGGCCCCCCCTCATGAGGCGGAGTTCACCGACGCGAGGCCGCTGAGAAAGCTGTTGCAACCCTGCGTGCGGCGCGGCGAGACTTGATGCTCGCGCGCCCGCGCGCCGCGAGAGATCCACGTTCCAGCCCAGGAGCCGCCATGTCCGGTCGGAGTCGCGAATCGCAGTCCGGTCTGCCGCGTCCAGATCGCGTTCGGATCATCGGCATCGTCTTCGCATTCGTGGCCCTGATCGGCCTCCGGTCCACCGCGGCGCGCGCCCAGGCGCTGGATGGGAACCTGTGGGTGACCGACGGCGACGTGAACACGATCGTTCCCTGGGGCAACACGCTCTACATCGGTGGCACGTTCGGATACGTCGGGCCCAACACCGGCGGCTGGACCGACCTCGACATCAACGGGCACGCGACGTCGCGGCTGCCGCGACTCGACGGCGACGTGACGACCACGGTCTCGGATGGAGCCGGGGGCTGGTTCCTGGGCGGCAGCTTCACGCACGTCGCCGGCATCGCGCGCCCCGGGCTCGCCCACGTCCTCGCGGACGGATCGCTCTCGCCGTGGACCCCGAACCCCGCGACGGCCTATCCCGTCACCTGCCTCGAGCACCAGGGAACGCGTCTCTTCGTGGTGACCGATTTCGGCGAGTTGCTCGCGTACGACGACGCGACCGGCAACTCGATCGCCGACTGGACGCCGCAGGTGTTCGGCCAGGTGAGCTCGCTCGCGGTCAACGGCACGACGCTGTTCGCGGCCGGCGACGTGAGCTTCAACGTCACCGGCAGCTCGCAGGTGGGCACCGGGATCGCGGCGGTCAACACGAGCACGGGCGCGATCGAGGCCTGGGATCCGGCGCCGGACGCTCCGGTCACGCGGATCCGCATCGTGGGGCGCTGGCTCTACGCCACCGGCGGATTCACCGACATCGGCGGGCAGGCGCACTCGGGGCTCGCCCGCACGCTCCTCGCCACGAAGGCGTTCGACGCGAACTGGAATCCCTCCGTCGATGCGCCGGTGAACGGGTTCGCCACGGTCGGCAGCGGGCTCTGGATCGGCGGGGGCTTCTTCCTGGTCAATGGCGAGCTCCGCAATCGGATCGCCGTCCTGGATACGACGACGGGTGCCTCGCTCGCGCTGACGCCGGACATCAGCTCGATCGACGGGGACGTGAGCGCGATGACGATCCGTGGGTCGTTCGCGTACCTCGGGATCTCGCCCCCGTTCGCGGTCCAGCTCGGCGGCGCGGCGAAGCCGCTGGTGGTCCGGGTCGTCACCTCGACGGGTGCGCTCGATCCGGCCTGGCGCGTGCTCGGCGTGGCCGCCCCGACGGGCGAGGTCGCGGCGGTCGCGACGTTGAGCGTGTCGGCCACGGGAGCCGTGCTCGCGGGCAGGCTCGTCTCGGCCGGCGGCCAGCGCCAGGTCGCCGTCGCCGCGCTCGACCGCACCACGGGGATACCGCGGAGCTGGGATCCCGGACTCGCCGTCGACGAGGCGTTTCCGATCGTGCCCAGCGTGGCCGCGATCCTGCCGACGAATCACGCGGTTTATCTCGGCGGCTATTTCACGCACGCGGGCGGGCAGCTGCGCAAGTCGCTCGCCGCGATCGACTCGGCGAGCGGGAAGGCGCAGGCGTGGCACCCGGATCTCGGGCCGACGCTTTCCACCGCCGCGGGCTCCGCGGCGTCGCTCGCGCTCTACCAGGACAAGCTCCTCGTGGGCGGGCTCTACAGCTCGATCTCGGGCGTGAGCCACGTGAATCTCGCGCAGGTGGACACACTCGCCGGCACCCCGGTCGCGGGCTGGACTTGCAACGTCCCCGGCTCGGTGAACTGTCTGCTGGTGCAGGGCACCACGGTGTTCGTGGGCGGCGGCCTCTCGGACGCCGGCGGTCAGCCCCGCGCGAACATCGCCGCGGTCAATGGATCCACGGGTGCCGTGCTCGCGTGGAATCCCGGCGTCGCGGGCAACGCCGTGCAGTCGCTCGCCGCCCGTAGCGACACGCTCTACATCGGGGGCGACTATTCGCAGGTGAGCGGCCAGAACCGCACCTGTCTCGCCGCCGTCTCCGCGTCGACGGGCTCGCTCCTCGGCTGGGCTCCCGCCGCGTTCGGCCCCGCGCGAGCGCTGGTGATCGACGGGCCGAACCTGCTCGTCGGGGGAGAGTTCTCGTTCATCGCGGGCCAGCCCACGGCGTTCCTGGGCCGGGTCGGCCGCTTCTCGGGCACGCTCGTGACGGGCATGCCGGTCGCGGACGCCGAGGTGTTCGCGCTCGCGGGCGACGCGAGCTCGCTCTACGTGGGCGGCCGCTTCGGCAGGCTCGCGGGGAGCCCGACGGCCAATGTCGGGCACGTGGGCGGGCCGGACCTTGCGGGGCCCGCGGTCAGCGTGGTGGCCGCGAACGGGGGCGAGTATCTGACGATCGCGACCACGTATCGGTTCGAATACACCGCGAGCGATCCCTCGGGGGTCGCGTCGGTGGATCTCGAGCTCTCCCGGACGGGTTCGGGCGGCCCGTGGGCCCTGCTCGCGGCGGGCGTTCGCAACACGGGACACTACGAGTGGCTGGTGAGCGGCCCCGCGGTCGTTTCGGGGGCGTGGCTTCGCGTCACCGCGCACGACTTCGCCGGAAACGCCGGGAACGACCTGAGCAACCTCGCGTTCTCGATCGGCGCGGGCATCGCGTCGGTCGATCCGGGAACAGGTCGCGGCGGCCTCGTGTCGTTCGCGCTAGGGCCCAACCCCGCGAGGCTTCGGACCGACCTCCGATTCTCGCTCCGACAAACCCTGCGAGCGAGGTTCCGGCTGGTGGACGTGCAGGGCCGCGAGGTGTGGGCCAGCCCGGAGCAGTCGTACGCGCCGGGCGAGCACCTGCTCTCGTGCGGATTGCAGAGCCTCGCCCCCGGGCTCTACTTCATGCGATTCGAACTCGGGCGCGAATCGCGGACTGCTCGGCTGGTGGTGGTTCGATGAGCGCGCGGAGGTTCTGAGCCGCGCGGCGGATGCGCCGCCACTCAGTCCGCGCCCGAGTGCCGCGCCTCGTAAGCCCGATACTGGAGCGCCTCAGCGAGCCGCATCGCACCCACGTGCTCCTCGCCCGTGAGATCCGCTATCGTCCTCGCCACGCGCAGCGCACGATGCACGGCGCGCGCGCTCATGCTGCCGCGGTCGATCGCGTCCGCGACCAGCTGTCGCCCGGCGGCATCCAGCCCGCAGTGCTCGCGGAGGAGCGGCGCGGGAAGCTGCGCGTTCAACCAGCCGCGCTGGCGTTGCACCTCGCGGGCCGCGAGCACGCGCGAGCGGACTTCTGACGAGCATTCGCCCGGCGCCGCCGCCATGAGCTCGTCGGACGAGAGCGGTGTGACCTCGATCTGGAGATCGAGCCGGTCGAGCACGGGGCCGCTGACGCGCGCCGCGTAGCGCTGGAGATCGCGCGGCCCGCACTTGCACGGTCGCTTGGGATGCCCGAGCCAGCCACAGGCGCAGGGTTGCGTTGCGTTTTACCTGCCTCCGCCTAAATGCGCCCAGACCTCGGGTCCTGCCAAGCGGTTACCCGCGCGAGCCTCGGACGCTCGGGGACCATATCCGGAAGTGCCGGTTCGACCTCGGGCTCGCGCAACGCATCCTCGCCGAACGATGCGAGGTCACCCCGGGGACGGTTGCCGGGTGGGAACTCGGTCGTTGCCCGCCCTCGATTCGCCACTGGCCTCGCATCATTGCCTTCCTGGGGCGCGACCCGTCGGCGGCCGCAACCACACCGGCAGAGCGACTCCGCGCTCACCGACGCCGGCACGGACTGACCCAGACCGAATTGGCTGCCACGGCTGGGATCGACGAAGGAACGATCATCGACTTTGAACTTGGTCGCAGGAGGCCGAGCACCCGCGTGATGGCGCTCATCATGACGCTGCTCGACGAAGAGTAGACCACCGGCTGACCACCAACGGACCATGCCGACGAAGGCGATTTGACTGGGGGCAGGGGGGGCACGCGCCTACTCTCGCTCGTACACGACCCCCTGTCGTGTCCATCACGCAAGCGCGCTCTCTTGTTGTGTTTCCGAGGCGCGCGCGATCAGGCCGCATTGGACTCGGGCGGATCCAGCACACCGCAGGGGGCCGTTCATGCTCAGTCACTTCTCGCGTGCTTCCGAACTTGGCTCGGCGCTCACGCTCGTTCGCGTGAGCATCTCGAGCGCGAGGGCGCCCAGTGAATTGAGCCGGTGCCTGCTGGCCCTCCTCCGAGAGATCCGTGTCGGCAAGACTCGGTTCCGCCTGGGAGGGCACACGTGTGTTCTCGTCGGCACGGCTCAAGACGCGCCACATCAGCCTGGCAATCCTCATGTTTCTGTCCCAACTCGTGACACCCCGCGAAGCTCCGGCTATCCAGCTGCGATGGGCCGGTGGGGCCACCACCCTGAGCGTCACTTCGAACGTTCGTGCGACGCTGGTGGTCCAGGCCGATTCGGCCGAAGGCGTTCTTCCCGATGCATGGAAGCTGGTGTGGGTCGCGGACTCGGTGGGAATCCAGGTCGCCCCGTTCGACTCGCTGACCGCCTGCGAGATGGACACGGCAAGAGTCTCATCGGTCGATCCGCTTTCGACTCGGGCGGACAGCGCGGCGAACCAGGTGACTGCTCACTTCTGCTCGGCTGAGGATAACCCGGCGTTGTCTGGCTACTACCTCGTCGACCTCGTGGCCGGGACCAAGGGCAAACTCAAGGTCGTCGCACTGGCTCGTGCCAATCCGGATTCGGTGATCGAGTCGAACGAGGTCGTGTACAATGGGGGGGTCGATGGCAACTACCCACCTTCAATTCTCAGCACCAGCAGCAACCATGCGACGGCATCTCTTGAGGTCACGGCCGTCGGCGTGGGACTTGCCGATGTGGAGACGATGACGGTGGGGGCGGCAGACGGGCTCTGGAGCGTGCCGCTCGTGATCGGTTCGCAGAATGCCACGCGGCTCACGGGAAGTGCTGATGTGCCCGCCAAGCTGCCGAGGGCAATCGTCAAGGTCGAGAGTCCCTCCGGGATCGGGGTGGACGACTTCCCCGCCGAACCGACGGATCTCGTCGCCGTCAGCGCGACAACGGACACCATCCTGTTCACGGACCCTGCTTACCCAGCCGTCTATTGCCACGATTTCGCTTTCTTTCACAACTCGGTGCCCGACCCGACGAACCCGATGCACGCTTGGAAAGGCGCCTTTCACCTGTTCTACATCCGCGTCGTGAACGCGACGAAAGCCGACAGCATCATCGCGCACGCGTGGTGTGACACCCTCGGAGGCGACTGGACTGTGGACCTGAACGCCTTCCGTCCGAGCGGCGTCGGTTGGGACAAGATGAAAGTTTGGGCGCCGTCAATCCAGCAGATCGGCAATCTTACCTACATGTTCTACACGGGCGTCGACTCGCTCGGGAACGAGAGCATCGGCTACGCGACCACCTCGATGCTTGGCACGACGAACATCACTTGGAACCGTAATCACACGCCGGTGTACAGGGCGGCCGACACGAAATGGGCAGACTCAGTTGGCGTTGAAAAGCCCAGTGTCAGCTTCCGCGACGCCTTCGTCATGCCAGACCCCAACGAGGCGACCTACCCAGGGCGCTATCTCTTGTTCAATGCGGGTGAGGACCGCATTCTGCATCCCAAGTACGCGATCGGTGTCGCCCGGAACGAACCGGGTACGCTCAACCAGTGGAAGGATGGTGGCAAGTACCTCGCGACCGACCACACTCATTTCGCGGAGATCACCGGTGCGCTGGAGTCTCCCCTCGTTGTCCAGGATTCCCTCACGGGTGCGTGGCGAATGTTTGTCGCGAACGCCAACTACGACTTGCAGGGGTTCAGGTCGACGTACTTCCTGACGGAGACGCCTGGTGACAGCGTGACCAACACCGCCGCCGCCGCGTGGCCGGGCCTCGATTCGCTGTACTCCTACACGGCCAACGATGCGAGTGTCATCGCGTGGCAAGCCGCCGAGCACCTCCAGATCGGACCCATCCACTACTTCGCCGCCTACCGCGGGCCGATAGGTATAGGCATCACCCAGATGCATTGGGATACCACGGGTCATAAGTTCGTCTTCGTACATCCCTCGAATTTGAGCGTGGGGGACAGACCAGGCCAAGCTGGCCTGCGCTTCTATCTGA
This sequence comes from Candidatus Eiseniibacteriota bacterium, assembly GCA_036522895.1. Lineage (GTDB taxonomy): Bacteria > Eisenbacteria > RBG-16-71-46 > RBG-16-71-46 > RBG-16-71-46 > JAIOPA01. Next base: position 7,612 of record DATDEX010000353.1, on the reverse strand, counting down.
CGGCGTATCGACCACGGGCCGACCTCGTGCGCTTCACCCTCGAGTCCGCGAGCGTGATGACCCCGAAGCTCGTCATCTACGATCTCCTGGGCCGAAGCGTCCGCAACCTGAGTGACGGTCGCGCCACGCAGGGGCGGCGCGAGTTCGCATGGGACTGTCGCAAGGACGGCGGTGAACGCGTTTCAACGGGCATGTACTTTGCTCGACTGACGGGTTCGAACCGCGCCATGGTGGTTCGTGTTCCGATCGTCCGCTAGACACGCAACCCAGGTGGCGTGCGACACCCCGAGCGGCTGGGGCTGGCTGTGAGCGGAATGGCTCAGGCGGCCCCAGTTGGTCGGCGGAAGGCAAGCCCAGCGACGCACCACGGCTCGATCGCAATACGGGCGCTGTGGGTCTGGCTGGGGCTGGTGGTCGCCGTCCACGGATCCGCGCGCGCCCAAGCCGTGGACACCACGCTCTGGTGCTTCAGCCCCGGCGATCATGTGCTCGCCATCGGCAAGCTTGGGCATACGCTGTACCTGGGCGGCAGCTTTCTCTACGTCGGGCCTTCCACGGGCGGAGGGGTGCCGTGCGACGCTCATACTGCCGCGCCGCTGCCGAGTTATCCCCGGGTCGTAGGGCGGGTATACACGGTGGTCGCGGATGGCCAGGGTGGATGGTACATCGGCGGGCTGTTCTCCTATGTCGGTGGGCAGCCGCGGGCCAATCTCGCTCACATCCTTCCCGATGGGAGCGTGGCTGCATGGGCACCAGACCCGGACCTCCAGGTAGGCGTGATCACACTTGCGGGAGGGGTCGTCTACGTAGGCGGCGACTTCAACTTCGTCGGGGGCGAGCCGCGTGCGCATCTCGTCGCACTCAGCCCGTCGAGTAGCACACCGCTGCCGTGGACGTGCGACATCAACAGCCGCGTCACCTCTCTCGTGGCCAGCGGTCAATTGTTATACGTCGGCGGATGGTTTTCGTTTGTTGCAGGACAACCCCGGTCGTTTGTCGCCGCGGTGGACCTGGCCAGCGGAGCGCCCACGCCCTGGCAGGTGAATCTCGATGACCGCGTTAACGCCCTGGCGATGCACGACACCACGCTGTTCATCGGCGGATACTTTTGGACGGCGGACGCCGATACGCATCGTTGCGTAGTGGCGGTCGGGGCTTCTACCGGAGCGGTGCACACTTGGAACGCGCGGGTCGACCGCCAACCGCCCTCCTCGCTGGATTTCGGCCCGCACATCAACGCCATGCTGTTCAGTGGCGAATCTCTTTTCGTTGCCGGGTCCTTCACGCACATCGGCGGTCAGGCGCGCCAATCCTTGGCGCAACTGGACGTGCGCAGCGGGCTTGCAACGGGCTGGGATCCCCGCGCCTTCCGCCAGACGAGGCTTGGCCCTGAGTTCCTTTCGATGGCGCTCTCGGGGGACACGCTGCTCGTCGCGGGGCCGTGCGATTCGATCGGAGGAAAGGTTAGCGGCCAGGCGTCAGCACTGAGCGTGCGGACAGCGGAGAAACTGGTTTGGGACCCGCTCACGAACGACGTCGTGTTCGCGCTTGCTTTGCAAGGGAACGTGGTCTTTGTCGGCGGTCAGTTCACTTCCGTACGCGACTGGGTGCTCCGCCCCGGCCTTGCCGCGATCGATGAACTGACGGGCCATGTAACCGATTGGGACCCCCACCCGGACGACTACGTGCAGAGCTTGCTCGTTCATGGAGGCAAGATCTACGTGGGTGGATACTTCGGATCCGTCGGCGGCCAGGTGCGTTTTGGCATTGCCGCGTTGGACCCCGTCACGGGCAGGGCCACTCCCTGGGATCCGAGTGCCAACGGTTCGGTGTGGTCGATGGCGCCTCTGGGTGGTGCGGTGATCACCGCGGGGCTCTTCAGCCAAATCGGAGGCCGCTTCATCCGCGGCCTTGCCGCGATCGACACTTCGACCGGGCTCGCCACTGCATGGACACCGAATGCCGGCGGCGACATGTATGCGGTCGCGGTTACCGACTCCGTGATCTATGTCGGTGGGGATTATCTGACAATGGGTGGCCAACCGCGGAGATCGATCGCCGCCGTTGACCCGGTCACGGGCGAGGCCACGCCGTGGAATCCCGGCACCGATGGGCTCGTGGACGCCATTGCCCTCCTGAATGGGACCATCTACATCGGCGGTTTCTTTCACACCGTGGGCGGGCTTCCGCGAGACTTCCTCGCTGCCGTCGATCGATCCGGCTCTGTGACCCCGTGGGCTCCGAACGCATTCGGCCCGAACGGGAACGCCGAGGTCGAGGCGCTCGTGGCGAGCGACAGCACGGTGTTTGCGGGTGGGTTCTTTTCCGGGGTCTCGGGGGAGTCCCGCGATTACTTCGCGGCCATGGACGCCCGGACGGGCGCTGTGCGGCTTGAATACCCCCATCCGGACGGTCCGGTGTGGGCGCTCGCTGAGAGCGGTGGCACGGTCTACGTGGGGGGCGCGTTTGGACACATGGGGCCTTGGCCACAAGTGGCGTTGGCTGCAATCGGGCCGAGACCCTCGGTCCCGCGGCCAATCTCGTCGCGGCTCCTGCTTGCGCAGAGCGCCCCAAACCCGGCGATCAGTTCCGCGCTTGTGCGGTACTCGATTCCTGCCGCCCTGTCGGTGAGCTTGACTATCTTCGACCTGCAGGGCCGCCGAAGCGCGTCGGTCCTTTCTCACGTCTTTCAATCCGCGGGCCCGCATCAGGTGAGCGTTCGCACGGATGGGCTGCGAGCGGGATGCTATCTCTATTGTCTCGAGGCCGGCACGCTCAGAGCCACGAGAAAGATGGTGGTCGTGAAGTAGAGCGGCGCACCCACGCACGACGTTCACAACGCTGGATTGTGTCTCGCCTCGTACGCCCGATATTGCAGCGCCTCCGCGAGCCGCATCGCACCCACGTGCTCCTCGCCCGTGAGATCCGCGATCGTCCGCGCCACGCGCAACGCGCGGTGCACGGCGCGCGCGCTCATGCCGCCGCGGTCGATCGCGTCGGCCACTAGCTGTCTCCCCGCGGCATCCAGCATGCAGTGCTCGCGCAGGAGCGGCGCGGGGAGCTGCGCGTTCAACCAGCCGCGCTTGCGTTGCACCTCGCGAGCCGCGAGTACCCGCGAGCGGACTTCTGACGAGCATTCGCCCGGCGCAGCCGCCATGAGCTCGTCGGACGAGAGCGGCGTGACCTCGATCTGGAGATCGAGCCGGTCGAGCACGGGGCCGCTGACGCGCGCGGCGTAGCGCTGGAGGTCGCGCGGCCCGCACTTGCACGGTCGCTTGGGATGCCCGAGCCAGCCACAGGCGCAGGGATTCATGGCCGCGACGATCAAGGGCCGGGCGGGGAAGCGGGCATGCGAGCCCGCGCGCGCGATCGCCACCTCGCCGTTCTCGAGCGGCTCGCGGAGCGCGTCGAGCAGCGCGCGCTGGTACTCCGAGAGCTCGTCCAGGAACAGCACCCCCCGATGCGCGAGCGACAGCTCGCCCGGGCGCGGCGGATTGCCGCCGCCCACGAGGCCGGCGCGCGAGAGCGAGTGATGCGGCGCCCGGAACGGCCGCACGCGCATCAAGCCGCGCCCGGGCGTGCGCAGGCCGCTGGCCGAGTGGAGTCGCGTCACCACCAGCGCCTCGCTCGGCTCGAGCGGCGGCAGGAGCCCGGGCAGGCGGCGCGCGAGCATGGTCTTCCCGCAGCCGGGCGGACCCACGAGCAGCACGTGGTGTCCGCCCGCCGCGGCGATCTCCAGCGCGCGGCGCGCGATCGCCTGGCCACGAACGTCCGAGAGATCCTCGTGCTTCTCGGCCTGCGGGTCGGGTGGCGCGGGGGAGACGCGCGGCAGCACGGCGTCGCGGAGCCAGCCCACCGCCTCGGTGAGGTTGCGCACCGCGTGCACGTGCAACCCCTCGACGAGCGCCGCCTCGGGCGCGGCCTCCTCGGCGCACACGAGCGTGCGCGCGCCCGAGCGCCAGAGGCACTCCGCGAGCGACAGCGTGCCTCGCGTGCCCCGGAGCTTGCCGTCCAGCGCGACCTCGCCGAGCGCCGCGGCATCCGCGAGCCGGTCCATCGGCGCCTGGCCCGTCGCGGCGAGCAGGCCCACCGCGAGCGCCAGGTCCGCCGCGGCGCCTTCCTTCCGGCGATCGGCGGGGGCGAGGTTTACGGTCACGCGCCGATCGGGCGGCGCGAGCCCGACGTTCCGGAGCGCGGGCCACACCCGATCGCGCGCCTCGCGGGCGGTCGCGTCGGGCAGGCCCACCATGACGAAGCCGGGCAGGCCCGGGCCCACGTCCACTTCGCAGTCCACGGGGAACGCGTCGAGTCCCCACAGCGCGGCGGTGCGCACGCGAGCGAGCAAGGGTGCTCCGAGCGGGGGCGTGCCGCGGGCGTCATTGCAAGCATCGTGCGCAACGAGGTCCCTTGCGGTGCCGTCATGCACGCCGAAAGCACCGACGCCGGCGTGCCCACATGGGCCACGCCGGCGACGTTGGATACCGCTCGGCTTTCGATACCGCTCGGCTTCGCTCGCTCTTGACCTACGTCGTCGTTCCTCGTTCTCGGATCCCGTTCCGTGTTACCTCGTGGGCTCAGTTCTCGTCGGTGCTCGCGGCCGCGCCCAGGTCCACGTCGTCCACGGCGTCGAGGCGCGTCAGGTCCTGCACGAGCGGTTGCCATCCGGTCTTCACGGCCGCGAGTGCCAGGTCCTGCGCGGGCGGCAGGTCCTGGAGGAACACGAACGCCGCCCCGGCCATGAACCGGCCGAGCGAGCCGCGATCGTAGCCCGAGTCCCCGCGGGCCTCGCGCCGCGCCGCGAGCACCTGCTGGAGCGTGGTGGTCTCGCCGCAAACCGTCTTCCAGCGCATCTCGACGTCCTTCGCGTGCTCCGGGCTCGCGGTGCGCACCTGGTCGGACACGAGGGAGTAGTTCGCGAGCTCGCCCGCGGGCGCGAACGACGTCCACACCACCCGGGCGCGCGTCGTGCGCGGTGCGTGCTGGTGAACGAGCGTCGTGCCGTCGATCGTCGAGATCACCTCGTAGTCCACGTCGACCTGGACGTCGCGCACGCGCGCCACGACCTCGATCGGGACGTCCACCCAGCGCACGCTCACCTGGCCGTCCGCGCCCTTCTGGACGATGCGGCGCGCGATCGTGTCGCGGAAGAACTGGACATGCGTCTCGGAGCTCACCGGTCCGACCGCACCCCACACAACCCGCTGGGCGCCGCTCTTCCGGCCGATGCGCACGGCCTCCTCGCGCGAGAGCCGGCCGAGCTGCGACACGGTCATCTTCCCGGCCACGGCGTCCGCGCCGAGCACACGCGTGAAGCGCGCATGCGGCGGCGCGAGCGCGTCGGCGAGCGCGTCACGCCACTGATCGCCGATCTCGCGGCCGGAGCCGTCGTTGCTTCCGGCGCAGGCGAACGGCAGCACGGCGATGCGCGTCAGCGCCTGGGCGTACGCGCCGTCGGCCAGCCGGGAGGCGTCGCGGTAGCCGGCCAGGAAGCGTTCGCTCTCGTGGAATCCGTCGAACGCGGCCTTGGGCCGGTGCGCGGCGAGCGCCTGCTTGCCCTGCAGGTAGTGCACGTTCGCGGCGGCGCGGCGGAGCGCGTGCTCGTCGGCCGCCCACGTGGCCGGCACGCCGATGTCGGTGTAGGTCGCGGCGCTCGTGCGGAACGACGTGAACTCCAGCACCTGCTCGGCGGCGCGCACGCTGTCGACCTGCGCGAGCGCGTGGATGCGGCGCTGCCAGTCGTCGCTGATCACCTGGCCGGCCGACGCGGCCGCGCTCTTCGCGCGCGGGTTCATGGGCTCGCGGTCGAGCGCGCGCGTGGCGAGCTGCCATGCCTTCCAGATGTCGCCACCCGCGAGCTTCTCCTCGCTCTTCTCGGCGAGCTTCGAGGGGCCCGCGCAACCCGTCGCCAGCACCGCGAGTACCAGGCTCGCGCACAGCATCCGACCGAACGTTCGGAACCTGCTCTCCATGGGGGACCTCCTGGGTCCCCGGGGTTATCGGCCGCTCGGGCGGGAAAACACACCGGCGTCCGGGGCCTTCGCGACGGCCGCGGCGGCTATCGCACCCAGACGAGGCGCGTGCGGCGCGTTCCCCACGGCGTCGCGAGCCGGACCAGGTAAAGTCCCGCGCCGCGCGCGCGGCCGGCGGCGTCGCGGCCGTCCCAGCGCCACGTGTGCGCCCCGGCGGCCAGCACCTCGCGGCGCACCCAGACGCGGCGTCCGGTCACGTCCACGATCTCGAGCCGGGCTTCACCCGCGGCGGGGAGCGAAAACGTGAACTCCGCCAAACCGCGCGCCGGGTTCGGCACGGGGCGCGCGAGCGCCAGCGCCGGGGCGCCCTCGTCGCCGACGCCCGCGGTCGGGGCACGACGCGTGGCCCACAGCGTGGCGTTCACGAACAACACGCTGTCGGCCCCGCCACCCTCGCCCCAGCCGTCGAAAATGCTCGTGTTGCCGGGATTCGCCGAGCCGTCGTCGATCGGCGAGCTGTCGCCGGCGAAGAACACGCGGCCGCTCCCGTACTGGGCGGACGCCGCCATGAGCCCCGTGGTGCTGCTCTGCGCGAGCCCGAGCATCCACACCTCGCCGCGCACGGTGGGGTTGTCCGCGGGGAAGAGCGTGAGCGTGGTGCCGTTGTGGAACTCGAGCGCCGTGACCGCGCCCTCGGGGCCCTGCGTGACGCTGTCCGCGGGCGCCGGGTTCACGTTGGTCGAGGTCTGGACGATGTTGTTGTTCGCATCGCCCGTGCTGCCCCAGTGGACGCCGAGCAGGTGACCGGGATCGAACGCGTTCCAGATTTTCGGCGAGTCGAAGCCGTCGCCGTTCCGGTCCGAGCCATCGTGATCGCTCACCGCGACGAGCCCGCCGCCGTCGTGCACGAACGCGAGGATCGCGCCGGCCTCGGCGGCGCTGAACAAGGTGTTCGGCTCGGGCACGATGAGCACGTCGAAGTTCGCGAGGTCGAGCGGGTTCGCGGCGTTGCCGTACGTGAGCGCGGTGGTGTTCGTGGTCACGCTGAAGCCCCGCTTGACGAGGTCCACGCCCCACGACGAAATCGCGCCCGTCCAGTAGGTACGCGGGGTGGAAGCCACGATCAGGGACTGGTCCGGCACCGGGGTCGGCTGGTTGTCGTCGATCACCCAGTCCGCGTTCCCCGCCTGCTCGGCGTGGAAGTTGTCGAACAGCGCGCGCCGGGCAGCGAGGGCCGGCGCGGCGGCGAGCGCCGCGCCGAGCAACGCGACGAGCAGCGGGTGCGGGATGCGGCGCGCCATCGAGGACCTCCGGGCCGGGAAATGAGCGGGCTCCCGGTGAGGCTCGGGGCGCACGCGCGAGGCGGCTGAACGAGTCTAGCTTGCGACTCGCGCGCATGTCACCCGGCGAGCGCGTGACCGCCTTCCCGCCGCGCGCGGGCGGCCGTATGCTTCAGGCTCGGAGGCGGGCGCGCACGCACGACATCCGCCGTCGGCCGACACTTGGGAGACGCGAGCCATGAGCCAGGGAACCCCATCCGTGCCGCTCGAAAAGACGATCGTCGTCACCGGCGCGAGCGCCGGCATCGGTGCCGCGTTCGCGCGCCTCGCCGGCGCGCAGGGCGCGCGGCTCGTGCTCGCCGC
>DATDEX010000352.1:0-4015 GCA_036522895.1 Candidatus Eiseniibacteriota bacterium | reverse complement strand
GCGGCGCTCGTGACCGGCACCACCGGTCTCGCCGCCGAGGACGAGGCGGCGCTCCGGGCGGCGGCGAAGCGCGTGGCGGTGCTGCGCGCCAGCAACTTCAGCCTCGGGATCGCGGCGCTGCGGGTGGCGCTCCGCGCGGCGCTCGCGGTGCTCCCGGAGGGCTGGGACGTGGAGATCGTGGAACGCCATCACCGCATGAAGCAGGACAGCCCCTCGGGAACGGCCCTGACGCTCGCCGCCGACGTCCGCTCGGCGCGCGGCCTCCCGGCCGGAGCGGTGCGCCACGGTCGTGAGGGCCAGGTCGGGGCGCGGCCCGCGGCCGAGGTGGGCATGCACGCCGTGCGCGGCGGCACGTGGGTGGGCGACCACCAGGTGCTGCTCGCGGGCGAGGGGGAATGGCTCGAGCTGCGGCACGTGGCGCAGGACCGCGCCGCGTTCGCGCACGGGGCGCTCGCGGCGGCACGTTTCGTCGCCACCGCGCCCCCCGGCTGGTACACACTCGACGACGTGCTGCGCGGACCGGGACCGCGCGGCGCCTGACCCACCCGAACCCGGGGAGCGCATGCACCTCGCGCGACTGACCTCCTGGCTGCGATCCGCGAGCATCGTCGCGTGCGCCGCCGCGTGCCTCGCCGCCGCGGGGGCGCGACCGGCCGCGGCGCAGTCGTTCGGGAAGAACAAGGTGCACTACGAGCCGCTCGAGTGGGCCGTCCTCGAGACGCCGCACCTCCGCCTCCACTACTACGCGGAAGAGGAGAGCCTCGCACGCTCGCTCGCCTCGTTCGCCGAGAGCGTCACCGTCGAGTACGACCGCCGCTTCCGCATCCGGCCGCGCTCCAAGGTGCCGCTCCTCTTCTATTCGACGCATCACCTCTTCCAGCAGACGAACGCCACCCCCGAGCTCCTGAGCGAGTCCGTGGGCGGGCTCACCGAGCTCATCAAGGGCCGCGTGCTGTTGCCGCACAACGGCTCGTGGGCGCGGCTCAAGTGGGTGACGCGGCACGAGCTCACGCACTGGTACATGTTCACGAAGCTGATGGCGGTGATGAAGGAGCACAAGCGCGTCGTCTCCTGGATGCCCGACCTGTGGTTCACCGAGGGGATCGCCGAGTACTGCGGCACGACCTGGGATGCCGACGCGGAGGGCCTGCTGCGCGACATGGTGCTCTCGCGCATGGCCTACCCGCTCACCGAGAGCGAGCCCATCACCGGGTCGGTGGAGATGTACAAGGAGGGCCAGGCGTTCCTCATCTGGCTCTCCGAGCGGTACGGCGACGCGCGGATTTTCGACCTGTTCGAGAACGTCTGGCGCGCCGAGGACTTCCCGACCGCGTTCCAGATCACGTTCGGGCGGAAGCTCGAGGACGCCGACCACGAGTGGTTCGAAGGCCTGGAGAAGCGCTACTTCCCGGAGGTGGCGACCACGACCCGGGCGCGTGAGGTGGCGCGGCCCTACCGCCAGGAGAGCCGCTTCAACCTGGCGCCGCGCGCGCTGCCCGGCCACGCGAGCGCCGACACCGCGCTCCGCTTCTGCTGGTTCGAGGTCGGCGAGGGCACGGTGGACCTCATGGTGAGCGAGCCGGTGCGCGACTCGCTCCGCCACGAACGGCGGCTCCTGCGCGGCGGGACGAGCGCCGCGTTCGAGTCGTTCCACCTGTTCCAGAATCGCCCGTCGGCCTCGCGCTCCGGGCTCATCGCGGTCACCGCGAAGCGCGGCGGGCGCGACGCGCTCTACCTGCTCGATCCGGCGAGCGACCACATCCTCCGCCGGCTCGACTTCCCCGAGCTGGTCGCGATCCACGACCCCGCGCTGGCCCCGGATGGCCGCTCGGTCGTCTTCGCGGCGCAGGCCTACGACGGGCAGCAGGACCTGTTCCGCGCCTCGTGGTCGACCGGCGAGGTCCTGCTCGAGCGCCTGACGCACGACGGTTTCGACGACGTCGAGCCGGCGATCTCGCCGGACGGCGCCTGGGTCGCGTGGGCCTCGGACCGCGGCGACCTGGGCGGGCGCTATTCGCTGTGGCGGATGCCGCTCGCGGGCGGCCGGCCCGAGGTCGTGAGCCATCCGCCCGCGGGGGACGACCGCCAGCCCGCGTATTCGCCAGACGGGCAGTGGCTCGCCTACCGCTCGACGCGCGGCGGCACGAGCGACCTCTGGCTGCGGCCCGCCGTGCCCTCGCGCGAGGCGCGGCGCGTGACGCGACTCCAGGGCGTGGCGACCGACCCCGACTGGCTCCCCGACGGGAAGGGGCTGCTGTTCACCGCGCAGGAAGCCGTCTCGTTCCACACCTACTCGATCCGCGTGACACCCGATTCGCTCGCGGCCGAGCCCGAGGGCGAGCCCGCGCGCTCGCCGGCGCTCCCCGCGATCGCGGACGACGCGCGCCCGCTCTCCTACCAGCGGCGGCTGTCGCTCGATCTCGTGCAGAACGGCGTGTTCTTCGATCCCGGCTTCGGCGGCGGCGGGGTGGGGCAGGTCGCGGTGAGCGATCTCCTGGGGAACGAGCAGTTCCTGATCTCGCTCGCGAACGACTCCGAGCAGTTCGGCAACTTCTGGGACGGCTGGGAGGGCGGGGTCACCTACATCAACCAGTCGCGGCGCCTGAACTACGGGCTCGGCTTCTTCCGGCTCACGCGGCTCTACGATCCCGACTTCGACGTCGTGCGGAGGGAAAAGCGGCTCGGGCTCCTCGGCCTGGTGAGCTACCCGTTCAGCGCGTTCACGCGCGTCGAGGCCTCGATGCAGGTGCGGCACGCGACGAGCCACCTGCTCCGAAACGGCTCGATCCAGACGGTCGACCTGGTGTCGAACTTCCTCTCGTTCGTGCACGACGACTCGCGCTGGTGGTACGACGGTCCCGTGGGCGGGACGCGGTTGAACCTGACCGGCGGCTTCACGCGCGACATGACCTCGGGCCGCGCCGACTACGGCACCGTGCTCGCCGAGGTGCGGCACTACCGCCAGCCGCTCCGCCGCGTCGTGCTCGCGGCCCGCGGCCAGATTCTCGAGAGCTTCGGCGCCGACGCGCAGCGCGGCTACCTGGGCGGCCCGATGCACCTGCGCATCAACCAGCGCCGCATCATCTCGGGGTTGAAGGTCGCGAACGCGCAGGTCGAGGCGCGCTTCCCCCTGCTGCGCCGGCTCGTGCTGGCGGTGCCCGCACCCTGGCAGCTTCCGACGCTCCACGGCTCGCTGTTCACGGACGCGGCGTGGGCCTGGGAGCAGGCGAACCGCGACCGCGTCGCCGACGCCGGCTTCGCGCTCTACCTGGGCGGCGGCTTCTACCCGCAGCTCCGCTGGAACTGGGTGTGGCGGAGCGACGACTTCAAGACGCTCACGTCACGCGTGCCGACGACGTTCTTTACGATCGACTTTACGTACTGAGGCGGGGCGGGTAGGCGACGGGGATCCGTTGGTCCGCACCCCTCGCGTACTGAGAGGTTGCCTCGGACTACCCGCAGTGGGTCGCCGGCGAATCCGTGGAGACTTGGCGCGCTCGGTCGGACAAGCCCCGCCTAAGCCCGGGTTGGCGGTTCCCGCCGAGTTCGTGCCACAAGCTGCTGGACCCATGCCCGATGCTAACCGCTCCCTTCGCATACCGTTGACGAGTCAGCGAGTCCGAGCTTAGACTTGTCCGGCTTTCGATAAGCCGCACTTCGGCCACCCCCGGGGCCGCCTCCCTCGCCAGCACCGCTGAGGTCCGTCGTGAGGCCGCATCGAGCCCCGCCGCTCCATATCCTCCTGCTCGCGCAGTTGGCGCTGCTTGGCGCCTGTCTGCTGCCCGTGGACGCGAAGGCAGACACAGTCGTCTGCGGCGACATCACCTCCAACACGACGTGGTCCGCCGCCTCGAGCCCATACCAGGTCACTTGTGACGTCCGGGTGTGGGACCACGCGACGCTGACGATCGAGCCGGGCGTGGTGGTGCGGTTCGACGCCGGTGCGGGCCTGCACATCGGGCCGAACCTGGGCTACACGCAGACGCCCGGGCACCTGGTGGCGAACGGCACGGCC
>DATDEX010000351.1:0-6545 GCA_036522895.1 Candidatus Eiseniibacteriota bacterium | reverse complement strand
CGACCAGGCACGCGACGTCGCCCGGCGTGTCGAGGTCGTCGAGCGTGGCCGCGGTGGCCACGCCGAGCCCGGCGGCGTGCGCTCGCGCCAGCGTCCGCGTGAACACGTCGGGCGTGCTCCACGGGATGCCGGCGAAGAGCTCCGGCGCCGGGCGGCGGAGCCCGACGCACCAGTAGCCGCCGTCTCGCGTGGGGCCCAGGACCGCATCGTGCGTCTCGAGCGCCGCGAGCGCGCCATCGATGTGCGCCGCGGTGAGCGGAGGCGTGTCGCTGCCGATCACGAGCGCCCGGTCGGACGCTCCCGGCAGGAGTTCGGCAAACGCGTGCTGCAGCCGCTCGCCGAGGTCGCCATTCGGCTGCCGGCGCGCGAGGAAGCCGGCCGGCGTGGCGCCCGACTCGTCCGCCCAGTAGACGAGCCGCTCGTCCACCGCGGCCGCGCTCGCCGCCGCGAACGCGTCGGCGAGGAGCCCGGCGTAGAGCGCTGCCGCCAACCGCTCGGGCAGCGCGGGCGAGAGCCGGGACTTGACCCGGCCGGGAGCGGGAGAGCGGGCGAAGACGGCCAAGCGTCGCATGGCCGCGACTCTAAAGGGCCGGGCGGCCGCGGGGAATCGCGCGGATTCCCGAACGCCATCCGTTCATCTAATGTGGCGGGCACCGATCTCACCTTCCCACCGGGCTTGGGCCCGGTCCCGACGTGTCGCAACTCCGCACCCGAGGGAGTCCCGCCATGCCGCATTACAACGTCGTCGTCATCGGCACCGGACCCGGCGGCTACGTGGCCGCGATCCGTGCCGCGCAGATGGGCCTGAAGACCGCCGTCGTCGAGAAGGACGAGCTGGGCGGCACGTGCCTCAACTGGGGATGCATCCCGACCAAGTCGTGGATCGTGACCGCGCACCTTTTCGAGCAGATCAAGCGCGCCCGCGAGTACGGCATCGTCGTCGGCGAGCCGCAGATCGACTGGGCGACGCTGGTGGCGCGGAAGAACAAGATCGTGAAACAGCTGACGGGCGGCGTGAAGCAACTCCTGTCCGGCCGCCAGGTGGACATTTACAAGGGCACCGCCCGGCTCACGGCCGCGAATCGCATCGCGGTGGCGAAGCAAGAGGGCGGGAGCGAGGAGCTCACCACCGACCACGTGATCCTCGCCACCGGGGCCTACGCATGGAATCCGCCCGGCTGGTCGCTCGACGGCGAGCGCGTCATCGGCAGCAAGGAGGCGCTCGATCTCACGAAGCAGCCGAAGCGCGTCGCCATCCTGGGCGGCGGGGTGATCGGGTGCGAGTTCGCCTGCTTCTTCGCCGCGATCGGCACGCAGACGACCGTCATCGAAATGCTGCCGCGGCTGGTGATGGCGGAGGACGAGGAGATCTCCGCATCGCTCGAGCGCGAGATGAAGAAGCAGAAGATCGCACTCCACCTGGGGACGAAGGTCGAGGACCGCCGCGACAACGCCGACGGCTCGCTCACGCTGACGCTCTCGGGCGGAAAGACGCTGGACGTGGACACCGTCCTGGTGGCGACGGGACGGCGGCCGTGGAGCGAGGGGTTGGGGCTCGACACGGTCGGCATCTCGCGCGCCGACCGCGGGAAGATCGCGGTGAACGACAAGCTCCAGACGAGCGTGCCGAACATCTACGCCATCGGGGACGTCACCGACATCAAGCAGCTGGCGCACTTCGCGAGCGCGCAGGGGAAGGCGGCCGCGGAGATCATCGCCGGTCACCCGGCGCAGACGAACTGGCGCGCGGTGCCGGCGGCGACGTTCACGAGCCCGGAGATCGCGAGCGTCGGGCTCACCGAGGCGGAGGCCCGGGCGGAGGGCCGCACGGTCAAGGTCGGCCGGTTCCCGTTCCGCGCCCACGGCCGCAACATCGCCGACGGCGAGACGACCGGGTTCGTGAAAATCGTGGGCGACGCGAGCTCCGGCCAGATCCTCGGCACGAGCATCTTCGGCGCCAAGGCGAGCGAGTTGATCCACGAGGCCTCGCTCGCGATCGGCGCCGACCTCGACGTGTCGGCGATCGCGCAGGCGATCCACGCCCACCCGACGATGATGGAGGCGCTCGGCGAGGCGGCCGAGGACGCGGATTCGCTGGCGATCCACCTGCTGCGCACCGAGGCGAAGGTGGGGGCGAAGTAGCGGACGGAAGCGGGTGCACACCGGGCTGGCTCCACGACGCCGTGGCCGACTCGACCGAGGGGCGCGTGCCAGTGGGATGGTCGCTGTTGTTTCGCAACCCGAACCGGATGTGAGGCCGGGCATGAGTCGTTCCGCGTTCGACGCGTTCGTGATCACCGCTTGCCTCGCAGGCGTCTGCGGCTGTGGCGCGCACGCGAGCAAGTCCGCGCATCCCGCCGACGTGCTTCGCGACGCGATCACGCCGGTGTCGGCGAGCCCGCCCGAGGGAACGCTGGCGCCGGCCAAGTACGCTCCGCCCCTGGCACCCGCCGCGCAGCCCACGCCCGCCGCGCAGCCCACACCCGTCGCGCGGTCGGCGCCCGTCGCGCAGTCGGCGCCCACTGCGAGGCCAACGCACGCCGCTGCGGCAAGCCCGATCCCGGGCACGGATTCGGTCGTCGTCGACACGACCGGGTTGCCGAGAATGGAGGAGACCGTGAACGTTGACCGGCCGCCTGGACCGATCGTGCAGGTGGCTCCGCAGTATCCGGCGGCGGCTCGCAACGCTCATGTCGAAGGCACGGTCGTGTTGCAGGCACTCGTGGGCACGGATGGCACGGTGTTCGACGTGCGCGTGATGAAGTCCATTGCCATGCTCGACGATGCCGCGAAGGCCGCGGTGATGCGGTGGAAATTCACGCCCGGGCTATGGGAGGGGAAGCCGGTCGCGATCTGGATCGGCGTACCGGTCAAGTTCACGCTCAAATGAGATCGGGAGAAGCTCCAGACCTAGATCGTGCAGAGAATGCGCGGGGATCGTTGGACCGATCCGACGGCACCCGCACGGGCCGGCCCCGGGCGAGCGAAAGTGTGGCAGTCGAACGCCTGCGCGCCACGACGCGCGCGTTGGGCATGCTGGGCGCGGTCGCCATGGCCGCCGCCCCGCTCGCCGCGGCCGCCGACCTCCCCGATCCGCACGCCGTGCTCCCCGAGCGGCCCACGCTCGCGACGCACGCGCACACGGTCGCGCCGGGCTGGGTCGAGATCGAAGCCGGCGTCGAGCGCGACCGCGCCGCGGGCGGCACGCGCACGGAGAGCGCGGCCACCACCACCAAGCTTGGGCTCTCCCGCCGAGCGCAACTCGCGATCACGCTCAACGCGCTGCGCGATCCCGCCGCTCCCTCGAGCGGCTCGGGACTCGGCGACCTGTCGCTCGCCCTCAAGTGGCGGCTCGTCGATGGGGCGCCCGTGCTCGGGGATTTCGCGATCCAGCCCGCGCTCAAGCTCCCGACGCCCGGCTCGGGCCGGCGCGGGACCGGGACGGGCACGACCGACGGCTCGCTGCTCGTGATCTCGAGCCAGGAGTTCGGACCCGTGTCAGTCGATCTGAATCTCGGCGGCACGCTGCGGAGCGGGGACGGCTCGGCCTCGCCCGTGCGCGCATCGCTCTGGACGGCGGCGGTCGGGCTCCCGGTGCGGGGCACGCTGGGCTGGGCCGCGGAGCTCTACGGCATGCCGGGGACGCACGGGCCCGCCGGGGCGGCACCGGTGATCGCCGTGCTCTTCGGCCCCACGTGGACGCCGCGGCCCTGGCTCGAGCTCGACGCCGGCGCCATCGCTCCCGTCGCGGGTACCCAGCCGCACGCGCTCTACGCCGGCGGCGTGTGGAACGTGGGAAGCGCGTGGCGCCACGCGACCGCACCGCCTACCGCATCGCCACCTTCTCCGCGCTCACCTTGACCTTCACCTCGGCCTTCTGGCGCTCGAGCATGAGCACGGTCACGTCGGGATCCACCACGACGCGCTCGGGCTCGAACGCGCAGGCGATGGTAACCGTCTTCGACTCGCCCGCTCCGAGCGTCAGGGTGCCGCGCGCGTCGGCGTAGCGCTCGGCATCCCGCTTCTCGTGCGGGAACCGCTCCCCGCGCACGGCGGCCACCTCGATCGGCATGGTGGACGTGCCGGTGTTGCGCACGGTGGCGCGCACCGCCCAGTGATCCCCCGCGCGGACCACGATCGCGTCGTCGATCTTGTACTCGGGCACCACCACCTGGTGGAACCACTGCTTCGCGAACGCGTCGAACGCGGTCGTGTCCGCCGCGTGGCGGCGCATCACCGCGAGGTAGTCCTCGAGCGCGGCGTGGTCGCGCGAGTCGCGGAACGCCGCCAGGTACTCGCGCAGCGCCGCGAGCCCGGCCTCGCGGCCGAGCAGGCGATGAAGCATCCAGAGCGCGAAGCCGCCCTTGTCGTAGATGATGCGGCCGTCCGCCGGCAGCGTGCCGTCGAGCTGGACGAGCGGGCGCTCGGAGTCCTTGACGCGCCGGTTGGCGTAGCGGTCCTCGATCTGGCGGCAGAACGCCATGCGCTGCTCCAGGCCGCGCGCCTGCTCGCACAGCAGGATGGTCGAGAAGTGCGCCATGCCCTCCGAGAGCACCTCGGTGCCCGGCCCGTCGGCCACCATCGCCAGGTTCGGCCACCACTGGTGCGCAGCCTCGTGCGCGGTGATCCAGAACGCGGCGTTCGCGTCCGGCTTGCTCTGCGAAAGGAATCCGATGTTCTCCGAGAACGTGATGTTCCCGGGCGGCGCCTGCGCGTACGTGGGCAGCCCCGCGAACTCGGAGAGGCGGAGCGTCTTCCACGGGAACGGCGCGAACCACTCGCCGTACCAGCGGCGCGCGGCGACGAGCGCATCGAGGATCTCGTCGACGTTGTAGGGGTGCCGCGCGTCGTAGTAGACGGCCACGCCGGGCCGCTGCTTCACGCGCCAGTTCCCGGCGACGACGTTGAAGATGCGGACGGGATGGTCGCTCCGCCACTCGGTCACGCGGCGGCCGTTCGCGACCACGTCCGCCACCTTCTCCCCGGTGGCGTTCACCTCGAGCGAGGCCGGCACGGTCACGCGGAGGTGGCAGTCGAACCAGGCGCCGGCCATCGGGATCCCTGCCGGGGTCGTGCCCTCGTACCAGCCCGCGGGCCACTCGCGCGGATCGGCCTTGTTCTTGTCCTCCTCGACGCCCACCTCCTTGAAGTAGCCGAGTTGCGGCGCCATCGTCGGGTTCCCGAGCGCGGTGAGCACGATGCTCGAGGGCAGGATGAACTCCATCTCCGAGCCGCCGTTCTTCGAGTTGCCCAGCGGCTGGTGACCGCTGTATGCGAAGCCGAGGCGTGCCTTCCCGCCGGGGGCGAGCGGGGCCCTGAGCGTCACGATGTGCAGGCCGGCGCGGTTCTCGGTCGCGAGCGACTCGCCGTCGAGCGTCCAGCGCAGATCCTTCCAGTCGGGGTTCACCGTCACCGGGAAGCGCGCCAGCGGGCCGTTCGTGTGGTTCACCACGTCGTACCAGCCCTTGACCGCGAGCCGGTGCCGCGCCGGATCGAGATCCAGCGCCATGTCCACGGCCGCGAGCTCCGGCGTCGGCGCATCCTTCCAGGTCGCGATGTTCTTGGCCCAGTAGTCCCGCATCTTCTTGCGCATCGCCCCGCCCTGGTAGCCGTCGTGGACGCGAACGGCGAGCAGCGTGCCGGCCACGACGGGCACCAGGAGCAGCGGGGCGACGGACCACGCCGACGCGAGCAGCGCGCCGGGGCGGAGGCCATGGACGAGCCGGGTCGCGTCGCGCTCGCGACGCTCGAAGAGCCGCACCGCGAGCACCGTGAACAGCACCGCCGCCCCGAGCCAGAGCACGCGATTCAGGAGCAGCGGCAGGCGGTCGTACTGGAACGTGGCGATGTCGCTCCAGCGCAGCACGCCCCACAGGTCCCAGTTCCACACCCAGTTCATGTGGCCACGCGCCTGGGCCCAGCCCGACAGCACCATGACGCCGAGCCCGAACGTGTACGTGCCGTAGCGATTGCTCGTCACCGCCTGGACGGCCGCGACGAACGCCGTCCACACGAGGAACGTGGGCACGAGCAGGAGCCCCCACACCAGCACGAACGGCATGAGCTCGAGCGGCACCTTGCCCTGGAACGCGAGGATGCCGAGCGAGCCGAGCAGGCACGCGAGCACGATCGCCACGCCCAGCACGGTGTTCGCGAGCGCCTTCCCGGCGAGGAGCGCCGCGGTACGCAGTGGCGTGGCGTAGGCGATCGCGCCGAAGCCGGTGCTGCGCTCGCGCTGCAGCGACTCGGTCGTGTAAAACAGGATCATCATGCTCACGAGCAGCGTGAGCGTGTTCATCATCGCCACGGCGAGCGACCCGGAGGTGTTGAGGAGCCGCGTGTCGAACGCCCCGACGTTGTAGTCGTTCACGAGCGTCTGGAGCAGGATGAGCGGCACGAACAGGTAGAGCCCGGGGTGCCGCAGGATGCCGTGGAGCTCGGCCCGCGCCACCTCGAGCGCGCCCGTCACGAACCCCGGCACGCCGGAGCGCATCCCCAGCGCCTCGAGCGCCACCGCGGCCGGCCGGGCCGGGTCGGGCTCCGCC
>DATDEX010000350.1:0-7435 GCA_036522895.1 Candidatus Eiseniibacteriota bacterium | reverse complement strand
CTTCACGGGGCCCGTGGCGGCGCCGGCCCGCACGCAACTCCTCGCGCCGGCACCGAATCCCGCGCGCGACGGTCGCGAGGTGTCGTTCGCGCTCGCCACGGCCGGTGACGTGGACCTCGCGGTCTTCGCCGCGGACGGTCGCCGCGTGCGCACGCTCGCGCACGGCGCGTTTCCAGCCGGAACCTATCGCTTCACCTGGGAGGGCGACGACGGCGTGCACCGCGCGGTTCCTCCCGGGATCTATTTCGCGCAGCTCGTCACGGGCGGCAGGCGTTTTTCGCGAACGCTCGTCCAGCTCCGATAGTCATGGGGGAGATGTCATGAGCGGAACGTTCCACAACTCGGCCCGGGGGCTCGCCGCGGGGCTGTGCGCCCTGGCGCTCGCCCTCGCCACCCGCTCGGCGCATGCCGATGTCAACGTGGCGCTCACCCCCGCGACCCAGACCGTGGCGCCGGGGAGCGATTTCGACGTCTTCGTGGACATCACGAGCGCCGGCTCGGCGTTCAACGGCTTCGACCTCGTGGTGAGGTTCGACCCCGCGGCGCTCACCGTGGTGCCGGCATCGCCCACCTCGTCGCAGCAGGGCTGCCTCATGACCGGCGGCTGCAGCTCGGCATGCGGGAACACGTTCCACGCCTTCAGCACGGCGGGCGACAGCATCTCGGTGAGCGATGTGCTGCTCTGCAACGAGGTGACGGTCACCGGGCCCGGCAGGCTCTACGTGCTGCATTTCCACGCCGCGAACGTTCAGCAGGTCACCCAGCTCGACATCCGACGCGCGAACTTCTACAACGCGGGCCTGTTCGTCACCCCGGTGCACACGGCGTCGTGCCAGGTGGGCATCGGTGTCCAGGTGGGCGTCGGGCCACGCACGCCCGCACCCGCGCGCCCGCTCCGGGTCGAGCCCAACCCCGCGTTCGGCCGCGTCAACTTCGTCTCGGACGACGACGCCAGCCGGTGGGCCGAAGCCGAGGTCATGGACCTCCAGGGCCGCATCGTTCAACGCCTCGGCCCCACGTGGCTCGCGCCCCGCGCCCACTTTGGCTGGGATGGTCGCGACGCGCGGGGAGCGCGGGCGGCCGCGGGTCTCTACCTCGTAACGCTCCGGCACGGCGGCCAGGTCCAGCACGCGCGAGTGATCCTGCTTCCGTGACCCCCACCCGATCGCATCCCCGCCCGAACGACACGACGGGGCCGGCCGACGCGGCCCCGGCCCGGGGCTGCCCGCACGAGTCCCGCCGGCGGTCCCGCGCCTGGTCCGCACTCGCGTGCACACTCGTGCTCGGCGCGGGAACGGGGCGCGCGCAGACGCTGCGCACCGACTTCTGGATCACGAACGGGCAGGTGAACGCGCAGGCGCTGCGCGGCAACACGCTCTACGTGGGCGGCACGTTCTCGTTCGTGGGGCCGATCACGGGCGCGGGCGTGCCCGTGGACGCGGTGACCGGCGTGCCCCAGAGCGGGTTCCCGGCCGTCAACGGCTCCGTGTTCAGCGCGGTTCCCGACGGCAGCGGCGGCTGGTTCATCGGCGGCCAGTTCACCTCGGTCGGCACCTCGGTGCGCGCGAACCTGGCGCACGTGCTCTCCGACCGCTCGGTCTCGGCGTGGAATCCCGGAACCGACGGCGCCGTGCGCGCGCTGGTGCTGCACGCCGGCGTGCTGTACGCCGGCGGCGACTTCCTCACGCTCGGAGGCGTGGCGCGCAATCGCATCGGCGCGGTGGACGCGAGCACGGGCACGACTTCGGCGTGGAACCCGAACGCGAACGGGTCGGTCCGCAGCTTCGCGGACGGCGGCGGCAGCCTGTACGTGGGCGGTCTGTTCATCACCATCGGCGGCCATTCCCGCAATCGGCTCGCGTCGCTCAGCTACTCCACGGGGAACGCGGACCCGACCTGGAACCCGAACGCGAACAGCACGGTGCTCGCGCTGTGGCTCGATCCGGTCGCGAGCGTGCTCTACGTCGGCGGGCAGTTCACGAGCGTCGACGGCCAGACACGCAATCGCATCGCCGCGCTCGACGCCGCGTCGGGCTCGGTCACGGGTTGGAACCCGGCCACGAACGGCACCGTGAACTCGCTCGTGGCGGGAGGGGGCGCCGTTTACGCGGGCGGGCTGTTCACGCTGATCGGAGGGCAGCTCCGGAATCGCATCGCCGCGCTGGATCCGAGCACGGGGCAGGCCACGTCATGGAACGCGGACGCAGGCAACACCGTTCAGACCCTGGCGCTGGGAGGTTCCACGCTCTTTGCCGGGGGCGACTTCCTCACCATTGGCGGCCAGAGCCGGAGCCGCGTCGCGGAGCTCAGCACCGCCACCGGGGCCGCGACGGCCTGGAACCCGAGCGCGTTCGGCACCGTGTCGGTGCTCACGCCGGACGGCGGCCAGGTGTTCGTCGGCGGCTCGTTCAACGGCGTCGGCGGGACCGCGCGCAACAATCTCGCGGCGTTCGACGTGACGACCGGCCAGGCCACGGCCTGGGATCCGAACGCCAACAACCAGGTCCAGGCGCTGCTCGCCACCCCGACGGCGCTCTACGTGGGCGGAAACTTCACCGGGGTGGGCGGGCAGATCCGGAACAACGTCGCCGCCCTCGATCTCACGAACGGCCTCGCGACGGCCTGGGATCCCAACGCCGACGGCCAGGTCTCGGCGCTCGCGCTCCAGGGCACCCGGGTTTATCTCGGCGGCCTGTTCAACCACGTGGGCGGCCAGCCGCACGTCAACCTCGCGGCGGTCGACGCGAGCAGCGGGCTGCCGCTGTCGTGGACGGCGGACACCGACGACCAGGTGTTCGCGCTCGACGCGAGCGCCACCCGGCTCTACGTGGGCGGCAACTTCACCTTGCTCGGCGGGCTGACGCGCAACTTCGTCGGCGCGGTCGACCCGGCGACCGCCGCGGTGGCCGCGTGGGACCCGAACGCCAATGGCACGGTGCGCACGCTCGTCTCGACCTGCGACCGCGTCTACCTGGGCGGGTTCTTCACGACGATCGGCGGCCAGGCGCGCAACCGGCTCGCCGCCCTGAACCTCACGAACGGGCAGGCGCTGGCCTGGGACCCGAACACGAACGGCCTCGTGTTCTCGGTCGTGGCCGCGCCCGGCGTCGTTTACGTGGGCGGCGTCCTGAGCACGATCGGGGCGCAGGCGCGCAATCGCGTCGCGGCCGTGGATCCCGCGACGGGCGTGGTGACGCCGTGGAATCCCAACTCGGGGGGAACGGTCCGTGCGCTCGCCGCCGACGCGAACGACGTGTACATCGGCGGCGCGTTCGCCTCCATGGGCGGCCTGTCGTCGGGAAATCTCGCGGCGGTTTCGCCCGACGCGAGCGCACCGTGCCCGGCGATCGCGCTCACGGCGCCGCCCCTCGCGCCCGGCGTCGCCGGAACCGCCTACTCCGCGGCCATCGTCGCGAGCGGGGGCGCGGGCCCCTATTGCTACGCCGTCTCCGCCGGCAGTCTTCCGGCCGGGCTCGCGCTCGACCCCGCGACCGGCCAGCTCTCGGGCACGCCCGCGGGCCCCGGCGTCTCGGTGTTCACGGTGAGCGCCACCGACACGCGCCGCTGCGTCGGGACGTCCAGCTACACGCTGAGCGTGACCGCGGCACCCGCGGTGAACAGCGTCGCCGCCAACGGGGCGGGGCTGTGCCTGAACCCGCTCCAGACCTGCGTCAGCCTGCCGTTCGTGCTGACGCGTGGCGACGCGACCGGCCTGCGCGCCGTGAGCGTCACGCTCCAGCTCGAGACCGCGAAGCTCCGCCCCTGCACGAACGGGACCCTGTCGAGCAACGTGCACCTCGGGACGTGGGCGAACACGTTCACGAACCGCTCCGTCCAGGTCTCCGACCTGGGCTCCGGCCGCTACGAGGTGGACGTCGTGCTGCTCGGGCAGCCGTGCGGCGCGACGGGCGGGGGCTCGCTCTTCACGTTCGACCTGGCGGCGCAGGGCCCGCTCGGGACGGGCTCGGTGACCGTCACGTCGGTCACGGCGCGCGACTGCGCCAACGCCGCGGTGGGGGTGAGCGCGGGCCCCGCGGGCTCTGTGAGCATCAGCAGCTCGTCCATCGTGCTCGCGCCGTCCACGCTCCCCGATGCGACCACGGGCAGCGCGTACAGCCAGACACTCACCGCGAGCGGTGGCACGCCGCCGTACACGTTCTCGGTCAGCGCGGGAACGCTGCCGCCGGGCTTGGCACTCTCCTCCGCCGGGGCGCTCACCGGCACGCCCTCGCAGGGCGGCACGTTCGCGTTCACGGTCACGGCCGCCGAGGCCGGCGGTTGCGCCGGGAGCCGGGCGTACTCGCTCACCGCCATCTGCCCGGCCCTCTCGGTGAACCCGGTGTTCCTGCCCGATGGCTCGGTCGGGACGACGTACTCCGCCACGCTCACCGCGCCGGCGGGGTTCCCGCCCCTCGCGTTCGCCGTCACCGCGGGCGCGCTGCCCGCGGGCGTCACGCTCGATCCGTCCGGCCAACTCGGCGGAACGCCGACCACGGCCGGCCCGAGCTCGTTCACGATCGGCGTCACCGACGCGGCCGGCTGCACGGGCTCGCGCGCCTACACGGTCGACATCTTCGCCTCGCCGCCCGTCTCGAGTGTCGCGGCGCAGGCCGCGGGGCTCGCGATCTCCACCGCGCACCCGTGCGTGAGCGTGCCGGTGGTCTACACGCGCGGCGAATCGCAGCCGGCGCGCGGGCTCACGGTCTCGTTCCAGCTCGATCCCACGAAGCTCCAGCTCTGCTCGTCGCCCGCGACGGCCGTGCACCTGGGCACGTGGTTCAACGGCTTCGGCAACACCAGTCTCAACGTGACCACGGACGGGACCGGCGCCTACACGGTGGATGTCGCCCTGGTCGGCACCCCGTGCGGCATCACCACCGGCGGCACGCTGTTCACGGTGGACCTCCAGGCCGCGGGTGCGGACGGACAGGGCAGCATCGCCGTGACGCGGGTCAAGTCGCGCGATTGCGACGGCAACTCGATCGCCGTTCAGGCGGGCGCCACCGCCTCGCTGCGCATCCAGAACACGCCCATCACGCTCGCGCCGCCGACGCTCCCGAACGGGCTCGTCGGTCAGGCCTATTCGCAGGCCATCACCGCCCAGTCCGGCGTGGCGCCGTTCACGTTCTCGGTGAGCGCGGGCACGCCCCCGGCGGGCCTCACGCTCTCGGCCGCGGGCGTCCTCGCCGGCACGCCGAGCACGGTGGGGAGCAGCTCGTTCACGGTGAGCGTCGCCGACGTCGATGGCGTGCCCGGGAGCCGGGCCTACACGATGAGCATCGCCTGCCCGGTCATCGCGATCCTGCCGTCCACGCTCCCCGACGCCCAGCTCGGGACGGCCTACGCGCAGACGCTCACCGCGTCGGGCGGGACCGCGCCGCATTCCTTCGCCGTCACCTCCGGATCGCTCCCGGCCGGGCTCTCGCTCGCGCCGACCGGCGAGCTCACCGGGACGCCCACCGCGGCCGGTTCGACGGTGTTCACCGTCACCGCGCTCGACAACTTCGACTGCGTGGGCTCCGAGGTCTACACGCTCGCGGTGTTCGTCGACCCGGCGATCTCGCGCGTGTTCGCGAGCACGGCCGGGCTGTGTCTCTCCGCGAGCCGGACCTGCGTGAGCGTGCCGTTCATCTACCAGCGCGGCGACAGCGCCTCGGCCATGGCGGCGCACGTCTCGTTCCACCTCGATTCGCGCTTCGCGCTCTGCACGCCGGCCACCCCGGCGTCGAGCATTCACCAGGGCAGCTGGCTCGCGGCGTTCGCGAACAAGACGTTCCAGGTGACGGACGACGGCGGCGGTTCGTTCACCGTGGATCAGTCGCTGCTCGGGCAACCGTGCGGCACGACCCACGGCGGGGTGCTGTTCACCGTGGACGTGGCGAGCGCGGGCGCGGACGGCGCCGGCGACGTCACCGTGACCGACAGCCGGATACGCAACTGCGCGAACCAGCCGCTGCCCGGCTCGCCCGGGGCGCCGGCGCAGCTCATCGTGAGCCACACCCCGCCGCCCGCGATCACCGACCTCGCCTCCGCGCAGGTGCTCGCCGGAAACGCGCCCGGCTCGCGCACCGGCATCACGCTCACCTGGACCACGCCCGCCCCGGGGCCGATCGCGCTCTACCGTGCGCCGTTCGGCACCTACCCCGAGTTCGACGACGGCGGCGGCACGCTGCCGGATTCCGCCGCCGCCCCGGGCGCGCCGTGGACGCTCGTCTCCGCCGCGGCGATCACCGGCCTCGTCGACCATCCGTCCACGCGGGGCTCGTGGCACTACGTCGCGTTCCTCACCGACTCGTGCGGCAACCGCTCCGCGGTCTCGAATCTCACCCGCGGCTCGCTCGACTACCACCTGGGCGACGTGAGCGACGGGGTCACGCGCGGCACCGGCAACAACCGGGTCGGGACCGAGGACATCTCGCTCCTCGGCGCGCATTACGGGATCTCCGGCGCCACGCTCGTGAGCGACAGCGTCGCCTACCTGGACGTCGGGCCGACGATCGACGGGCTGCCGACGTCGCGGCCGGCGACGGACGACATCATCGACTTCGAGGATCTGATCGTGTTCTCGCTCAACTACCACACCGTCTCCGGACCGCAGGCCGGCGCGCGGCCGGCGCCCCCGCCGGGAACGGCGGCCAAGTCGGAGTCGTTCGAGCTCGACGCGCCGGCGCTCGTCGCGCCCGGGGACGAGGTGGTGGCCGGGCTTCACCTCGCGGCCGCCGGCGCGATGCAGGGCTTCTCGGCGCAGCTGGCGTGGAACGCCCTCGTGGTGCAGCCGGTCGCGGTCGAGAGCGGCGGATTCCTGGAATCGCAGGGCGGCGTGATGCTCTCGCCCCGGCCCGGGGGCGCAGACGCGGCGCTGCTCGGCGTGCGCGGCACCGGCATCTCGGGCTCCGGCGACGTCGCGCGCTTCCGGTTCAAGGTGCTGCGCGAGGGCGACGCCGGGCTCCGCATCGCCCGCGTCATCGCGCGCGACGCCGCGAACCGGCCGCTCGAGCCGGGCGGTCTCTCGCGGAGCGTGGTCGCGGCGATCCCCGCGCGCACGCTCCTGCTTGCGCCCTCGCCGAACCCCGCACGCGACGCGGCCACGCTGGCGTTCGCGCTCGCGCGGCGCTCCGACGCCGAGCTGGCGATCTTCTCGGTGGACGGCCGCCGCGTCCGCACGCTGGCACGGGGCACGCGCGACGCGGGCGCCTACCACATCACCTGGAAGGGTGACGACGACGGCGGGCGCGACCAGGCGCCGGGGGTCTACTGGGCGCGTCTCCAGGCCGCCGGCCAGACGTACACGCGGCGGATCGTGTTCTTGCGGTAAGGTCGCGACGCTTTGGCGTTCGCGCATTCGGAGGAGCCGGGAGAACCCGCCATGCTGATCCCCACCCGCGGCCGGCCGCGCGCCGCGCGCCACCGGGCGGCGCCCCCGGCGGGCTTCGCC
>DATDEX010000349.1:0-5688 GCA_036522895.1 Candidatus Eiseniibacteriota bacterium | reverse complement strand
GTCCGCGCGCTTGCCCTGGCGCTCGGCCGCTCCGAGGCGAGGGCGCGCACGTGAGACGCGGGTGGCGTGTGCTCGTCGCGGCGGCGCTCTGCGTCGCGCCCCGTGCGTACGCCACCTGCCCGCCGCCCGAATCCCTGCTCCAGCCCGTGCGCGCGGCGGCGCGCATCCAGGTCGAGGAGCTGGGGGCCGACGCGACGCGCCTCGAGACGCCGCTCGCGCACGTGCCCGGGCGCACGCTCGGCTACGAGGTGCAGGGTGTGTTCCGCGTCTCGGCGGGGGTCGCCGACGCGCTCCAACGGGCGTTCGGCCGGAGCGATTCGTACGCGTGCGGGCCCGCGGCGCCGCTCGCCACGTTCAAGACGCCCGGGTGGCTCCAGATCGGATTCCTGTTCGGATCGGGCGGCGGCGCGGTCGCGGCGGTGCTCCACCTGCCCGAGGGCGAGGTCGAGCTCCAGCGCGAGGGCGAAGCGCGCACGCGCGCTCCGCTCTCGCAGGTAGGGCAGCGCCGGTGGGAGGAGGCGCTGCGGCTCCTCGAGCGAGAGACGGGCGCGAGCCCGGAGGAGTTCTACCGGCAGATGCTGCCGCCGGCGGCCGCAGCGGTCGGGCCGCGCGACTCGACCCGCGCGCCGGAGCGATCCGAGGCTCCGGATTCCACGCGGGGTTCGCGTGACGAGGCGCACGCCCCACGCTAGAGTGCGCCGGCCATGACCTCTCCGAAGCCCGCCGCACCCCCAGGCTCGTCGTTCGTCGGACACCTGCGCACCTGGTTCCTCACGGGTCTCCTCGTGCTCGCGCCCTCCGCGATCACGATGTGGGTGCTGTTCCGCCTCTTGAACTGGGTGGACAACCTGCTCGGTCGTTACCTGAGATTCGCCGCGCTCGACTACCACCGGATCCCCGGGCTCGGGCTCCTCACCACGGCGCTGCTCCTGCTCATCGTCGGCTTCGTCGCCGCGCGGGTGGGGCAGGGGCCGGTCGCGCGCCTCTGGGACCGGCTGCTGCTCCGCATCCCCGGCGTGGGCATCGTGTACGGCTCGACCAAGTCGCTCGGCGAGGCGTTCCTGAGCCAGAAGGAGGAGACGTTCCGGAAGGTCGTGCTCGTCCAGTGGCCGCACCCGGGCATCTGGCGCGTGGGGTTCCTCACCGGGCACGTGGCGCAGCACGTCAAGGACCGCATCGGCCAGGACGTCTCGTGCGTGTTCGTCCCGCACACGCCGAATCCCGCGTCCGGGTTCGTCCACTACGTGCCCAAGCAGGACCTGGTCGAGCTCGACTGGGCGGTGGAGGACGGCCTCAAGGTGATCGTCTCGGGTGGCGTGGTCCAGCCCGGGATGGAGCCGCCCGCGCTTGCGGGCCGTCGCTAGTCCGGGCTAGTCCGCGCAGGTGAGGACCGCTCAACTCCTCTAGACTCGCCGAAGCGCGCAGGCTCCCGCGCCCGTGGTACCCCCCTATGGCCATCGTCACCACCGAAGGCATCGTGTTGAAGACGCACGCGCTCGGCGACACCAGCCGCATCGTGACCGCCTACACGCGCGACCACGGCCTGCGGAAGTTCGTCGCCAAGGGCGCGCGGAAGCTCCCGAGCCGGTTCGGGTACGCGCTCGAGCCGCTCTCGCGCTCGCGCTTCGTGTTCTATCTCAAGCCCGACCGGGACCTCCACCTCCTCTCCAAGGCCGAGGTGCTCGACCCGCTCGGATCGCGCATCACCGAGCTGGCGCGCCTCGCGCACGCGCAGGCCGCGCTCGAGATCGTGGACCGCCTGGTGTGGGGCGAGGAGCCGCACCCGCGGCTCTTCGCGCTGCTCGTGCAGGCGCTCGACGGCTGCGCGCGCGCGCCGGTGGCCACGCTGCCGGCGGTCACGCTGGCGTTCCAGCTCCAGCTCGCGAGCGAGCTCGGTTACCGGCCGCGGCTCGACCAGTGCGCCGTGGACGCACGGCCGGTCTCGCAGCGGCGGGCGTTCTCGCCCGCGCGCGGCGGCCTCCTGTGCGACGCGTGCGCCGCACGCGAGGGGGGCGTCGTCCTCCTGAGCCCGGAGGCGCTGGCGTCGCTCGTGCTGTTGTTGTCGCGGCCGCTCCTCGAGGCCGGCGACTTCATCGAGCTGCCGCGCGCGGGCGAGCTGCTGCGGGTGATCGAGGATTTCTTCCGCACGCACTTCCAGCGTTTCCAGGGCCTCCGCTCGCTCGAGGTGCTGCGCGGCCTCGAGGCGCCGGAGCCACCGCCGGCCTCGTAACGCCCCGTTCCGACCACGGGCAGCGCGTGACTGGCGAGGGCCACTCGCCCCGCTTACACTCGCGCGCTCTCTCCTCTGTTCGCGCCGTCCGTTCCCGGAGCCGTCACCGCCATGTCGCCGTCCGAGCCGAGCCGCTCGCTGCAGCGCATGATCCTCGCGCTCGAGTCCTTCTGGGCCGAGCGCGGCTGCGTCGTCCAGCAGCCCTACCCCTCGGAGGTGGGCGCGGGCACGTTCAACCCGGCCACGTTCCTGCGCTCGCTCGGGCCCGAGCCGTGGCGCGTCGCCTACGTCGAGCCGTCCCGCCGTCCAAAAGACGGCCGCTACGGCGAGAACCCGAACCGCTTCCAGCAGTTCTTTCAATACCAGGTGCTCTTGAAGCCCGCCCCGAGCGACGTGGTGGACGCCTACTTCCAATCGCTCGCGGCGATGGGCCTGGATCCGCTGGAGCACGACCTCCGCCTGGTCGAGGACGACTGGGAGAGCCCGACGCTGGGGGCGGCCGGCCTCGGCTGGCAGGTGTGGTGCGACGGCACCGAGATCTCGCAGTTCACCTACTTCCAGCAGTGCGGTGGCATCGAGCTGCCCGTCGTCTCGGCCGAGCTCACGTACGGCCTCGACCGGATCGGCATGATGCTCCAGGGCACCGACCGCGTGCAGGACCTGCTCTGGGCGCCGGGCATCACGTGGGGCGACCTGTGGGTGCGGAACGAATGGGAATGGTCGCACTACAACTTCGAGCAGGCGCCGGTGCCGGAGCTGCTCGAGATGTTTCGGATCTGGGAGGGCGAGGCCGCTCGGCTCCTGGACTTGAAGCTCGTGAACCCGGGCTACGACGCGGTGATCAAGTGCTCGCACCTCTTCAACCTGCTCGATGCGCGCGGCGCCATCTCGGTGAGCGAACGCGTCGGGTACATCGGACGCGTGCGGCGGATCGCGCGCCGCGCGGCGCAGGCGTACGCCGAGCTGCGCGCGGAGCTGGGCTACCCGCTCATCAAGGACGAGGCCGAGCGCGCCCGCTGGCTGGTACTGCGCGACGAGGCCGCGGTGAAGGCCACGGGTAAGGCCGCGGCGAAGGCGGCTGCTCCGGCGGTGCCCGCCGCGAAGGCCACGGCCGACGCGCGAGCGGGCGACTGAGCATGCCCCGCGAGCTGCTGTTCGAGATCGGTGTCGAGGAGCTGCCGGCCGGCTACGTCCCGCCCGCGCTCGAGCAGCTGGCGCGCGGCGCGCGCGAGGGGCTCGCGGCGTCGCGGCTCGGCTTCGGCGGCGTCCGCACGTTCGGGACGCCGCGCCGGCTCACCCTGCTCGTCCATCGCGTCGAGGAGCGCCAGGCCGACCTCGACGAGGAGGCCATGGGGCCCGCGGCGAAAGTGGCGTTCGACGCCGAGGGCCGGCCGACGCGGGCGCTGCTCGGCTTTTGCGCCGGCAAGGGCGTCGAAGCATCCGCGGTGCGCCGGGTCGAGACGCCGAAGGGCGAGTACGTGGCGGTCACCGTGCATCACGCCGGCAAGCCCGCGGCCGAGGTGCTGCCGGCCGTGCTCGCGGGCGTCGCCCGCGCGCTCCAGTTCCCGAAGTCCATGCGCTGGGACGCGGGGGACTACCGCTTCGGCCGCCCGGTGCGCTGGCTCGTGGCGCTGCTCGGAAAGGACGTGCTGCCGCTCGACGCGTTCGGTCTCGCCGCCGGCCGCACGACGTTCGGGCACCGCTTCCTCCACCCGGCCACGCTCCCGGTGCGCGAGCCGGCGGGCTACCTGGACTCGCTCCGCAAGGGCCGCGTGCTCGCCGATCCGGACGAGCGCCGGCGGACGCTGGTCGAACAGGTCGTCGCGGCGGCCTCCGAGCGGGGTGGCCGGGTCGTGGCCGACGACGAGCTCACCGACATCGTGAACTACCTGGTCGAATGGCCCACGGCCGTCACCGGCGGCTTCGCCGAGCGCTACCTCGAGCTGCCGCGCGAGGTCATCGTCACCGCGCTGCGCGAGCACCAGCGCTTCTTCGCGGTCGAGAAGCCGGACGGGACGTTGCTCCCGAGCTTCATCACCGTGCGAAACGGCGACGCGCGCGGCCTGGAGACGGTCCGGAAGGGCAACGAGGACGTGCTCGTGGCCCGCCTCGAGGACGCGCGCTTCTACTGGGACACCGACTTGAAGCACAAGCCCGCGGAGCTGGTCGAGAAGCTCGCGGGCGTCGTATGGATGGAGGGCCTCGGGAGCCTGCGGGAGAAGGCCGCGCGCCTCGAGTCGCTCGCCGGGTGGCTCTCCGAGCGGCTGGAGCCGACGGCGCGCGACGCCGCGATGCGGGCGGCGCTCCTCTGCAAGACCGATCTCTTAGGCGAGATGATCGGGAGCGGCAAGGAGTACGCGAGCCTCGAGGGGATCATGGGCGGCCACTACGCCCGCCGCGCGGGCGAGAGCGAGGCGGTCGCGGTGGCGATCGCCGAGCACTACCTGCCGCGTGGCGCCGGCGACGAGCCCCCGTTCTCGGCCGCGGGGGCGCTCCTCGCGCTCGCGGACAAGCTCGACCACGTCGCGGGGGCGTTCGTGGCGGGCAAGGCGCCGAGCGGCTCCGAGGATCCCTACGGCGTGCGCCGCGCCGCGAACGGCGCGATCCGGATCCTCATCGAGCGCGACTGGGCGCTCGACCTGCGCGCCGCGGCCATGGAGGTGACGCGCCCGTATTTCGCGGCCGATCCCGACCTGCCGCAGGCGGAGATCATGAAGAAGCTGGGCGAGTTCCTGCGCTCGCGCGTGGACACGGCGCTCGAGGACCGTGCCCTCGCCTACGACGTGCGCGAGGCGGCGCTCGAGGCGCGCATCCTCATGGACGGCGTCGCGCGCCCCGGCTGGTGCGATCCCGCGGACGCGCTGGCGCGCGCGCGGGCCCTCGAGGGCTTCCGGGGCGATCCGCGCTTCACCCCGCTCGTGATCCTGTTCAAGCGCGTCTCCAACATCCTCAAGGCCGCGACGGATCCGCTCCCGCCCGCGCTCGACACGGTGCGGCTCGCGGACGCCCGCGAGCAGGCGCTCCTCGCGGCGACGGAGCTCGCGCGCGGGCGTACCGCGGAGCGGTGGGGGAAGCGCGACTACGCCGCGATCCTGCCCGAGCTGCTCGGCATGGGCGACGCGATCCACGGCTTCTTCGACCACGTCATGGTGAACGTGGAGGACGCCGCGGTGCGGGCGAACCGGCTCCGGCTGCTCGCCGACGTGCGCGAGCTCTTCCTGCGCGGCTGGGACCTCTCGAAGGTGGTCGTCGAGGGCGAGCGCGGGGCGTGAGCGGCGGGCCGCGACGCGGCCCGCGGGGTTACTCGATACGCACGAGGCGCCGGCTCGCGCTCACGCCCGAGGCGCTCAGGCGCAGCGTGTAGACTCCCGGGGCCAGACGCGCGGCCTCGTCGAAACGCACGCTCTGCGCTCCACCCTGCGAGAAGAGCGCGCGCGCGAGGACGCGCCGGCCCGCCG
>DATDEX010000348.1:0-2979 GCA_036522895.1 Candidatus Eiseniibacteriota bacterium | reverse complement strand
CGCGCTCGCTCAGGCTCGAGTCCCCGCGCATCGCCGCGACGAGCGCCGCCGAGAGCTCGTGCTGCCGCCGGAGCCCCGCCGCCGGCGTGCCGACGCGCGGGTCCATGCGCAGCGTGAGCGTACGCTCGAAACGCTCGCCGCCCGCGGAAAGTCGCACCCGGTAGTCGCCGGGCAGCGCCCACGGCCCGCGCGGCTCGGCCGGCGTATCCCCCGGGGTGGCCGAGATCGGGTAATCGCGCGCGACCCCCGGGAGCGGCGCACCATGGAGGTCCCAGACGAAACGATTCATGCCCGCGTGGGCGGGCAGTGGCGTGCCCCGGCGCATCCAGTAGGGCGGGACCTGGAGCCCGGTCGGGAGCGTGTCGGGCGGATCGCTGCTCGAGAATCGGCGCACGCGGGCCCCCGAGCCATCCAGAATCTCGAGCGTGACCTCGCCACGCGGCGCGTCCGCGAGCCGCCAGTCCAGCACCGCGCCGTCCGGCGGGTTCTCACCCATCGGCTCGTCGGGCGGCATGGGCGTGTCGGTGTTGCGGTTCGCGCGCACCCGGAATGCCGGCGCCGGCGCGCACAGGTAGCCGCGCGGGCTCGCGAGCGCCGTGCGGGCCTGCCGGAGCGGCGTCACGTCGTCGAGGATCCAGAACGAGCGGCCGTGCGTGCCGATCACCAGGTCGCGGTCGTGGACGACGAGGTCGCGCACCGACGTCGAGGGCAGGTTCAGGCGGAGCGACTGCCAGTGATCGCCGTCGTCGAACGACACCGACACGCTGTGCTCGGTCGCCGCGTAGAGGAGCCCCGGCACGACCGGATCTTCGCGCACCGCGTTCACGACCTCCTTCGCGCCGATGCCGGTCACGATCTCGGCCCACGTTCGGCCTCCGTCCCGCGTGCGCCAGATGTGCGGCGCCACGTCGTCGAGCCGGAACCGGTTGACGGCGGCGTAGGCGACGAGCGTGTCGAAGTGCGACGCTTCGAGGAGCGACACCTTGCTCCACGGGGTCAGCGCCGGCGGCGTCACGTCACGCCACGTGCGGCCGCCATCGTGCGTGACGTGCACGAGCCCATCGTCCGTGCCCGCCCAGAGGAGCGGCAGCCGGAGCGGCGACGGCGCGATGCTGTAGACGACGCCGCGATGCGTCCCCCGCTCGGGATCCAGCGGGGTGAACGCGCCGAGGTTCGCGGGCGCGGCCCCGGCGGCGCGCGTCAGGTCGCCGCCCAGCGTGCGCCAGTGCTGGCCGCCGTCCCGCGTCTCGAACACGACGTTCGCACCCAGGTAGAGCACGTGGGGATCGAGCGGCGAGAACACGACCGGCATGGTCCGCACCCAGCGATACTCCCCGGCTCGCAGCGGGTCCGGCGACACCACCTGGACGTCGCCGGTGCGCGCGTCGTAGCGCTCGAGCTTCCCGCCGAAGACGACGCCCTCGTGGAGCGGATCGGCGGCGACGTAGCCGTACTCCTCCACCCCGACCGGGTGCCATTCGCGCAGCGTGATCCCGCCGTCGTCCCCGCGCGAGGAAATGCCGACCGAACCGCTTTCCTGCTGCGCGCCGTAAACCTTGTAGGGAAACCCCCGGTCGGTGCTCACGTGGTAGAACTGCGCCGTGGGCTGGTTGTACCACGAGCTCCACGTCCGCCCGCCGTTCAACGTCACGACCGCGCCCTGGTCGCCCGCGAGCAGGATCGTGTTCCCGTCCTCCGGGCTGATCCAGAGCCGATGGTAGTCGTCGCCGCCCGGTGCGCCGCGAAACGCCGCGAACGTCCGGCCCCCGTCCGTGGACTTCCACGTCACCACGTTCGCGACGTAGACCACGTCGGGGTCGTGCGGGTCCGCCTTCACCTCGTTGAAGTCCCCGTCGCGCTCCCAGAGCCGGCGATCGTCGTTCACGAGCGTCCAGTGCTCGCCCGCGTCGTCCGAGCGGTAGAGCCCGCCCCCCTTCCGCGCCCCGAGCACCGCGTAGAGTCGTGCCGGCCGGCTCGCGCAGGTCGCGATCCCGATGCGGCCGAGCCCGTCCGCGGCGGTCGGCAGCCCGGCGCCGAGCGCGCGCCAGGTGCTGCCGCCGTCCGACGACTTCCACAGGCCGTCGTCCTCGGAGCGGACGAACGAGCCGCCCACCTCCCACGGCGGCTGGCGCGCCGACCAGAGCACCGCGTAGAGCGTGCGCGGATCGTCCGGCGCGAGCAGCACGTCCATCGCCCCGGTGTCGTGGTTCCGCCACAGCACGCGCTCCCAGTGCTCGCCCCCGTCGCTCGAGCGGTAGACGCCACGCTCGTCGTTCGCGCCGTAGGGATGTCCGAGCACCGCCGCGTAGACGCGCTGCGGGTCCCTGGGATCCACGGCGAGCGCGGGGATCTGCTGCCCGTCCTCGAGTCCCACGTGGCGCCAGGTCCGGCCGCCGTCGCGCGAGCGGTAGACGCCGTCGCCCACCGAGAGGTCGGGACGCTGGAGGCCCTCGCCCGAGCCCACGTAGATGACGCGCGGGTCCGACGGCGCCACCGCGATCGCCCCGATGGATCCGGTCGGCTGATCGTCGAAGATGGGGTCCCACGTCCGGCCCGCGTCGGTGGTCTTCCACACCCCGCCGTGGTTGACGCCGATCAGGAACTCGTGGCGCTGGCCCGGGATGCCGACGGCGGCGACGGTGCGCCCGCCCCGGAAGGGGCCGATGCAGCGCCAGCGGAGCCCCGCCGTCACGCGCGCGTCGAGCTGGGCCTGTGCCGTCGGCGGGAGGAGCAAGCCGAGCGAAAGCGACGCGGCAATTGAGAAAAGCAGCAGCGATCGGGCGGTGGGCATGGGGGCTCTCCGGGGATCGGTGGGTGGCGTCCGCGCACTCTACACGAGGCCCGGCGCCTGGACGCGCTGGCGCGCTGGCGCGCCCGCGACGCGCCGAGCTACCTCGGGGCCGACGCCTGCGTGAGGACCTCGAGCGCCTGGGTGAGCGAGGGATCGCCCGGCACCCGCGCGAGCCCGCGGGCGATGAC
>DATDEX010000347.1:0-14982 GCA_036522895.1 Candidatus Eiseniibacteriota bacterium | reverse complement strand
CGACACGACCGTGAGCGCCGGCGCGCGCGACGGCCGCGCCATCCACGAAGGCGGCGCGTCCCGCGCCGGCGCTCACGGTCGTGTCGGGGAAGAAGTCCGCGGGCAACGCGGCCGCGGCACGCGCGAACGCGAGTGCTCCCGCCACGGCACAACGCGGGACGCAGCCCGCGTGGATGCCCGGCACACCCGCCACCAAGCCCGCTCCGCAGCCGGTGGCGTCCGCGTCCGGAACGCGGCCTGCGCCGCCGGTCCCCGCCCCGGCGCCCGCGGCGAAGCCCGCTTCACGCCCCGTCTCCGCGCCCGCGACGACCGCACCGCCCGCGCCGCGCGTGGCCACCGGCTCCGGCAGCGCCAGCTCGCGGCCGGGATGGATGGTCGACTGGACGCGTCCCGGCGAGATGACCGAGAACCATCTCTGGAAGCTCCCCGTCTACGACACGCGCGAGGCCCCTCGCCGCTTTCTCGGCATCACGTTCGGCACGCGCCGCGAGAAATACGTCGAGCGCTACGAGGACAAGGTCGAAGTGCGGGGCACGTTCGTCGCGGGGCACCGCTCGGCGGTTACCGCGCTCGCCTTCACGGGCGACGGCCGGCTCCTCGCGAGCGGCTCGCGCGACGGATCGCTGCGCGTGTGGTACGTCCAGAGCGGGAGAGAGGCGTGCGCGCACCTCGAGACCCGCTCGGCCGTGCTGTCCATGGCGCTCGTGCCGGACCGCTCGATGCTCGCCGCGGTGCTCGCCGACCGGCGACTCGTGCTCTGGGACTTCGGGCTCCGCCGGCAGGTGATCCACCTCGAGGCGCCCGACCGCTCGCCGCTCCAGGCGGTGGCGGTCTCGAGCGATGGGCGGTGGGTGGCCGCGGGTGGCAGCCGTCGCAGCATTTACGTGTGGCAGACGGACGGCGCTTCGGCCGAGCGCGAGATCGAGAACGCCACCGGCCGGATCGAGACGCTCGCGTTCACGCCCGACGCGAGCGGGATCGTGTGCGGCACGCACAAGGGCCGGATCGAGCTCTTCGAGCGCGACTCGGGCGCGCAGCGCTGGAGCGTTCGGACCGGGCTCGGGCGCTTCGTCGCGCTCGCCGCGCCGACGCGCGCGAACGGCGTCGTGTGCGGCGCGATCGAGGGAACGGTCGCGTGCTGGGACGTGGCGACCGGCAGCGAGATGAAGCGCGTGCGGCCGATGCCCGGTCGGCTCGCGTCGCTCGCGGTGGCGGCGGACGCCTCGCACCTGCTCGTGGGCTACGCGTCGGGCCAGGCGTTCCTCACCGAGGCCGGCACCGATCGCCAGGTCGCCGTGCTCGAAGGGCACCCCGGTGCCGTCACCGCGTCGGCATTGCCGGCCGCGGGAAAGTGCGCCGCCACCGGCGCGAGCGACGGGACCGTGCGGCTCTGGGTGCCGAGCTGAAGTGACCGGCCGGGCCGATGCCCCGCGCCCGATCGCAGCGCGGAGCACGACCCGCCGTTACCTTGCCGGCCCACGGCCTGTGAAACTCGGCCCGCGCTCGAATCAGCGCCGGCCGGCCACCAGGGAATCCGAGGGCGGGGTTACTCCGAGCACCGTGATTCCGCCGTCTGCGGTCACGATCGAGCCACGCTGCGGGGTCGCGGTCATGTGGAGCGGGTTGAAGCTTCCGGCCTGAGCGGTGTCCGGCACCGCGACCGCGACCACGAGCAGCTGCGTGCTGCTCGGCGCCAGGGTGAGCGTTCCCTGCTTCGGGAATCCCGACCAGTGGTGGCCATCGGTGAGCGTCCAGCTCACCGCGAGCGAGGTGTGGCCGCTGTTTCCGAACAGCCACCGGGTGTTCGCCGTCTGGCTCGCCGCGGCGGAGTCCGCCCCCGCGAACTGGAGCGACAGATTCTGATGCGGCCCTCGCGGGGGAGGCGGATTCGGCACCGGCGTCGAATCGGGCGCGACGCTCACACCGGGGGCCATGGCGTTGCCCGCGAAGGACTGCGACTGGATCGAGCTCGCGCGGTCATTCCGCGCACAGCCGCACGCCGCGATGCTCACGGCTGCGACGATGGCGGTCGCGATGATGATTCTTGTTCTCATGGCATGCCTCCTCGGAATCCAGTGCCGGCACGGGGCGCTACCTGGGTGGAACCCCGCCACCGCCACTATCGTCACGAGGAGTTTCACGGCGTCGAGGAGTCTCTCCGGAACTCCGTCGGGACATTCGACTCGTCCTCCGGGCGGCGGGCGTCTGTCGCGCGAGACGTTGCGACGCGGGAAGGCCGGAGGATCCTCGTGGCCACCGCGAGAGCGAACGCCGCGGGCAGGCCGGGGCGGCGCCAGCAGGGGACTTTCTGGGACCTCTGGCCCAGTTGCCGCCGCCCAACAGGCACGCGCTGCGGAATGCGCGCTCCTGTCGAACAATGTTGCATTCCGCCTAACTCACGGGCGATTGGTACCGAGAAACTCGACATTTGTTGCTCCAATTTGGTCTGCGCGTTCTAGCATGGTCGACCTGCAGCAAATACCAAGGTCTCGGACGACCAAACCTGCGGGTTCGACCGTGTCCATCGAGTTCTCCCCAGCTCGCCCAGCCGAGTTGGGCTCCCCCCTCGTTTCGACGCCACGAAGTCTGGTGACCGGCGGTGCGGGATTCCTCGGCTCTCACCTCTGTGACCGCCTCCTCCTGGAGGGTCACGAGGTCATTTGCGTGGACAATCTCCTCACTGGTCGACTGGAGAACGTCCGTCACCTGCTCGCGCACCCGCGCTTCACGTTCGTTCGTCACGACGTGTCGGCGCCGATCGAGCTGGAATCGCTGGTTCCGAATGCCGGCGGAAACGGCTGGCGCGGCAACGGCGCGAGGCCGCGTCTCGACCACGTGCTCCATTTCGCCTCGCCCGCGAGCCCCAAGGACTACGCCTCCCATCCCATCGAGACGCTCAAGTGCGGCGCGTTCGGGACGTACAACGCGCTGACCCTGGCCCGGGAGACCAAGAGCGTCTTCCTGCTCGCATCGACGTCGGAGGTCTACGGCGATCCGGAGGTGAGTCCGCAGCCGGAGAGCTACTGGGGTCGGGTCAATCCGATGGGCCCGCGCAGCTGCTACGACGAGGCCAAGCGGTACGCCGAGGCGATGACGTTTGCCTTCCACCGGAAACACGGCGTGAAGGTGCGCGTGATCCGGATCTTCAATACGTATGGCGAACGCATGCGCCTCGACGACGGACGGGTGCTTCCCAACTTCCTGGGCCAGGCGTTGCGGGGCGAGCCGCTCACGGTGTACGGCGACGGCTCGCAGACGCGGAGCTTCTGCTACGTGAGCGACCTGGTGGAGGGCATCTACCGGATGCTGCTCTCCCACGAGACCGGGCCGATCAATCTGGGGAACCCGGAGGAGATCCCGGTCGTGGACATGGCCCGCGAGGTGATCCGCCTCACGGGGAGCCAGAGCGTCCTGCGATTCGAGGATCTCCCGGTCGACGACCCGCAACTGCGGAAGCCGGACATCTCGAAGGCGATCTCGGCGCTCGGTTGGCATCCGCGTGTAGACCGGCTCGTCGGCATCGAGCGCGTGATCCCGTACTTCCAGGCGATGGTCGACGCGCCCGCGGCGCGGGCCAACGGACATGCTCCGACCACGGGGACCAACGGACACGCCCCGGCGGCGGAGAGCAACGGACACGTCCCGGCGCAGGGGACCAACGGACACGCGCCGGCGGCGGAGGTCAACGGACACGCGCCGGCAGCGGAAGCCAACGGGCACGCGCCGGCGGCGGAAGCCAACGGGCACGCGCCTGCCACGGAGATCAACGGACAGTCTTCGCCGGTGGGCGCCAACGGACACGCACCTGCGGAGGTCAACGGTGTGCACGCCAAGCAGGCCGTCGAGATCGCGCCGGCGCCTCGCGTTCGCCCGCGCCTCGACGCGCCGCGCCCGGTCGTGCGCGGAAAGTTCCTGTTCCAGGGCGACGACAAGCTCTACCTCCGCGGGGTGACCTACGGAACGTTCCGGCCGCGCGCCGACGGCGCGCAGTTTCCGAAACGCGAAATCCTCGAGACCGACATCGCCGAGATGGCCGCGCGCGGCATCAACTCGATCCGCACATACACCGTCCCGCCGGCGGAGCTGCTCGACTTCGCGCGGCAGCACGGAATGCACGTGCTCGTCGGGCTGCCATGGGAAGCGCACCTCACGTTCCTCGACGACCGGCGTCTCCCGGCGAGGATCGTGGAGAGCGTGCGGGCGGGTGTGCGCGCGTGCGGGCGTCATCCCTCCGTGCTCGGCTTCGCGCTGGGGAACGAGATCCCGTCCACGATCGTGCGCTGGTATGGCCGCACGCGCATCGAGCGGTTCCTCCGCCGGCTGCGCGACGTGGTGAAGCAGGAGGATCCCGGAGCGCTCGTGACGTACGTCAACTTCCCGACCACGGAATACCTTCGCCTCCCGTTCCTCGACTTCGTCAGCTTCAACGTCTATCTCGAGTCCGAGGAGTCGCTCGCGGCGTATCTCGCGCGCCTGCAGAACCTCGCGGACGATCGCCCGTTGCTCCTCGCCGAGTGCGGGCTCGACAGCCGGCGGCACGGGGAGGGAGGGCAGGCGGAATCGCTCGACCGCCAGGTGCGCACCGCGTTCGATGCGGGGTGCGCGGGCGTGTTCGTGTACGCGTGGACCGACGAGTGGTTTCGCGGCGGCTCCGAGATCCTCGACTGGGACTTTGGCCTCACGCGTCGCGACCGGAGCCCCAAGCCGGCGCTCGCGGCGGTGGAGCGCGTCCTCTCCGAGGCCGCAGGACCGGTCACGCCTGCCTGGCCGAAGATCTCCGTGCTCGTTTGCACGTACAACGGCGGGCACGTCATCGAGGGCTGCTTCCAGGCCCTCCAGAAGCTCGATTATCCGGACTTCGAAGTGATCGTCGTGAGCGACGGCTCGACCGACAACACGGTGGCGCTCGCCCGATCCTACGGGTTCCGCGTCATCGCCCAGGAGAACCAGGGGCTCTCGGCGGCGAGGAACCGCGCGCTCCGCGAGGCACAGGGCGAGATCGTCGCCTACATCGACGACGATGCCTTCCCCGATCCGCACTGGCTCCGCTACCTGGCGCACGCGTTCATGACGACGGAGCATGCCGGCGTCGGCGGACCGAACATTCCGCCGCTGGACGACCCCTGGGTCGCGGATTGCGTGGCCCACTCGCCCGGCGGACCGAACGTCGTGCTCACCTCGGACACCGTGGCGGAGCACATTCCCGGCTGCAACATGGCGTTCAGGAAGAGCTGCCTCGAGGCGATTGGCGGGTTCGACACGCAGTTCCGCATCGCCGGTGACGACGTCGACCTCTGCTGGCGACTCGAGCAGCGCGGGTGGACGCTCGGCTACAGCCCGGCCGCGGTCGTGTGGCACCGCCGGCGTGCTTCGGTGAAGGCGTACTGGCGGCAGCAGAGGAACTACGGCCGGGCGGAGGCCATGCTCGAGCGGAAGTGGCCCGAGAAGTACAACGCGCTGGGGCACGCCCGCTGGCAGGGTCGGGTCTACGGCCCGGGGCAGACCCTCGGGCTCCTCGGGCTTCCGCAGCGGGTCTACCACGGCCTGTGGGGGAGCGCGCCGTTCCAGCGCGTGTACGATTCACCGCTCAATCAATATGAATCACTGTTGCTGATTCCCGAATGGTATCTGTCCACGGCGGCCCTCGTTGGACTCGCGGCGCTGGGAATCGCCTGGCGGCCGCTGCTCTGGGCCCTCCCGCTCGCCGGCCTCTCGCTCGGGATCGCGCTCGTGCAGGGCGCGCTCTCCGCCGCGCGCGCCATGTCGACGAGCGTTTCGGCCTCCCGTCGGGCGGGCCCGCGGCGGGCGCTGCTCATCGCGAGCCTGCATCTCCTCCAGCCGATGGCGCGGCTCTCGGGCCGGATCGGCATGGGGCTTTCACCCTGGCGCCTCCATGCCCCGGCGGGCGTCGCCGTTCCCCGCGGCAGGAGCGCCTCTTACTGGTCCGGCCGCTGGCTCGGGTCGAGCGAGCGGCTGGCGGCGTTGCAGGCATTTCTGCTCGAGCGCGCGGCGTCGATCGTGCTGCCCGGCGAGTCGGCGGGCTGGGATCTCGAGGTGCGCGGCGGGTTCCTCGGCAGCGCGCGGCTCCTCATGGCGATCGAGGAACACGGTGCGAACGGCCAGCGCGTGCTGCTGCGCCTGCGGCCGCGCGTGTCGCGGCTGGCCGTGGCGCTGACGCTCGGGTTTACGCTGCTCGCCGTTCCCGCCGCGCGCGATCGGAGCTGGCTCGCCGCCGCGTGCCTCGGCGGCATCGCCCTGCTCCTCGCCCTGCGGACGGCGCTCGAGTGCGCGGCCGCGGTCGCGGCCGCCGCCACGGCGATGCGGCACGCGGCGGAGGAAGAGCGCTGATGCCGCTTTCCCGGCACGGCGACTGGCGGATCGGGCATCGCCTGCTCCTCCTGGCCAGGCCGTACTGGCCGCACCTGGCCCTGCTGTTCCTGCTCACGCTCCTGGCTGCCCCGCTCCAGCTCCTGGTGCCGCTGCCGCTCAAGATCGCCGTCGACAGCGTGCTCGGCTCGCACCCCCTTCGGGGCGTGCTCGCGAGCCTCGTCCCCGCCGCGCTCGCGCACTCGAAGAGCACGCTGCTCCTCGCGGCGGCGGGAATGATGATCGCCATCGCGCTCCTCACCCAGTTGCACGCGCTCGGGACTTGGTGGCTCCAATCCTGGGTCGGGGAGCGGCTGGTGTTCGACTTCCGCGCGCGGCTCTTCGCCCAGGCGCAGCGGCTCTCGCTCGCCTATCACGACAGCCGGGGCGTCTCGGACTCCACCTACCGCATCCAGTACGACGCGGTCTCGCCCCAGAACCTCGCGATCACGGGCACGATCCCGCTCGCGACCTCGGCGCTGGCGGTCGTGGGCATGATAATCGTGCTCGCGCGGCTCGACCTGCGCCTCGCCCTGGTCGCCGTGGCCGTCTGCCCGGTCTTGTTCGTCCTCTCGCACACGTTCGGAGGGCAGGTGCGCCGGCGGTCGCGGGAAGTGAAGCGGCTCGACAGCTCCACGATGTCCATGGTCCACGAAGCCCTCGCGGCGGCGCGCGTGGTCAAGAGCTTCGGGCGGGAGGAGCACGAACATCGCCGCTTCCTCCATCGCGCCGGCGAGCGCTTCCGTGGCCAGCTCGGCATCGCGGCCCAGCAGGGCTGGTTCGACCTCCTCGTCGGTCTCACGATCTCCGCCGGCGGCGCGGCGGTGCTCCTCGTGGGCACCCAGGACGTGCTCGCGGGCCGGCTCACGCTCGGCGGGCTCCTCGTCGGTGTCACCTACCTGGGGCAGATCTATCCTTCCCTCCGCACGCTCAGCAAGAAGATCACCGACATCCAGTCGGGCCTGGCGAGCGCCGAGCGCGCGTTCCAGCTCCTCGACGAGACGCCCGAGGTGACCGAGCGGCAGAACCCGCGACCGTTGAAGCGAGCCAAGGGTCGGGTGGAGTTCCGCGACGTCTCGTTCGCGTTCGACGGCGCTCACCCGGTGCTGCGGAACGTCTCGTTCGTCGCGGAGCCGGGCACGTGGCTCGGCATCCAGGGCCGGACCGGGGCGGGAAAGACCACGCTCGTGAGCCTCCTGAACCGCTTCTACGACCCTTCCGCTGGCGCCATCCTGCTCGACGGCATCGACCTCCGCGAGTACAAGCTCGCGGATCTCCGGAACCAGTTCGGGATCGTGCTCCAGGACACCGTGCTCTTCGCGACGACGCTCGCCGAGAACATCGCCTACGGCCGGCCGGACGCGACGCACGAGGAGATCGTGGCGGCCGCGAGCGACGCCGCGATCCACGAGTTCATCACGAGCCTTCCGGACGGCTACGAGAGCCAGGTGGGCGAACGCGGCATGAAGCTCTCGGGCGGCGAACGCCAGCGGATCGCGCTCGCGCGCGCGTTCTTGAAGGACGCACCGATCC
The DNA here is from genome assembly GCA_036522895.1 of Candidatus Eiseniibacteriota bacterium. Taxonomy (GTDB): domain Bacteria; phylum Eisenbacteria; class RBG-16-71-46; order RBG-16-71-46; family RBG-16-71-46; genus JAIOPA01. The sequence goes on along the minus strand of DATDEX010000347.1, from coordinate 7,083 downwards.
TGATCCTCGACGAGCCGACGAGCGCGGTGGACGCCGAGACCGAGGCCGTCGTGCTCCGGGCGCTCGACCGGTTGATGCGCGGGCGCACCACGTTCATGGTCACGCACCACACCGAGCTCTTCGAGTGGTGCGACGCCCGGCTGGAGCTCGAGCACGGTCGGGTGGTACCCGAGGTCGAGCCCAGTCTCGGGGCCCAGTGAGCGCGATGGAAGAGACGGTGACGCGCAGCGTGGCGGCCCCCCGTGACGAGCGCGCGCGACAGGTGTGGGCCACGCTGGAACGCGGCCTCTCGCGCCACTTCGGCGAGCGCGTCCGGATCGAGGCGCTCCAGTCCGTCTTTCACGCGCGGAGCACGAGCTATCGGTCGGAGCGCCTCCGCGTCCGGATGAGCGATGGCCGGGCGCTCCCCGTGTTCTTCAAGGACCTGAGCCCGGAAAGCCTGCTCCGCGTGGCACGCAAGGTCCGGATGCCGGTGCTCGGTTCGAGCCGGGTGGAGTGGCGGATGTACCGCGACCTGCTCGCTCCCGAGCACGACGGCACGCCGCGGCTCTATGCCTCGCGCCGCGGACCGGGCCGGGGACTCTGCTGGCTCTTCCTCGAGGACATCGGGAACATGGAGCTTCGTTACGCCGGCGAGCCCGCGTACTGGCTCGCGGCCGCGCGCTGGGCGGCGCGATTTCACGCGTCGACTCGCCACCTCTCGCGCGCGGAGCTCCGGGCCATCCCGCGTCACGGCGAGGCGCACTTTCGCCGCTGGGCGCTCGAGGTCGAACGCCGCTCGGCCGTGCTCGGCCCGGCGGAACGGACGATCGTGGGCCGCGCGCTCGATACGTACAGCGATCTGGTGCCGCGGCTCGCCGGGCTGCCGGTGAGCCTCGTTCACGGTCAGTACTTCGGCCGCAACATTCTCCTGCGCAGCGGCCCTGCCGCCCGGGCGGTCGCCGTCGTGGACTGGGAGTCGGCCGCCCTGGGCCCCAGTTACCTCGACATCGTGAGCCTCACCTGCGGCAAGTGGAGCCCCTCGCGAAAGCTCGCCATGCGGCGTGCCTACCTCGACGAATACCGGTCCGCGACCGGAAAGCGGCTCCGCTGGGAGACGTTCGCCCGGAGTCTCCGGGACCTCGAGCTCTACCACGCGCTCCTCTTCCTCACGCCGACGCTCCAGCCGGGAGCGATCCGCACGCTCGTCGCGAAGCGCCGGCCGTGGATCGAGGAGCTCGAGCGGCTCGAGCGGGAGCGCGCGCGGCGCGTCGGCTGACGCGTTCGCCCGAGCGCGGTGCGCACCCGTCCGCCGGCGCGGCGCGTGCGGGCCCGCTCGCGTCTTCAGGACGGGCCCGTTAAGCTGCCGGCACAAGGAAGTCGCCGCCGCCCGACGGAGGATCCGCTCGTGAGCGCTACCGCCAGACCCGCCGTGGCCCAGGGCCCGGAACGGATTCCCACCGTCGTCGCGGACGAGTACGACGACATCGCGCGACGGATCGCCGGGCGGATGGCCGAGCTGATCCGCGAGCGCAACCGCGCGGGCCGGAACACCGTGCTCGGGCTCGCCACCGGATCGACCCCGATCGGAATCTACCGCGAGCTGATCCGGATCCACCGCGAGGAAGGCCTCGACTTCGCGCGGGTCGTGACGTTCAACCTCGACGAGTACTACCCGATGGCGCCGGACAGCCTGCACGGCTACCGCCGCTTCATGTGGGAGAACTTCTTCGAGCACGTGAACGTCGTACCGGGCAACGTGCACATCCCGCTCGGCGATCTCCCGCGGCACGAGATCGAGGCGCACTGCCGCGACTACGAGCGCGAGATCGCGGACGCGGGTGGGATCGACTTCCAGATCCTCGGGATCGGCCAGACCGGGCACATCGGCTTCAACGAGCCGGGCTCGAGTGCCGGCTCGCGCACGCGGCTGGTCGTGCTCGACACGATCACCCGGCGCGCCGCAGCCGCCGACTTCTTCGGCACGGAGAACGTGCCGGTCGAGGCGATCACCATGGGCGTGGGCACGATCCTCGAGGCGCGCGAGATCGTCCTGGTCGCGACCGGCGAGCACAAGGCGGCGATCGTCCGGCGCGCGGTCGAGGGCGAGATCGACCACGCCGTCGCGGCGACCTACCTCCAGCGCCACCCGAACGCCACCGTGTACCTGGACGCCGCCGCGGCCGCCGAGCTCACGCGCGTGAAGACCCCGTGGGTGCTGGGCGAGATCGAGTGGACGCGGCCGCTCGAGATCCAGGCGGTCGTGTGGTTGAGCGGGGTGACCGCCAAGTCGGTCTTGAAGCTCGACGACGTCGACTACCGCGAGCATCACCTGGGCGCGCTGCTCCTGCGGCACGGCTCGTCGGGGGCGTTGAACGGGATCGTGTTCAACGCGCTGATCGCGAAGATCCGGGGCCGGAGCAAGCTGCCGAGCGGGAAGCGCGTCATCGTGTTCTCGCCCCATCCCGACGACGACGTGATCTCGGCCGGCGGCATCCTCCGGAAGCTGGCGCAGAACGGGAACGAGATCCTCGTGGCGTACCAGACCTCGGGCAACATCGCCGTGTTCGATCACGAGGTGAGCCGCTACCTCGACTTCCTGCGTCGGACGGGCGCCGACTTCGGCTACGGGAACGAGCGGCTCGAGCCCCTGCTCGCGATGATCGAAACGTTCCTCGAGCGGAAGGCGCCGGGCCAGGTCGACAGCGATGCCGTGCTCATGGTCAAGCGTCGCATTCGCGAGGTCGAGGCGATCTCGGCCATCGAGACGTTGAACCTCGACTCGCGCCAGGCCCGCTTCCTCAACATGCCGTTCTACCAGACAGGCAAGGTGCGGAAGGATCCGATCGGCCCGCGCGACGTCGAGATCATCCTCGAGCTGCTCGAGGAGGTGAAGCCCGAGATCATTCTCGTGGCGGGGGACCTCTCCGATCCGCACGGCACGCACCGGATGTGCAAGGAGGCGGTGGAGCGGGCGCTCGCCGGTTACGGTGGCGAGCCGCCCGAGGTCTGGTACTACCGCGGCGCGTGGCAGGAGTGGCCCGTCGCCGAAGCCGATCTCCTGGTGCCGATGTCGGAGGAGGAGCTGCGCGTCAAAATCAGCGCCATCTTCAAGCACCAGAGTCAGAAGGATCGCGCGCCGTTCCCGGGCGTGGACGAGCGCGAGTTCTGGCAGCGCGTCGAGGAGCGAAACCGCGAGACCGCGCGGCTGGTCGACCGGCTCGGGCTCCCCGAGTACTTCGCGATGGAGGCGCTCCGGGTCGGCGGAACGGGGGAGCCGGGGAGCGATCGCGAAGCGGGGGCGTAGGCGCCCGACACGGCGTTCGCTATAGCGTCCGCTTGAACATCGTCGCGGCCAGCACGAGCATGACGAGCGCGAACCCGCCCATGAACAGGAAGTCCGGCAGCACGGCCTGGAACCCGACACCCTTGAGGAGCAGGTTCCTCAGCGCGTGCACCGCGTAGCGCATCGGGAACGCGGCGGAGACGACGTTCAGCCAGCCCGGGTAGCTCTCGGTCGGGTAGAGCGCGCCGCTCGGGAAGAACGTGAGCACGTTCAGGATCCCGAACAGGGCCCGCGGCGTCATCGGGTTCGAGACGCGCGCCATGAGCGTGAACATGAACAGGATGAGCCCGAGGGCCAGGAGCAGGACCGCGAGGAGCGTGAGCGCGATCGTCGTGAGCCCGCCGATGAGCGGCAGCCGAGCAATGACGATCGCCGAGGCCAGCACGAGCGTGCCGATGATCATGGCCAGCGTCGTGGCCGAGAGGGTGAGTCCCCCGATCATGTCGAGCGAGGAGAGCGGCGTGACGAAGTAGCCCTCGTGCACGCCCTTCGCGCGATCGTCCACGAGGATGATGCCGCCCGCGAGCATGGCGACGAAGAACAGCGCGAGCGCGATCACGCCGGGCACCAGGTACTGCATGAACTCCTTGTGGCCGTACACGTCCACGCGCTGGACCTCGATGCGCGGCGCGGACGAAAACACCACGCCCGCCGTGGCCGCGCCGCCCGGCGCCGAAGCGAACGCTCCCCGCAGCACGGACTCGATCACGTTCGCCGAGGTGTTGTCGGTGTTGTCCACGATCACCCCGAGCGGCGCCCGCTCGCCGCGTGCGGCGTCCGTGCTGAACTGCTCGGGCACGATCACGACCGCCTTGTAGGCGCCCTGGCGCAGCCGCTCGACCGCCACGGTCGGCGAGGGCTCGTCCGTGACCTTGAACAGGTTGCGGCTCTGCTCCAGCGTGCGCAACCGGTCGTGCACCACGACCGCCGCGCGGCCGTGATCCTCGTCGACCAGCGCGATCCGCAGATCGTGCAGGTCGCCACCCATGGCCTTGCCGAGGATCACGAGGTAGATGATCGGCATGAGCGCCATGGGAATCATGAGCGTACTGTTGCGCCGGAAGCGGCGCAGATCGCGCTCGGCGACCGCCAGCAGCCGGCTCAGCTTGAACTCGAGCATGCGAACTCCTTTCACCCGGCGCGGCGCTCCGGCCGCGTCAGCGCATCACGGACGGGATCGCGTAGCTGTACTCGCCCGCCGCGGCGTCCCGCAGCGCGCGGCCGGTGTAGTGGATGAACACGTCCTCGAGCGTGGGCTCGAGCAGCGTGATGCTCTTGACCTTGTTCTTCGCGGTCCGCGACGCCTCGGTGATGCCCTCGAGCGGCACCACGTCGGCCTTGAGGATCAGCCGCACGACGTGCGGTTCGTCGAGCGCGGCCTCGTGCGCCTCGGGCAGCGCCTTGAGCGCGGCGAGAAGCGTCTCGTCGACCTCGAGCAGGAACTGCACGGTGAGGATGTCCTGGCCGGGCACGGTGGCCTTGAGCTCCCGCGGCGTCCCGAGCGCGACGATCTTGCCGTGGTCCACGATCGCGAGCCGATCGCACAGCCGGTCGGCCTCGTCCATGTAGTGCGTGCAGAGGAGGATCGTGAGGTCGCCCTCGGCGCGCAGCCGCTCGAGCAGCTCCCAGATGACGCGCCGGCTCTGCGGGTCGAGACCCGTCGTGGGCTCGTCGAGAATGAACACGTGCGGCCGATGGATGAGCCCGCGCGCGATCTCCAGCCGTCGCCGCATGCCGCCCGAGTAGGTGCCCGCCGCCTTGTCCTTCCACTCCGTGAGCCCCACCGCCTCGAGCAGCTCGCGCGCACGCTGCTGCCGCTGGCGGCGCGGCATGCCGTAGAACTTTCCGTAGAGATCCAGGCTCTCCCAGGCCGTGAGGTCGCCATCCACGGTGTTCGCCTGCGGGATCACGCCGATCTCGTGGCGAACCGCGACCGTCTCGCGCGCGACGTCGTGCCCCATGACCGTTGCCCGCCCGGAGGTGGGGACGAGCAGCGTGTTGAGCATGCGGATCAACGTGCTCTTGCCCGCGCCGTTGGGGCCGAGGATGCCGAAGATCTCGCCCTGCTCGACGGTGAAGTCGAGCGAGTCGTCCGCGGTGAACTCGCCGAATTTCTTGGTGAGTTTCTCCACCACGATCGCCGGCGGCCGGCCGTTGCCGTTGGGCGCGCTCATCGGTGGGCCACCGTGGGCTGGCGCACGCCGGGGGAGACGACGATCGTCACCTCGGCGGTCATGCCGTCTTTGAGGAGCCGCTCGGGATTCGGCACGCGCGCGGTGACCGTGAACGTGCGGATGTCGCGGCGCTGGGCCCCCCAGTCCTTGCGGGTCGCGAACTCGCCGGCGGGCTGGATGTCGGTGACCTCGCCGTCGAACTGGCGCTTGTCGAACGTGTAGACGCGTACGCGCACCTTGTCGCCCGGCCGCACCGCGCCCACGCGTGTCTCGTCCACCGGCGCGAGCACCTTGACCGTGTCGAGCTGCGAGAGCGTCACCACCGGCGCGCCGACCGCCACGACCTCGCCCGGGTTGTGCACCTTGTCCGACACCTGCCCGGCGGCCGACGCGTGCAGCTCGGCGTACGAGCGCTGGAACTGCGCCTGGGTGAGCGCGTTCTCCGCCTGGCCGATCTGCGCCATCGCCGCCTCGAGCTGCGCCGCGCTCACCTGCTCCGCCGACTCGGCGGCGTCGAGCTGCTGCTGCGTCGTGGCGTCGGCCTGCATGAGCTCGCGCTGGCGCTGGAGGTCGCGCACCGCCTTGGCGTGGTTCGCGCGCGCCTGGGCCGCCGAGGCCCGCGCGAGCGCCAGTGCCGAGCGCGCCGACGCCACCTGCACGTCCAGGTCCTGCGTCTCGAGCGTCCCCACGAGCTGCCCCGCCTGGACGTCGTCGCCCTCGGCCACCGGCACGTCCGCGATCCGGCCCGGCACCTTGAAGGCGAGATCCACGTGCACCGCCTGCACCGTTCCGGTCGTCACCACGTCACCGCCGGTGTAGCCCTCGCGGCGCGTGACCTGGCGCCAGACGAGGAACGCGATGCCGGCAAGTACGACCGCGAGCACGACCCTGCGGATCCCTCCTGCCCTTCCCCCCGGCTTTACTTCCGCCATATTTCACCGCTCCTTTCGAATGGTCGCGCCGACCGCGTGATCGAGCGCGGCTCGCGCGCTCCAGTAGTCCATGAGCGACTGGGCCTCCTCGGCGCGCGCGTCCGCCAGCGCCGCTTCGGCGTCGCGCACCTCGGTGGCCGTCACCGTGCCGCCCTTGTAGCCCGCCTCGGAGAGCCGGAGCGCCTCGCGCGCCGCGCCGACGCGGCCGCTGTCCGACTGCCAGAGCGTGAGCGCCACGCGCGCGTCGGCGAGCGCCTGCTCGACCTCGCGATGAATCGCGAGCCGCGCGTCCTCGCGCCGCGCCTCGATCCCCGAGCGATCCGCGCCGAGCTCGCCCATGCGTGCGCGCGCGAGCCCGCCGTCGAAGAGCGGCATCGAGAGCCCGACGCCGCCGAAGAGCCGGTAGGTCTTGAGGCCCGGGTCTGCAAAGTTCCAGTACGACTCGTTCCGGTTCGGGGCGGAGTACTGGGCCGTGGCGGTGAGGCTCACCTGGGGCCGGAGCGCCGCCCGCGCGGCCGCAAGCCGCCACCCGTTCTCGCGCAACGCCTCGTCGAGGCTCGCGAGCTCGGGCCGGGCGTGGAGCGCCCGCTCCATCGCGACCGTCTCCGCGCCCAGCTCGCCAGGCGGCGGGCCCGGCTCGACCGGCGTGCGC
>DATDEX010000346.1:0-7064 GCA_036522895.1 Candidatus Eiseniibacteriota bacterium | reverse complement strand
CTCCGCGGTGCGCCCGTGGGGGAGAGCGAGCCTCGGGGCGTTCGGCTCGCTCTGGCGCTGGCGCACGGCGCGGGACGGCGCGCGGGGCGCGCTTGAAGTGACGGTGCGTCTGAGCCACCATGCGTCGTTCGCCAGTGGGCTCGAGCAGCAGCACGGCGCCCGGCGCGAACCCTCGCCTCGGACGCGCGCGGCAGGCCCCCGGCAGGGCCTGTGGTGCGAGTGGCGCGGCGGGTCACCCGTGGCGCGGCTCACGCTCCGTCACGAACTCTGGGGCGCGCGGGCGTTCGCCCGCGAGGCCGTGCGGCGCGCGGTGGTGGCGCGGGCCGAGTTCGCCGCAGCGCACGGCAGTCGCATCGGCGTCACGCACTCCGTGTGGCTCGTGCGGCGAGGCGAGAACCTGTACCTGCCGGAAGCCGAGGCCGATCGGCTGGTGCTGCGAGCTTCGAGTGGTGCGGGCTCCCGCACCCGCGCGGAGCTCCGCGTGCCGTTCGCCGCGGGGGAGATCCGCCTGGGGCTCACGCTGGCCACGGGCGGCACGCGTGCCGGCGGAACCCGGCCCGCGTGGACGCTGGAGTGGTCGCGACGGTCGCGGCTCGCCTCGGAGCGGGCCCGACCGCCGTAGGATTCCGGCCCGGATCCCGGGCTGGATCCCGGGTCCGGGAGGCGAGCATGAGATTCGCGGAGCGCATGGGACGGCTCACGACCGCCGCGTCGTTCGACATGCTCGCGCGCGGCCGTGCGCTCGAGGCCAAGGGCCGGAGCATCATTCACCTGGGGATCGGCGAGCCGGACTTCGACACGCCTGGCTTCATCCGCAAGGCGGCCGACGCCGCGCTGGCCGCGGGCTGGACGCACTACGGCCCCGCGGCCGGGCTCCCCGAGTTCCGACAGTTGATCGCCAAGACGTGGCGGGCGCGGCGCGGCATCGCCTGCGAGGCCGCGAACGTCGTCGTGACCCCGGGCGCCAAGCCGGTCTTGTTCTTCGCCATGCTCGCCACGCTCGAGCCCGGCGACGAGGTGTTGATCCCGAGCCCCGCGTTTCCCACCTACGCGTCGGTCGCCGAGTTCCTCGGCGCGCGGGTGGTGCCCGTGCCGCTCGTCGCCGCGCGCGGCTTCGACCTCGACCTCGCCGCGCTCCGCGCGCGCATCACCGCCCGGAGCCGCATGCTGGTGCTCAACTCGCCGCACAATCCCACCGGCGGCGTGCTGCCGCCCGCGACGCTCGCCGCGATCGCCGAGCTCGCGCGCGAGCACGACCTGCTCGTGGTTTCCGACGAGATCTACTCCGAGATGGTGTACGAGGGCGAGAGCCCGTCCATCGCCACGCTGCCCGGCATGGCCGAGCGCACGGTCGTGGTGGACGGCTTCTCCAAGACGTACGCGATGACCGGCTGGCGGCTCGGGTTCGGCATCATGCCGGAGCCGCTCGCGAAGCACATGGGCGCGCTCATGAACAACTCCAACTCGTGCACCGCCACGTTCGTCCAGAAGGCGGGTGAGGCCGCGCTGACGGGTCCGCGGGAGGAGGTGAAGGCGATGCTCGCCGAATTCCGCGCCCGGCGGGCGCTGGTGGTGGCGGCGCTGAACGCGATTCCCTGCGTGTCGTGCGCGAGCCCGGCCGGTGCGTTTTATGTATTCCCGCGGATCGAGGCGCCGGGCATGACGTCCGGCGAGCTCGCCGACCGGCTGCTCGACGAGGCGGGGGTCGTGACGCTGCCCGGCACCGGCTTCGGGGCCGAGGGCGAGGGCCACCTGCGGCTCTCGTACGCGAACTCGCAAGCCAATCTGCGCGAGGGACTCCAGCGCTTGGCCACGTTCCTCTCCGCGCGCGCGGTCCGCTAGGGGCCGAACGGGCGGCGCGGGCACATCCGCCGCTCCACCAGGCCGGGCGCCACCCTGCTCGCCGCCCGACGCCCCCGCGTCGCCGGTGTGCGCGGATCGGTCACGCTCGCGACGCACGCCGCGGACGTCCCCATCGCTTGTCGCGTGCCGGAACGAACACGGGCGAACGGCACGCCCCGTGCAGTGGCCCGGCGAGGCCGCGGACCCGCGGGTCGCTCCGGCGCTCGTCCGAGCCGCGCCGAACCCACCCGCCCCTTCGCACCACGCGCTCGCCCCAACGTGGACCCGCCGTATTCCGCACCCGCCCCCGCGAGGAGCGCACCATGCGCATCCCGCGACACATGTCGATCCTGCTCTGGAGCACGCTCGGCGTGCTCGCCTTCTCCCACGTGCCCGCCGCCGCCGCTCCCGACGTGCGCCTCTCCGAGATCCTCGCCGGACCCGCCCGCGACTGGGACGGCAACGGCGTCTTCAGCTCGCGCGGCGACGAGTGGATCGAGATCGTCAACGGCGGTGTCGCCACCGCCGACCTGTCGCCGTACTTCGTCACCGACGGCGACTCGATCCCGCGCTTCGGGTTCACCGGCACGCTGGCGCCGGGAACCGCCCTGCTCGTCACCGGGGCCATGTCGGTGACCTGGGAGCGCGCGACCGCGCATCCCGTCTTCGGGCTCTCGCTCGGGAACACCGGCGACCAGGTGCTGCTCTGGAAGGTCACCGGGACCGACACGACCCTCGTGGACGGTTACACGTACAAGACCCACGAGGCCGCGGCGGATCGGGCGGTGGGCCGCACACCCGACGGCAGCGAGTGGAAGCTCGAGGACCAGCTCGATCCCTACACGGGCACCACCCCGCCCACGGGGACCGGCTGCCCGCCCACGCCGGGTGCTCCCAACAACTGCGGCATCGTGGGGACGAAGCTCACGAGCTGGGGCCGGGTGAAGGCGATGTACCGCTGACGCTCGCGAGGAGAAGCGCGCTCGGACCGAGCTGCCGTGATCGCGACGCGACACCTCGGCCGGGCGCGCGACCCTCCGCGCCCGCGTGCGCCCGCCGCCGCACCCCGGTGGGCCAGCCCGCTACCCGTCGAACACGAGGTCGCGCGTCACCTCGGCCAGCGACGCCGCGCCGCACTGCGCCATGGCCATCTCCAGCTCGCCCGCGAGGAGCCGCAGCACGCGCGCCACCCCGTCGGCACCCGCAGCGCCCAGGCCCCAGAGGTAGGGCCGCCCGATCATCACCGCGCTCGCTCCGAGCGCGATCGCCTTCACCACGTCCACGCCGCGCCGCACCCCGCCGTCGAGGAGGAGCGGGACACGCCCCGCCACCTCCGCCGCGATCCGCGGCAGCACGTCGATCGTGGCCGGCACGGTGTCGAGGTTCCGCCCGCCGTGGTTGCTCACCGCGATCGCCGCGGCCCCCCGCTCGACCGCACGCGCGGCGTCATCCGCGCGCAGCACGCCCTTCACGACGACGGGCAGCGCGGACTCCCCGACGAGCCACGACAGCGCCTCCCAGGTGAGCGACGGGTCGAGGAACGGGTTGCGCGCGTTGTGAACGAACGTGGGCGAGCGCTCGGCCCGCGCTGGCAGCCCGCGCAGGTTCGCGAGCTCGAGGCCGGGCGGCAGCTCGAGCTCGTGGCGACGCTCGCGGTCGCGCGCCCCGAGCACCGGCGTGTCGACCGTGAGGACGAGCGCGCGGCAGCCCGCGGCTTCCGCGCGCCGGACGAGCTCGCGCGTGAAGCCGCGGTCGCGCTGCACGTACATCTGGAACCAGAGCGGCCCCGTGGCGACCGCCGCGATGTCCTCGATGCTGGTGGTCGCCGCCGTGCTGAGCGTGTAGAGCGCCCCCGCCGCCGCGGCACCCCGCGCCGTGGCGAGCTCGCCCTCGGGGTGGAAGAGGCGCTGAAACCCGGTGGGCGCGAGGAGCACCGGGTAGGGCAGCTCCACGCCCAGGAGCGACAACCGCATGTCCACGTCGCTCACGTCGTGGAGCACGCGGGGCGAGAGCCGCGTCGCGTCCAGGCGCTCCCGGTTCCACGCCAGCGTGCGCTCGTCGCCACCGCCGCCGGCCAGGTAGTCCCACGCCATCGGGGACATGCCGGCGCGCGCGAGGGGCTCGTATTCGTGCAGGTTCACGGGTAGCGTGGCGACCATGGACGCGGAAGCTACTCCGCCGCCGCGGGTCATGCACGATGGGGGAGCGAGTCACCGCGAAAGAGCGTGACTGCCCGCACGCCCGTTCCGGCCGTTCCCGCCTGCCGAGCGATCCGAGCCGCACAGATCGAGCGGGGACTGGCCGTCGCTTGGTCTGGCCCGCCCGGTGAGCCGCGGTCCTACTCGGGGGCCACGCGCAGCAAGCCGGCGCGCGCCGCCGCGTTTCCGGCGTGGATGTTCAATTCGCGCCGGAACGCGGCCGCCGCCCGGCGGCGGTCGCCGAGGCGCTCCCACGCCTCGGCCGTGCGCTGGTACTCATCGGCCGGCGGGCCACCCAGCGCGCGCTCGCGATCGAACTCGCGGATCGCCTCACGCCACGCCCCCGCAGCCATGGCCAGATAGCCGAGGCGCAGGTGAACCCCGGGGAGCCTCGGCTCCACGGCCAGCGCGCGTTCGAGGTGTGCGCGCGCGCCGGCGCGATTGCCGTCCATGAAGTCGAGGTTCGCCAGATGTGAATGGGCCTGGGCGTTCAACGGCGAGTCGGCGGCGCGCCGCTCGAGTTCCCGGCGCAGCAGGCGACGAGTCGAGTCGTCGCGCGCGATCGTCTCGCCGAGCGCCGCGAAATGCTCGGCCCCTCCGGGCATCACGCGATACGCGAACGAGTCGGCCACCGACGCGAGCCTGCCGTCGCGACGCACGTAGAGCGCGGCGGCATCGTCGCGGAATACGAGTGCCCAGTGCGCATCGGCGTCGAGTACGTCGAGCAGCCGATCCCCCGCGACCCACTCCTGATGACCGTCGAGCAGCGCCACGTCGAACCGGTGCCGGTCTTCGAGCGCCCGCCATGCGTCCGCGTCGGCGAACGCGTATGCGTAGAGATCCCGGTCGGCGCGTGTGCCGCTCTGGTGAATGTCCATGAACGGCAGGCGGCCGCGCTCCGGCCAGAACCGCCACAGCACGTAGCCGCCGAAATAGTAGGGATTGAACAGGCGGCCGCGCACGTCGTGGCGTTTGATGAAATCACAGGCCGCAGCCGGGTAGCAGGTGGCCACGAAGCCGACGCCGGGCGGATAGCGCGGGTCGGTCCACGCCGGCAGGCTCGCGAGCAGCACGCCGCCGACCACGAGCGCCGCGCGTACCGCCGGCCGCCGCGCCGCCTCCGGAACGCGCAGCCCGGCCGCAAGCTCCGAGAGATCGCGCGCGAGGTACGGCGTCATGGCCACGACCAGCGCGCCGCTGAAGCGCTGGTTCATCAATACGTGCGCCGAGAGCAGCGCGCAGGTGAGCGCCTCGGCCGGATCGAAACGCCGGGCCGCGGCGCGCGCGAGGGCCAGCAGCGGCCAGGCGATCAGCAGCAGCGGCAGTCCGCTGCGGAGCTGTGACGGCCACGTGCGCAGCAGCGGCGCCAACTCGGGGATCGTCTGGTAGATGGGTTCGTGCCGCCAGACGAGGAAGTACTGCACCGGCTGCGCGAGCGCACGCCAGCCGGACGGGTTGGCGAACGAGACGGCGATCGCCGTCACGAGGACCGCGGGCAGCGGCAGCGCGTCGAGTCGCGCGAGCCATCGGTGCGCACCGTGCGCTGGCCCCGGCGCGGCGCGGGGTGCCGGCGCGACCAGGTGAATGCCGATCAGCGCCAGGCCCAGGTAGTACGAGATGTGCACGTTCGCCCACGCCCAGGCGATCGCGATCAGCGCGAGCGCGCCGCCCCCGCGGGCCCGGCGGCGCTCGAGCACCCAGATCTCCAGTGCCAGCAGTACGGCGGTCAGCGTCTCGGGCCGCACTTGCCCCCGGGAGCGGTAGGAGAGCGCCGCGATCGCCGCCACGAACAGCGGCGCCAGCCCGCGCGCGCCGAGCCGGCGCGCGGTGGCCACGCCGAGGCCGAAGGCGAGCAGCGTGGTGAGCCACCGCCACACCTGGAGCCCCCACGTGCCGCCCGCCAGCCAGAACGGCCACAACAGCGCGCGGAAGCCCCACGATGGCGGCACTTCCGGCGTACCGGCGAGCGGCCACGTCCACAAGTGCTCGTGCGGCACGCGACCGAGCTGCCAAATCGCCTTGCCGACGAGCAGGTGCTGCCACACGTCGGGCGTGCTCATACGGAACGTCACGGCCCACGCCACGCACGCGGCGGCAAGCACCGCCACGCCCACGAACGTCGGAGGCCCGAGCGGGATCGCCGCCGCGCTCGCCCGCTCGCGCCCGGCATCGTCCCGCGGCTTGCCCGGCCGAGCGCCGCCCGCACGCGGAGGGCGCCGGGCGCGGGCCGTGGAGAAGCGGAGCATGCGGAAGTGATACCACGGGCACGGCACGCAGCTGCACGCGCGCCGCCGTTGACGCGGCTTTTGGCCTGCCCTAGCATGCCCCACCCGACTGCGTGCGGAAGTGGCGGAACTGGCAGACGCACTAGATTCAGGTTCTAGCGCCCGCAAGGGTGTGGGGGTTCAAATCCCCCCTTCCGCACCATCACACCCTCTTCTCGCGACCCGATACGCCCGTCCCGGCCGCCCGGCTCACCGCCCGGCCGGCGGCGCGCGCCCGGGTCGCCGGGGCAGCTGGTCATGTCCGAAGCCTCTGCTTCCGCCGATCGGCTCGTCGCCCAGAATCGCCGCGCCTCGCACGATTACGCGATCCTCGAGACCGTCGAGGCGGGGCTCGTGCTCGCCGGCACCGAGGTGAAGAGCCTCCGGCACGGGAAGGCGAGTCTCCAGGAGGCCTGGGCCACGATCGAGTCGGGCGAGGCGTTCGTGCACCAGATGCACATTCCGCCCTACGAGCAGGGTAACCGCTGGAACCTGGACCCGGTCCGCAGGCGAAAGCTCCTCCTCCACCGCGCCGAGATCGAGAAGATCCGGAAGGCACTCGAGCAGAAGGGGCTCACGCTCATCCCGCTCAAGCTCTACTTCACCCGCGGGCGCGCCAAGCTGCTGCTCGGGGTGGCGCGCGGCAAGAAGACGCACGACAAGCGCCAGGCGATCGCCGAGCGCGACGTGCGGCGCGAGATGGATCGCGCGCGCCGCAACGCGGGACGCGGCGGGTGACGCCGCGGCGCGGCGCGCTCCG
>DATDEX010000345.1:0-7670 GCA_036522895.1 Candidatus Eiseniibacteriota bacterium | reverse complement strand
CGCCACGGGGTGCGCGCGCTCGCGCTCGACAAGGCGCGCCGCGTGGCGAGCACGCGGCCGGAGGCGGTCGTGATCGGCGCCGACACGGTGGTCGTCGTGCGCGGGGTCCGGCTGGGCAAGCCACGCGACCGGGACGAGGCGCGCGCGATGCTCGGCCGCCTGCACGGCCGCAAGCACGAGGTGTGGACCGGGCTCGCGGCCACCCACCGGGGCGAGCAGCGCACCGCTGCCGAGTGCACCGTGGTGCGCATGGCGAAGCTCTCCGCGCGCGACATCGAGGACTACCTCGCGACCGGCGAGCCGCTCGACAAGGCCGGTGCGTACGGCATCCAGGGGCTCGCCGGCCAGTTCGTGAAGCACCTCGAGGGCGACTACTCGAACGTGGTCGGCCTGCCGCTCGCCCGGCTGCGCGCCCTGCTCGAGGAATTCGCTTGACCGCATGGGGTTGCGAACCGGGTCCGAGTCTTGACAGGGGGGGTGGCGCGGGTTAACTTCCGGCGCTTCCTTCACAGTGCCTGGGGCCGTGCCCTGTTCGCGGGTGCCCACCCCGCGCATCCCGGTCGCGCCCCGTTAAGGCGTTCGCGCGCGGCCGCTTCGGCCGGTTTGGCTAGCCTCATCGGAGGATGGATGAAGACGTATTCTGCCCGCGAGAGTGACATCCAGCGGCGCTGGTTGCTCGTGGACGCCGAGGGCAAGACGCTCGGTCGTCTGGCAACGCAGGTCGCGAGTGTGCTCCGGGGCAAACACAAGCCGACCTACACCCCGCACATGGACACGGGTGACTTCGTCATCGTGATCAACGCGGACAAAGTTCGGCTGACCGGCACCAAGCCGGAGAAGAAGAAGTACTTCCACCACTCCATGTATCCGGGCGGCGGGAGCTGGACCAAGCTCGAGGTGCTCATGGCGAAACACCCCGAGCGCGTGATCGAGCGGGCGGTGAAGGGCATGGTGCCGCGCAACCGCCTCGGCCGCGCGATGGTGAAGAAGCTCAAGGTCTACGCGGGGCCGCAGCACCCGCACTCCGCCCAGCAGCCCGAAGCCTGGACCGTCGAGGCCTGAAAGGGGATCTCATGACGACGACGACGAAGCCCCTGACCGGCCGGCGCAAGGAAGCGGTCGCCCGCGTGCGCCTCACGCCCGGCTCGGGCCAGACCACCGTGAACGGCAAGACCGCGCTCGATTACCTGCGCCGCGAGACGCTGGTGCTGCACGCGCTGCAGCCGCTGGTCGCCACGAACCTGCGCGACAAGTACGACGTCATCGCCCGGGTCGCGGGGGGTGGATTGAGCGGGCAGGCGGGTGCGATCCGCATGGGCATCGCGCGCGCGCTGGTGCGCCAGGACGAAGCGTTGAAGGCCCTGCTCGGGCGCGAAGGTTTCCTCACCCGCGATTCGCGGATGGTGGAACGCAAGAAGTACGGACAGCCGGGCGCACGCAAGCGGTTCCAGTTCAGCAAGCGGTAGCATCCGGCGGCAAAAAAATCTCACACGCCCCGTCGACGCGCCGGGGTCCCGTACCCGCCGCACGAGCGGATCCACGGGAGGCGCGACGAACCCGGCAGGGCGGAGGAAGAACCCCACAGGAGGTCATCCGTGGCCGAGATCACCATGAAGGACCTGCTCGAAGCGGGAGTTCACTTCGGGCATCAAACCCGGCGCTGGAATCCGCAGATGAAGAAATTCATCTTCATGGAGCGCAACGGGATCTACATCATCGATCTGCAAAAGACGCTCAAGTGCATCCAGGACGCGCGCGCGGCGATCACGAAGGTGACGCGCAACGGCGGTCACGTCCTGTTCGTGGGTACGAAGAAGCAGGCCAAGCTCATGGTCACCGAGGACGCGGCGCGCTGCGGGCAGTACCACGTGACCGAGCGCTGGCTCGGCGGCATGCTCACGAACTTCAAGACCATCCGCAGCAGCATCAAGCGGCTCAAGGATCTGGACGCGATGGTCGCGGACGGGACCATGGAGAAGCTGGCGAAGAAGGAGCAGTCGCGGCTCGGACGCGAGCGCGAGAAGCTGCAGTTCGCGTTCGCCGGCATCAAGGATATGCCGGGGCTGCCCTCGCTGGTGTTCATCGTCGACACGAAGAAGGAGAAGATCGCGGTGTCCGAGGCGAATCGCCTCGGGATCCCGATCGTCGGCGTGGTGGACACGAACTGCGACCCGACGCTGATCAATTTTCCGATCCCGGGCAACGACGACGCGCTGCGCGCCATCAAATTGTTCACGGGGATGGTCGCGGACACGGTGCTCGAGTCGCGGACCATCGCGCTCGAGGGCGCCGACCAGGAGACCGTCTCGTTCGGCGGCGACGCGGCCGAGGCCGAAGTCGGCGGGGTTCCCGCGCGCGCCTGAGACCACGCGATCACGATTTCCACGCGCCCGTCCGCGAGTCGCTGCGGGCGGGCGTTCCAACGAGCAGGGGAGCGCCATGACGATCACGGCGGAACAGGTCAAGCAGCTCCGGGACATGACCGGGGCGGGCATGATGGAGTGCAAGAAGGCGCTGGCGGAGACCGCGGGCGACCTCGAGAAGGCGGTCGACGCGCTCCGCAAGGCGGGCATCGCGAAGGCGGAGAAGCGCGCGGACCGGACGGCCTCCCAGGGTCGCATCGAGGCCTACGTGCACGACAGCCGGATCGGCGTGCTCGTCGAGGTGAACTGCGAGACCGACTTCGTCGCGCGCACGGACGACTTCAAGACGCTCTGCAAGGACCTCGCCATGCAGGCCGCGGCGGCGAGCCCCGACTACGTGCGGCGCGAAGACGTGCCCGCCGAGCGCATCGCGCGCGAGCGCGCGATCTACGCCGAGCAAGTGAAGAACGAGGGCAAACCGGCCGCGATCGTGGACAAGATCGTGGATGGCAAGCTCAACAAGTTCTACGCCGAGGTGTGCCTCATGGAGCAGGCGTTCATCAAGGACGACAAGAAGACGGTCGGCGACCTGGTCCGGGAGATCTCGGCGAAGACGGGCGAGAACGTCGTCGTGCGGCGATTCGTGCGGTTCCGCCTGGGCGCGGAGTGAGGCGTTGAGCGCGAAGCCGCAGCGCATCCTGCTCAAACTCTCCGGCGAGCTGCTCGCCGGCGAAGCCGGGCACGGCATCGCCGACGAGATCCTCGCCGGGCTGGCGCAGGAAGTGAACGAGGTGCACGCGCTCGGGGTCCAGGTGGGCATCGTCCTCGGCGGCGGCAACATCTTCCGGGGCCTGTCCGCGAGCACGCTCGGCATGGATCGGGTCGCCGCGGACCACATGGGCATGCTGGCCACGGTCATCAACAGCCTGGCGCTCCAGCACGCGCTCGAGAAGCTCGGGTTGTTCACGCGCGTCATGTCGGCGATCCAGATGGACCAGGTGGCCGAGCCGTGGATCCGCCGCCGCGCCGTCCGCCACCTCGAGAAGGGGCGCATCGTCGTCATGGCGGCCGGCACCGGCAATCCCTACTTCACCACCGACACCGCCGCCGTGCTGCGCGCGATCGAGATCGGCGCGGACGTGGTGCTCAAGGGCACGAAGGTGGACGGCGTCTACTCCGGAGACCCGAGGAAGGACGCCTCCGCCGTGTTCTTCCCCCGGATCGGTTACATGGATATCTTGAACCGGGATCTCAAGGTCATGGATTCGACCGCGATCTCGTTGTGCCGCGACAATCGCCTGCGTCTCATCGTGTTCAACGTCGGCGTGCGCGGCAACCTGGTGAAGATCGTGAATGGCGAGTCGGTGGGCACCGTCGTGGGAGAGTGACGCGATGCAATCGAAAACGCTGAGCGAAGCCGAAGAACGCATGAAGAAGGCGATCGAGTTCGTCCGGCACGAGCTCGCCGGGATCCGCACGGGGAAGGCCAGCCCGCAGCTGCTCGACACGGTGAAGGTCGAGGCCTACGGCACGCACGTCCCGCTCCAGCAGGTGGGCTCGGTGAGCGCGCCGGAGCCGCGGCTGCTCGTGATCCAGCCGTGGGACAAGAGCCTCATCAAGGCGATCTGCCGGGGGGTGAACGAGGCGCAGCTCGGCCTGAACCCCACGGACGACGGCAGCCTCGTCCGCATCCCGATCCCGACGCTGACGGAGGAGCGTCGCAAGGACCTCGTCAAGCTCATCTCCAAGTTCGCGGAGGAGGGCCGCGTCGCGGTCCGCCAGGTGCGGCACGACGCGAACAAGGAGCTGAAAGGCCAGGAGGACGGCGGCACGCTGCCGGCCGACGACGCCAAGCGCCAGACCGCCGAGGTCCAGAAGATGACCGATCGCTCCATCGCCCAGATCGACGAGCTGCTCAAGAAGAAGACGGCGGAGGTCATGGAGGTCTAGCCGGCTCCCGAGTCGCCGCGACGCCGCGACGCCGAGCGGGCGCGGCCCCCGTCCCCGCGCCTCCCCGGAGATGCCTTGCCCACGCGAACGCCACCCGGTCCCCAGGAACTGATCGCGCGCGGGAACATTCCGCGGCACGTCGCGATCATCATGGACGGCAACGGCCGCTGGGCGAAGGCCCGCGGGGTGCCGCGGCTCATGGGCCATCGCGCCGGCCGCGAGTCGGTGCGCGAGGCGGTGCGCGGCTGCGCCGCGCTCGGCGTGGACGTGCTCACGCTCTACACGTTCTCGATCGAGAACTGGCAGCGCCCCGCGCGCGAGGTGAGCGCGCTCATGACGATCCTGCGCCAGACGCTGCGCGCCGAGCGGAAGGAGCTGCGCGCGAACAACGTGCGCCTGCACGTGATCGGCAGGCCCGCCGACCTGCCGGCCCCGGTGCGCGAGGAGATCGCGGAGACGCAGCGCTACCTCGCGGACTGCACGGGCATGCAGTTGAACCTGGCGCTGTCGTACAGCGGCCGCGCGGAGCTCGTGGACGCCGTGCGCCGGATCCTCGCGGACGCGCGCGCGCTCGCGCTCGACCCCGCCCGCGTAGACGACGAGTTCCTCGCGAGCTACCTCTACACCGCCGGGCTGCCGGACCCGGATCTCCTGATCCGGACGAGCGGCGAGATGCGGCTCTCGAACTTCATGCTCTGGCAGCTCGCGTACACCGAGCTGTGGATCACCGACACGCTGTGGCCCGACTTCCGCCGGCGTCACCTGTTCGAGGCGGTCGCGGCCTTTCAGGGCCGCGAGCGCCGCTTCGGGCGTTCGGATTGAGCGCGATGGCGCCGATCCCTGGCCCCGACGACGCGCCGGGAGGCGCCGCCGGCCCGCGCCCCGAACGCAGCCAGTGGGCGCTCGGTCTGCGCGTGGCGAGCAGCGTGCTGTTCGTGCCGCTCCTGCTGCTGCTCGCACGCGCCGGCGGCATCGCGTGGCTCGGCTTCGTCGCCGCGCAAACGCTGCTCGCGCTCGAGGAGTTCTACCGCATGGCGCGCGCGAAGGGGCTCGAGCCGGTGCGTTGGCTGGGCTTCGCGGGCGCGCTCGCGCTGCTTGGTCTCGCCTACCGGCCGCAGACGCCGAACGCGTCGCTGCTCGGGACCGCGTCGCTGCTCCTGCTCTTGGCACTCGCGCTTCGCCGCGGCGGGAAGCCGCGCGTGCTCGAGAGCGCGGCGGTGACCGCGTTCGGGGTGCTCTACGTGGGCTGGCTCTCGGCGCACTT
This sequence comes from Candidatus Eiseniibacteriota bacterium, assembly GCA_036522895.1. Lineage (GTDB taxonomy): Bacteria > Eisenbacteria > RBG-16-71-46 > RBG-16-71-46 > RBG-16-71-46 > JAIOPA01. The sequence continues at coordinate 2,093 of DATDEX010000345.1, read as the reverse complement.
CGTGCTGTTGCGCGAGCTTCCGTGGCGCGCCGGGCTCGCGTACTCGGACGGCGCGCCGCTCGTGCTCTACGCGTTCCTCGTCACCTGGAGCTGCGACACCGGCGCGTACGTCACGGGCCGTTTCCTCGGCCGGACGCGGCCGTGGGCGACGATCTCGCCGCGGAAGACGCTGGAGGGCTCGCTCGGCGGGTTCGTGTTCGCGATCCTCGCCGCGCAGATCGGGGCCGCCACGTTCCTGCACCCCGAGGGCGGCGCGCGCCTGCTGTCGTGGCCGCACGCGCTCGCCGTGGGCGCGCTCGTCGGCGTGTGCGGCCAGGTCGGAGACCTGGTGGAGTCGCTCTTCAAGCGCGACACCGCGAGCGGCGACTCCTCCGACCTGATCCCCGGCCACGGCGGGGTGCTCGATCGCTTCGACAGCCTCTACTTCGGGGCGCCCATCGTGTACCACTACCTGCGCGCCGTGATCTTCCAGGTGCCGTGAGCCCGCGCACGCTCGCCGTGCTGGGTTCCACCGGCTCGATCGGCGAGCAGACGCTCGCCGTGGCGGAGCGCGAGCACGAGCGCCTGAGCGTCGTCGCGCTCGGGGCGGGGCGATCGCTCGATCGGCTGTGCGAACAGGCCGCGCTCTGGAAGCCCCGGCACCTGGCGCTCGAGCAGGCGGCCGACCCGGAGGCCGCGCGCGAACAACTGCGCGCGGCGGCACCCGGCGCGGACGTCGAGGTGGGCGCGGGCGCGGCCGCACGGATGGCCGCGCGCTGCGAGGCGGAGCTCGTCGTGAACGGCATCGTCGGCGCGGCCGGCCTTGCCGCCTCGCTCGCGGCGCTCGAGCGCGGCGCCCGGCTGGCGCTCGCGAACAAGGAGACGCTCGTCGTGGGCGGCCCCTTGATCGAGCGAGCGCTGCAGCGAGCCGGAGGCGAGCTGACTCCAATCGACAGCGAGCACTCGGCCGCGCTCCAGTGCCTGCTCGGTCGCCCGGGCGCGGAGGTGGCGCGCCTCACGCTCACCGCGTCGGGCGGGCCGCTCCGCGGCCACCCGGACTGGCGGCGCGCCACGCCGGCCGAGGTGCTCGCGCACCCCGTGTGGGCGATGGGGCCGCGCATCACGACGGATTCGGCGACGCTGTTCAACAAAGGGCTCGAAATCCTCGAAGCGCACTGGCTGTTCCATCTCGAGTGGGCGCAGCTCGACGCGGTGATCCAGCCCGGCGCGGTGCTGCACGCGATCGTCACGTTCCGCGACGGTTCGCTCGTGGCCCAGGCGGCGCACGCCGACATGCGGCTCCCGATCCAGCTCGCGCTCTCATGGCCCGAGCGCTGGGGCGAGGCCGTGCCCGCGCTTCCGGTCGCGGCGCTCGCCGGGCTCGAGATCCTTCCGCTCGAGCCAGGGCGCTACCCGGCGTTCGCGTGCGCGCTGGCCGCGGGCCGCCTCGGCGGCACGGCGCCCTGCGCGTTGAACGCCGCGGACGAGGTGGCGGTGCAGGCGTTCCTCGCCGGCGAGCTGCCGCTCGGCCGGCTCCCGGGGGTGCTGGAGCGCGTGCTCGAAGACCACGCCGTCGAGCGCGTGGAATCGCTCGAGCAGCTGCGGGGCGTCGATGCCCGCGCGCGCGAGGCTGCCCGCCGCGCGGTGCGGGCGTGAGCGCTCCGGTCGTCGCCCTGCGACTGCGCGCGCTCGGCGACGTCACGCTCGCGACCGCGGCGTTCCGTTCGCTCGCGGCCGGCCACCCGGACTCGCCGCTCCACGTCGTTACCGAGTCGCGCTTCGCGCCGCTGCTCGCGGGTCAGCCCGGCATCGCCCGGGTGTGGGCGCTCGAGCGCACGACCCGGTCGACGCTCCACACGCTGCGCCGGCTGCGGGCGCTCCGCCCCGGCCTCGCGGTCGACCTCTTCGGCAACGCCCGGAGCGCGGTGCTCGCGCGTGGGAGCGGGGCCGCGGACGTGTGGGGGTTCGATTTTCGCGGGCGCGGCCGGCTCTACCACCACACCGTGCCGCGCGTCGCGCACGCCGGCGAGGACGAGCGCGAGTACGCCGCGGCCTCGCTGCTCCGGCTCGCGCGTGCCGCCGGCGGGGCCGCAGTTCCCGCGATCCCGCACCTC
>DATDEX010000344.1:0-4785 GCA_036522895.1 Candidatus Eiseniibacteriota bacterium | reverse complement strand
GTGCGCCCCCGTGCGGCATTCGCGCGCGCGGCGGTGCCGCCGGTGGCCGGGCTCCCCGGCGCCGCGTATGCTTCGCTCATGCGCAAACGCTCAGGAGCGGTGGTGTGCCCCGACTGCGGCAAGCTCGTGGACGTGAGCGAGCCACGCTGCCCCTACTGCGGCCGTCCCGCGCCCGGCCTGTTCGGGTACGGCCCCGCGCTCCAGCGGCTCCTCGGCGGGTTCGATCTGTCGATGGCGATCGTCGGCGGCTGCGTGGTGCTCTACGTGCTCTGCCTCGTGCTCGATCCGCGCGCCATCTTCCGCATGGCGGGGCTGTTCGACATCCTCGCGCCCACGAACGGCGCGCTCGCGGTGTTCGGGATGACCGGCGCGTTCGCGCTCGCGGAAGGGCGCTGGTGGACGCTCCTCACCGCGGTCTTCCTGCACGGGAGCCTGCTCCACCTGCTCTTCAACATGGCGATCGGACGGCGCTACCTCACCGACGTGGTTCATCTCTACGGTCCCGCGCGCGCGTGGGTCATCTTCATCGTCGCCGGCGTGGCCGGGTTCGCGCTCTCGGACTTCGCCGTGGGCGTGCCCACGATCGGCGCATCGGGTGCGATCTTCGGATTGCTCGGCGCGCTCATCGTGTACGGCCGGCGCACGCACCAGCACGCGGTCGCTCAACAGCTCTGGATGTCGGCGGGCGTGATGTTCCTGTTCGGATTCCTCATGCCGAGCGTGAACAACTGGGCACACGCGGGCGGCTTCGCGGGCGGGTTCGTGACCGCGGAGGCGCTGTCGTTCGCGGGCCGGCGCGAGAGCCGCGTGCTGCTCGGCGCGGCGTGGGGCACGGCGCTGCTCGTGGTGCTGGCGTTCGGGCTCCAGCTGTGGCGGATCGTGGCGGCGCTCTCCGGACACTGACGGGCTCGCGCCTGGCGGGCGGTCGCGCGCCCGCGGTTTGCTCCCCCCGCTCGCGCGAACCTATCTTCCCGCGCATGCTCACCGCCCCGGCCGCGCCGTCCGGATCGCCGGCGTCCGCCTCGACGACCTCGCGCCCGGCGCGCGCCGCGCGACCGCTGCTGCCGCTCGCGTGCATCGCCGCCGGCTTCGCCGGGTTCGGCCTCGGCGCGGTGGATTGCCTCAACTTCACCGTGGACGACTCGTTCATCTCGCTCCGCTTCGCCGAGAACTGGGCGAGCGGCGCGGGTCTCGTGTTCAACCCGGGCGAGCGGGTCGAGGGCTTCTCGAACCTCCTCTGGACCGTGCTCCTCGGCGTGCTCGCGCGGTTCGGGATCCGCCAGCAAGCGGGCCCGTTCGAGCTGCTGATCGCGGCGAAGCTCCTGGGCTGCGTGTTCGCGCTCGGTGCGCTGGTCGTGCTGTCGCTCCATCTCCGAGCAGGCCGCAGCGACCCCGATCCGGAGCGCGCGCACCCGCTCCTGGCACTCGCCGTCCTCGGCGCGGGGAGCACGTTCAGCTTCGCGCTCTGGAGCCTGTCGGGCATGGAAACCGGGCTCTGCGCGTTCTGCGTTACGCTCGCCGGCTGCCTCATGCTGCGCGCGCTCCGCCGCACCGAGCTCACCGGGGCGCCCGCGCGCGGGCTCTTCATGGCCGCGGGCATCGCGTTCGGCGTGCTCGCGCTCGTGCGGCCCGAGCAGATCGCGATCTGGGGGCTCGCGATGGCGATCTCCCTCCTCGCGGGCCCCGGGACGCTGCGGCGGCCGCTCGTCGACTCCGCGCTCCCCACGCTGCTCGTGTTCGCCGGCCTGCTCGCCTGGCGCTGGAGCTACTACGGTCAGCTCGTGCCCAACTCGGTGGTCGCCAAGTGGGGAGGCGGCGCCACGTACGCGCTTCTCGGCGCCAAGTACGCGCTGGCGGCGGTCGTCTGCACGGTGGGCGTGATGGGGCTGGCGGTCCTCGCGCTCCCCTCGCTCCTCTCGGCCGGCGCCGAGATTCGCTTCCTGGTGGCCTACTGTGCGAGCTACCTCGCGTTCATCGCGGTCTCGGGCGGGGACTGGATGCCGGGGTTTCGTTTCATCGTCCCGCTCGTGCCGCTCCTCTGGCTCCTCTCGATTTCCGCGGCCGTGCGACTCGTCGACGCCGCGTTCCCGAAGCTCTCACCGCGCATCGTCGCGCTCGCGGTCGCGGTGCTGGCTTTCGCCTCCATGATGAACGGCCGCGCACTGGTGCGGGCGCTCGCGGACTTCCCGACCGGGATCAAGCAGCGGGTCTGGGTCACGACGCCGGAGCGCGTCGACGTGGCGAGGGAGCTCTCCCGGCTCGTGCCGCATGGGACCACGGTGGCGATCGGCGAGTGCGGGTTCGTGCCCTACTTCGCGCCGAGCCTGCGCTTCCTCGACGTCTTCGGGCTCATGGATCCGCGGATCGCACGCCTGCCGGGGGCCCACTTCTCGAAGCTCACGCTCGCGCAGTTCCTGAGGCGCGATCCCGAGTTCTATATGATGATGACGCGCCGGCTGCCGGACGACGAGGTCGTGCCCACCCATCCGGACGGCCTCATGCTGCTCGCCGCGCCGGAGTTCCGCGCCCGCTACGCGGTCGTCCGCTACTTCCCGGGGTTCACGCTCTACCGGAGAACGGGCGGGTAGGCGGGCAGGCTCGATGGCGCCCGAAACAAGCGGATGCGCACGCCGCAGGGCGAGCGAAAGGGGAGAGATGGCAGCAAATAAAACGCGCTGTCGCTGGGCGGGGACGAGCGATCCCCTGTACCTCGCCTACCACGACGAGGAATGGGGCGTGCCTTCGCGCGACGACCGGCACCTGTTCGAGATGCTGATCCTGGAGGGCGCCCAGGCCGGGCTTTCGTGGTCGACGATCCTCAACAAGCGCGCGAACTACCGGCGCGCGTACGACCGCTTCGACCCGCGGAAGGTCGCGCGCTACGGCGCCGCGGACCAGCGCCGGCTGCTCGCCGACGCCGGGATCGTCCGCAACCGCGCGAAGGTCGCCGCCTCCGTCGCGAACGCGCGCGCGTTCCTCGAGGTGCAGCGGGAGTTCGGGAGCTTCGCCGCGTTCGCGTGGGGGTTCGTGGACGGGCGGCCGATCGTGAACGCGCGCAAGACCGTGCGCGACGTCCCGCCCCGCACGGCGGAGTCGGACGCGTTCTCCAAGGAGCTCAAGCGGCGCGGCTTCAAGTTCGTGGGCTCGACGATCATGTACGCGTTCATGCAGGCGGTCGGGATGGTGAACGACCACCAGGTGGACTGCTTCCGCTACGCGGCCACGAAGCGGCTGGCGAAGCTCCCCGCCCGCCGGTGAACCGCGCATTGCTCGATGCCGTGGCCGAGGTGTCGGCCCTGGCGGGCGCGGAGGCGCTCAAGCACTTCGGGACGGCGCTCGATGTGGAGCTCAAGGCGGACGGCTCCCCGGTGACGCGTGCGGACCGCGAGGCGGAACGGACCGCGCGCGCCTGGATCGAGGCTCGCTTCCCGGGCGACGGCATCCTCGGCGAGGAGCTCGGCGAGACGCGTCCGGAGGCGAGCCGCCGCTGGCTCGTGGATCCGGTGGACGGCACGCGCGCGTTCGTGAAGGGCGTGCCGCTCTGGGGCACGCTCGTCGCGGTGGTGGAGGGCGAGCGCGTGATCGCGGGGGCGGCATGCTTCCCGGTCACGCGCGAACGCATCGCCGCCGCGCGCGGCGCGGGCTGCTGGTGGAACGGCGTGCGCAGCAGCGTCTCGGGCGTCGGAACGCTCGCGGAGGCCACCGTGCTCGCCACCGATGCCGGCTTCCGGCGGACACCGGACCGCGCCACGCGCTGGCACGCGCTCGCGGTGCGCGCGGACACCGCGCGAACGTGGGGCGACTGCTTCGGCTACCTGCTCGTGGCCACGGGCCGCGCCGAGCTCATGACGGACGGTCTGCTCTCGCCGTGGGACGCCGCCGCGGTGCAGGTGCTCGTGGAGGAGGCTGGCGGCGTGTTCACGGACTGGCGCGGCCGGACCACCTCGTTCGGCGACGGCGCGATCGCCACGAATGCCGTGCTCGCGCGCGAGCTGCGCGCGGCGCTCGGCGTGCCGGAGTAGCGCCGGGCGCGGCTGCCGGATGGCAACGGGCTCGGGAGCGGAGCGGGCGCGGCGCAGGCCGGTCGCGGGCGCGCGCTCGGACGGCACGGCGCCGGATCCCGGTTGCACGGGGGCGATCCGCGGCGAGAGACTGCGCGGGTTCCCCTCGCCGCAGGCCCTCCGCCGCCCTTCCCAGGAGCGTTCATGTTTCGCATCCCCAAGCCCGAGCCGGACGAGCACCTTCCTTACTACGGCAAGTACATCGCGCTCGTGGGCGATGACGCCATGGCGGCGCTGCGCTCCCAGGCCGCCACCACGCCCCGGCTCCTCTCGGGGGTCAACGAGTCGCGGGCGCTGTTTCGCTACGCGCCCGGCAAGTGGAGCGTGAAGGAAGTCCTCGGGCACGTCATCGACGGCGAGCGTGTCTTCGGCCATCGCGCGCTCCGGTTCGCGCGCGAGGACCGCACGCCGCTCCCGGGCTTCGACGAGAACACCTGGGTGCCGGCGGCGCGGTTCGACAGCCGTCCGCTGGCGGACCTGGTCGCCGATTACGTGGCGGTGCGCACCGCGACGCTGGCGCTCTTTTCGTCGTTCGACGAGGCCACGCTCCTCCGGCGCGGGATCGCGAACGGCGCCGAGGTGAGCGTGCGCGCGCTGGCCCACATCATCGCCGGACACGAGCTCCACCACGTGAGCCTCTTGCGGGAGCGTTACGGCCTCGCGTGACCGCGCCGCGGGCGGCGCGCGGGGCGTCGTTCCGCCGCGGCGCCGGCGTCTCGGCGCG
>DATDEX010000343.1:0-4530 GCA_036522895.1 Candidatus Eiseniibacteriota bacterium | reverse complement strand
GGCCGCACGGCCTCAGCCCGCGGCGATCCGGGCGTGATACGCGGCGAGGAGCCGCAGGCCGACGTCGCGCCCGGGGACGGCGCGGCCCGCGACGCGCGCGAGCGGCAGCACCTCTTGGACCGAGTTGGTCACGAACGCCTCCTCGGCCCAACGCAGCATCTCGAGCGGCACGGCGGCCTCGCGGACCGGGATCCCCAGCCCGGCGCAGAGCCCGATCACGAGCGCGCGCGTGACCCCGGGCAGCACGTCGGCCGAGAGCGGCGGGGTGATCACGTCGCCGCCGCTTCGCACCACGAACAGGTTGCTCGCCGCGCCCTCCAGCACCTCGCCCGCGGGCGAGACGAGCAGCGCCTCGTCGGCGCCGGCGGCGCGCGCCTCCTCGCGTGCGAGATCGTAGGCGAGCCGGCTCGTGGTCTTGTGCCGGCCGAGGAGGCCGGGGGTGAACGGCGTCTCGGAGAGGATCGCCCGCCCGCCCGCGGGCCCGTCGTCTTCCGGGTGGCGCATGCGCTTCCCCACCCAGAGCCGGCCGCCCAGCGCCTCGGCCTCGACCCAGGCGCCCGTCCGCACCGGGCGGCTGCCCGGAATGCCGCGGGTGACCGTGATCCGCACCACCGCGTCCGTGAGGCCTTCGGCCGCGAGCACCTCGTCCACCGCGAGCCGCAGTCGACTGGGCGAGGGTGGCACCGGGAAGCCCAGCTCGGCGGCGGAAAGCACCATGCGCTCCATGTGGTGCTCCCAGGCGAACGGTCGGCCGCCATAGGCACGCAGCGTCTCGAACAGGGCACCGCCGTCGCGCGCGCCGCGGTCGAACACGCTGAGCGCGGCGGCATGGCCGCGCACCAGCTGACCGTTGAGCCACACGGTGCGCTCCGGCACGCGGGCTCCGCGGGGCAGGGGAAGGGACATGGGCGCGCAGGGTAGCAAACCCGGCACGCTCAGCCCGCCGCGGCGCAGCCCGCACAGGGCGGAATGCCGCCGGGGGCCGTGCCTGCCGGGGCGACGCCGGCTTCCCCCACGCTGCCCGTTCGATCGAAGGTGAGCGGGCGGCTGCCTCTATCGGAGCAGGACCAGTTTCCCGTGTACCTGCTCGGCGCCGGCGACGACCTGGTAGAGGTACACGCCGGGGCGGAGCGAGTTCCCGTCCAACGGCAGGCGATAGCGGCCCGCCGGCTCGAGGTGGTGGTCGAGCAGCGTGCGCATGACGCGCCCGGCCGGGTCGAATAGCCGTACGGTCACCTCCGCCGCGGCCGGCAGCGTGTACTCGAGCGTCCCTTCCGCGCGGAACGGATTGGGGGCCGCGAGGGCGGCGAGCCCGAGGATCGCGATGGGGTGAAGCGGGGCCGTATCCGCGAGCGCCGGCAGCGACCTCGCACCGATGTCGGGCTTCCCCCGATAGCGCGGGCCATCGAGCGAGGTATTGACGCCGCTGATCCGCTGGCCGCGCCCCACGCCGGCGCTCAGCTGGGAGAGGTCCCAGTCGCCCGAGGCGGAGTCCACGAACGCGGGCGGCGCCCGCACGCCGTTTCGCTCCCAGCCGAGCGCCGATTGGAGCGCCGGAAACGAATACGTGCTGCCGCCCCAGGAGATCAACCGCAGCGTGCCGAGCGAGTCCACCAGGTCGTAATTGAAGTCGTTCGTCGTCCGGCTGGCGGCGCTCGGCCCCCAGATCGTGTAGCCCGAGTTCCTGCCCCGCGCGACCATGATGTTGTTGCGGAAGTGCAGGTTGTCCACCGGGCCGCCGGGCGAGCCGTCGATGGCCCAGCCGCCGACGTTCGAGGCGGTGAACGTGTTGTGAATGAGCCAGGTGATCCCGGTCGTGCCGGTGCCCACCTTGAGGCCGCCGTGCTGGGAGTTCGCGATCGTGTTGTAGAAGACCCACGTCGGCCCGCTGTAGGTGGGCACGATCGAAATGCCGTGGCCGGCGTCGCGGACCGTGTTGCCGAGCAGGAGCGTGTTGATGCAGTGGCTCGTGTCCAGCTCGATCCCGTCGTCGGCCACGCGCTCGATGGTGTTGTACGCCACCTCGCACTGGGAGCCGATCGTGGAATCGCGCGGCCCGCGGGAGTTGTCGCCGGGGCCCAGCTCGAGGCCGTTGAAGCCGCCGGTGATGAGGTTGTCGAACACGTTCGCGGCCCGCGACAACAGCATGACCTGCCCGACGCGCTCCTCGGAGCGTCCCTTGCCCGCGCCGTACGACATGCGGCCCACCGTGAGTCCGTCCACGATGCAGTGGGCGATCGTCACCGAGTCGGCGTACCCGCCGCTCGAGCCGTGCACCACGTAGATCGGATCGGCGTTGTGGCCGTAGATCCGGCACGAGTCCACCACGAGCCCGCTCGCGACCCCGAGCCTGCCCGCCACGATGCCGTGCCCGGAGAGCCCTGGATCGGGATTCGCCGGGTGCGTGGGGTCGCCGGTCGACCCCCCCGAGAAACGCAGCGTCAGGTTGGCGATGCGCCAGTTGCGCCGCTGCACGTAGATCAAGTTGTCGAGGTAGCCGGTGTGCAGCACGAGCCCGGCGGGGCTCTGGCCGTTCGCGCGCTTCACGTAAAGCGAGTCGTGCCGCCAGAACCAGCCCGAGAGCTCGCCCTCGTTCGTGGAATAGGGTTTTCCGATGTACGTCGAGTCGTCGAGGATCGCCTTCACCGAAGTCTTCCGGTGCACGTACTCGCCCCAGCCGATCACGACGAGCTGGGTCGAGTCGCCCGGGCTCGATCCCATGAGGGTGCCGGGAAAGAGCGTCACGTAGGTCGAATCCTGGGTCAGCGCCCACGCGAGCCGGTACCCCGGCGCCCACTGGCCCTGCTCGACCCATGGATTCGCGCCGCAGATGATCGTGGAATCGCGGTCGGTGCGGTCGCCCTCCAGGAAGTGGTAGTCGCCGTCAGTACCGAAATCGAGCGTCAGCCGCTCGTGGTACTCGCCCGGGGCCACGAACACCCCGCCGTTCTTGCCCGCCAGGGGAGAGGCGGCGAGCGCCTTGAGCGCGGCTCCGATCGTGCGCTTGGGCCCGCTCGAGCCGGCGGACCACGCCCGTCGTGTACCGTCCCAGGCGTCGCTCCCGTGCCGCTGGTCCGCGTAGAACACCGGGCCCGTCGCGACGATGGGACGGATGCTGGCGGCGCGCGCCAGATGCGGCGCGGTGTTGTAGTTGGTGCCCCCGTCGCGACCCTCGACGTAGTAGTCGGCCAGGCGATCGGGCGTCATCCACAGGATGCGACCCTCGTAGATGTGCGTCCCCAGGCGGCGCACCATCACCATGCCGGTGTCGTAGGCGGCGTTCTCGTGCCACTTCTGGAAGATGCGGAGAACCGCGGTCGTGTCGTCGTCGCCGGACACGATGGCCTGCACGGCCACCGACGTCAGGTTCGGCTCGTGCCGGAGCGTGATGTGATCGATGCCGTTGCCTGCGGCAGCCAACGCGGGGAGCACACACAATGCGGCAGCCAGGCCGAGCCGGCGGCGGAATCCATCCATTGATCGTCCTTGGTCAATCGGGCCGCACTGGGGGATCGACAGTTTATGCGAATCCGCGAGGCAAGCAAGGATTCATGTGGAGTCGTGTCAGGAAAAGCGCAGGCTATTGGACCCGCAGTCAGCAGATCCGCTCGCCGCGCGGTCGAGCGCGCGCGAGCCGCACGCTTCCCACGACGCGACCCAGCGCGAGGCGCAGCCCTTCCGCCTTGGCGAGCGACTCGCGATACTCCGCGTCGGGGTCGCTGTCCGCGGTGATGCCGCCGCCGGCGCTCCAGTAGAGCGCCTCGGGCGTGGCGATCGCGGTGCGGATCGCGATGCTCCAGTCCGCGTCGCCGTCCCAGCCGATCCAGCCGATCGCGCCGGTGTAGAGGTGACGGCGAACCGGTTCGAGAGAATCGAGAATCTCGATCGCACGTAGCTTGGGCGCGCCCGTGATCGAGCCGCCCGGAAAGCAGGCGTGCAGCAGCTCGAGCGGCGGGAGCCCGGCGCGGAGCGTGCCGAGCACGGTGCTCGTCAAGTGCCAGACCTGCGGGAATCGCTCGAGCGCGCAAAGCTCCGGCACCGTCACGCTGCCCGGCTCGCACACGCGGCCCAGGTCGTTCCGCAGCACGTCCACGATCATCACGTTCTCGGCGCGGTCTTTCGAGCTGGCCTGCAGCTCCGCCGCGAGCCGCGCGTCCTCGAGCGGCGTGTCGCCACGCGGGCGCGTGCCCTTGATGGGCCGGGTCTCCACGCGCTCGGCCCTGCGGCGGAGGAACAGCTCCGGGCTCGCGGACAACACGGCGTGGTCGCCCAGGCAGAGCGTGGCCGCGAACGGGGCGGGCGAGTCGGCGCGCAGCGCCTCGTCGAACGCCAGCGCGTGCGCGTGCGCTCCCGGAAGCGCGAGCCGCCAGCGCTGGGAGAGATTGGCCTGGAAGATGTCGCCGCGGCGGATCGACTCGCGGATGCGCTCGACGGCGCGCCGGTAGCCGTCCGCGGTGAACGTGCTCACGGCGGCTCGCCCGTCGCGCGCGGAGGGAGGGGCGGGCGCGGGCCCGGGCGGCGCCTCGAGCC
>DATDEX010000342.1:0-7529 GCA_036522895.1 Candidatus Eiseniibacteriota bacterium | reverse complement strand
GCCGGGTCGCCGCGGCCGCGGCGAGCCCGAGAGATGCCACGGCGGCGAGCGCACACGCGCCAGCGGCGGCGAGACCCTCCGGCCACGGATCGGCGATCGCGCTCGCGGCCCAGGTCGCGGGCGACCACCCGGGCGGGGCGGGCAGCGCGCCGAGTCCGGCATTCGAGGTGGCGGCCCCTCCGGCGAGCCGCGGCATCCAGAACGCGTTCACGAGCCAGCCCGCGGCGAACGCGACCGTGGCGAGGACCGCGAGCGACTCCCGCATGCGCGACGCCGGGGCGAGGCGGAGGAGCGGGAGTGCCGAAGCCACCCCGAGCCCGAGCGGTACCGCCCAGAGCGCGAGCAACGCGATCCCGAGCGCGGCGACGGGTGCTTCCCCCCGGACCCGGCCGTAGGCGAGGGCCACCGGGAGCGCGACGCACAGGACGGGCGCGAGCGTGCGCGGCAGCGTCTCGACGAGCTTCCAGGCGAGGAGCTCGCGCGGCGAGAGCGGCGCGGCGCGCAGCCGCTCGAGATCGGGTGCGGTGACGAGCGCGGAGATCGCCACGTGCAGGTCGCCGAGCACGAGCAGCGCGGCCGCGAGCGTGAACACCCAGCCGAGCGCGCGCTCGGACCACTCGCCCGGCGCGTGCGCGTCCGCGAGGGCCCGGAACAGCGCGAGCGCCGCGCCGCCGAGCGCCAGGAACACGCCGAGCGCGATCGCGAGCGAGAGGAGTCCGCGGCCCGGTCGCCCCGCGAACCCGAGCGAGCGGCGCGCGAGTCGCCAGCCGGTGCGCGCGACGAGCGCCGCGTTCACGCGGGCGACTCCCTGCCGCCCAGCTCGAGGAACACGTCCTCGAGCGAGCGGCCCGCGTCGCCGCCACGCAGCTCCGCGAGCGTGCCGGCGGCCACGACACGGCCGGTGCGCAGGATCACGACCCGGTCGCAGAGCCGCTCCGCCACGTCCAGGAGGTGCGTGCTCACGAGCACGCCGCCGCCCGCGGCCGCGTGCTCGCGAAGCAGGTCTTTCAAGGCGCGCGCGGAGCCCGGATCGAGGCCGGTGAGCGGCTCGTCGAGGAGGACGAGCGGCGGCGAGTGGAGGAGCGCCGCGGCGATCGAACACTTCTGTCGCATGCCGAGCGAGTAGCCTTCGATCGTGCGGCTCGCCTCGCCGGCGAGGCCGAGCCGCGAGAGCAGCGACTCGGCACGCCGCTCGGCCGCTTCCGCGGGCAGGTCGTAGAGCGCGGCGACGAACGCGAGAAACTCGCGCGCCGAGAGCTTTTCATACAGGAATGGCCGGTCGGGGACGAACCCCAGCCGCGCCTTGGCCACGCGGGGCTCGCGCTCGAGCTCCGCGCCCGCGACCACGATCCGGCCGCGGTCGGGCTCGAGGAGGCCGGCGACGAGCCGGAGCGTGGTCGTCTTGCCGGCGCCGTTCGCCCCGAGGAAGCCCACGATCTCGCCCGCCCGCACCTCGAGCGACACGCCGGCGACCGCCTCGATCCGCCCGAAGCGGCGCGCGACGGAGTCCAGTACGAGCGGGACCGCGGGCACGCTCACCCCGCGAGCGCGCGCGCCAGCGCCGGCAGGCTCTGGTCGTAGCGGTAGGACACGTTCATGTGCCCGTCCGCGTACTCCTCGTAGCGATGCGCGATTCCGAGCCGGGTGAGCTCCGCGCTGAACGCGCGCGCGCCGTGGTGCAGGTGGAACTCGTCCTGCGTCCCGCAGTCGAGATAGACGAGGCGGAGCGAGCGGAGGGCCTCGGCGTGCGCCGGCAGGAGCCGGAGCGGGTCGAACGCGAGCCAGCGGGCGAACACGTCGTCGCGCGGCAGGCCGGTGGCGAGGTCGAACGGCAGGCCGACGCCCAACTCGGCGGCCGGGTCGGGCGAGTAGCACGCCGCCATGGCGACGATGTTGAGCGTGAGGAAGTCGTCCTTGCCCTTCTGCGGCCGGGCCTCGAACGCCTCGAGGAAGCGCCGCACGCCGCCCGCCGCCTGGAGCACCGAGCACGCCTTCGGGAAGTCCACGCGGTAGCAGTACTCGAACAGCATGTCGCCGCTGTGGCAGGCGAGCGCGCCGAACACGTCCGGGTGACGCATGCCGAGTCGCAGCGCGCCGAAGCCGCCCGAGGACTTGCCGGCGATGCCGCGGTGCTCGCGCGCGGCGAGCGTGCGGAACGTGCGGTCGGTCCACGGGACGAGCTCTTCGATCAAGTGCGTCTCGTAGCGGCCGGTCGCGGTCGAGTCGACGTACTGCGAGCCCCCGAAGCGGGTGAGGCAGTCGGGCATGACCACGATCATCTCGGGGGCACCCGCCGCGATGAGCGCGTCGCAGCGATCGTCGAGCGACGGGCTCCAGGGATTGTCGTTCAGGAGCATGCGGCCGCGCCCGGTGAAGCCGGTGAGCACGAGCAGCAGCGGGAACCGGCGCGCGGGCTCGCGGTCGTAGGAGGGCGGCAGGTAGACGGGGATCCGCCGCTCGTGCGGGTCGCCCGCGGGATTGCCGCGCAGGACCGCGCTCTCGAAGCGGACGATCTCGACGCGGCCTTGGGAACTCTCCGCATTGCGGTCTTGCGAACTCTTCGCTCTGCTCATCGCAGCCGACCTCCGGGGCCGAACTCGGCGATACCACTGGGGGCGGGGCGGCGGGCGGCGAGTCGCGCGTCGAGCTCCACCGCGACGCTGTCCTTGCGCCACGCGGGGCGCGCGAACTTGAAGCGTGCGAGCTCGCCCGCCGCCTGGTCGTCGAGTCGCGCGCCGAGGAGCCCGGCCACGAGATCGCGACGCGCGAGCCAGTCTGCCGGATTCAGCTCCGCGGCCACCTTCGTCTCGAGCAGCGCGTACTTGGAGTTCACGTGCCGGAGGAGCAGCCCCAGCATGGCGTGCGCCTCCGGGTAGCCCATGCCCGAACGCGCGGCTTCCACGAGCTCGCGGCGCGCCTCGAGCGTGTCGCCGTCCTGGAGCGCCCCCACCGCCTTCCGCAGCCAGAGGACGCGCGCCGTCGTGTCGTCGTGCGCGCCCCACTCCCGCCAGGCGCGTTCGGCGAGCGCGCGCTTGCCCCCCCAGAGCGAGGCCCAGCCGAGCCAGTACCAGTGGTCGAGGCGTTCACCGCCCGATTCGAGTCCGCGCTGGAACGCCCACGCCGCCCCCTCGGGCCGGTCGAGCAGCAGGAGGTCGGTGCCGACCTGGAAGAACGGATCGCGCGCTCTTCCGTAGAGCTCCTCGAACCCGACCCCGTTCCAGTAGAGGAAACGGCAGGGGTGTCGGCCCGCGGTGCTGTCGCCGAACTGGGAGTAGAAGTACGACTCGAGCGAGTCGTCCTTGTAGAGCTGGCGGATGTTCGGGCCGTTGCCCATCTGGAATCCGGCCCACGGCGGTAGCGTCGCGAAGAAGAAGCGCGTTCCGGTGGGGACGCGCGGCAACAACCGCTGGAGCGAGCCGCGCATCTCGCCCGAGAGCGCCGCGGCCCGATCGAGGTAGAACGGCGTGAAGTGCGAGGTCCAGGTCCAGGGATTCTCCGCGATCCCGAACGCGGGCGCGGACACGCCGGCCGCGTGCCACCAGAGGAGCGCCCCCGCGAGCGCGATCCACGTCCAGCGCGCGATCCGCGTCGCGGCGAGCGTCACGAGCACCGCCCCGCCCACGGCCGCGAGCGTGAAGTAGTAGCCGCTCCAGCCGTACGCCACCGGCCAGACCGGGAGCGCGAAGCAGGCGAGCCAGCCGAGCCCGAACCCCGTCGCCCGCCGCGCCGGCATGAGCGCGGGCGTGACGGCGGGGGCACCCTCGGCCGGCGCTCCCGTCGCGCGGTCCGGAAGCCAGACCGCCACCGCCGCCACGAGCGCGAACGCGACCACGGACGGTCGCGCGTCCGCCCACGACTGGAGCCAGCCGCCGGCGTGCTCGATCCCGGCGAGACTCTGTACCAGGTGCGCGAACGTCGCCGCGAGCGCCGAACCGTCGAACGCGAGCCGGGCGGCACTCGCCGAGTGCGCCCGCAGTGCCCACTCGCCGACGGCCCACGGCACGAGCGCCACTCCCAGCGGCAGCACGCGCGCGAACGCGCGGCGCGGCGCGAGCCCCTCGATCCGCCAGCTCCAGAAGAAGAGCGCCGCGGGCAGCGGCAGCGCCGACTCCTTCGCCAGCGCGGCGGCGGCGTAGGCGAGGAGCGCGGGCACGAAGCGGCCGCGCCGGTAGAGCGCCACCGCTCCGAGGACGCCGACGAGCGCCAGGAGATCCTGAGCGCACGAGACCCACGCCAGGTTGACGCGCTGAAACGGCAGCACGGCATACCAGAGCACGCCCGCCAGCACGGCGGGTGCGACGCCGCGGCCGCGCGCCGGCGCGAACACGGACAGCAGGTCCGCGAGCAGCACGAGCGCCGATACGAACAGCGCGAACTGCGCGACGTGGAAGAGCAGCGCGTCGCCGCCCGTCAGGAGCCCGAGGAGCGAGAACCACAGCTCGCGCGAGAGCGGGCGGAAGTAGTTGCCGAGTCCGCCCGGGTGGGCGAGCGCGGCCACGAGGCCGTGCCGGCGCGCCTCCTCGAGGAACAGGTAGTCGTCGTTGATGAAGCCGCTGCCGAGCGCGCCGGCGTAGAGCACGGCGAGGCCGGCAACGAGCAGGGCGGGCGCCTGCCAACCGGGGCGGGAGGGGTGTGGGGTCACGGCCCGGCAACATAGAGCGTCCGGGCCGATTCGGCACGGCGCGAGCGCGCGTCGGGCCGGCCGCGAGGCCTCCGCGCCCGGGAGCGGTCGCCCCCTCGTCCCGGCACGGCGCGGCCCCGGAATCCCGCTCAATGAACGGGTGCCGCGCGCCGAAGACTGGGGGTATGGGGACCGGTGTCCCCGGCGACCCCAGGGACCAGGGAGCGGCATGACCCCTCGTATCGAGATCCGTTGGATGCAGCTGCAGCGCGCCGGCTGGATGCTGTGGGCGGCCACGTTCGCGCTGCTGCTCGCGCTCACGACCGTGGTGCCGACGCTCTACGCGCGCGTGCTGGGATTCACCGGCAAGGGCGAGCTTCCGGTGGGCCTCGACAATCCCTACGTCGTCACCGTGGCGCTCGCCGGGCTCGTCATCCTCTTCTGCCTCTACACCGTGCTCCAGCAGCGCGAGCTCCACCGCGCCGTGAAGGCGCTGTCGCGCGAGGAGAACGATCGCGCCGACGCGAGCGTGCGGCTCTCCGAGCTCACGGCGCTCTTCCAGGTGAGCACGACGCTCCAGCTCCAGCTCCGGAGCGACGTCATCCTCGAGATCATCGTGCGCCGCGTCGTGAGCACGCTCAAGGCGCAGCAGGCGAGCATCATGATCCTCGAGCCCGACAACGGCGAGCTCGTGACCCGTGCCTCGTACGGGCTCGAGGCCGAGTTCTCGCGCGGCGCCCGAAAGAAGATCGGCGAGGGCATCGCCGGCTGGGTCGCGCTCCGTCGCGAGGCGGTTTCGCTCGGCGAGCGCGCGCCGTCCACGGAGCTCGGCCGCCACTACAAGGAAAACCGGCGGATCACCTCGGCGCTGTCGCTGCCGCTCGCCATCGGCGAGCGCGTGGTCGGCGTGCTCAACGTGAACCGCATCAACCATACCGAGCCGTTCGGCGAGCACCACCTCGAGGTGCTGCGCGTGTTCTCCGAGCACATCGCGGCGGTGATCGACCGCGCCGAGGTCATGGAGCGCATGGGTCGGCGCACGCGCGAGCTCGAGGCCGACAACGAGAAGCTCGTCGACCTGAACCGGATGAAAGACGTGTTCCTGGGGACCGCGAGCCACGAGCTCAAGACGCCGCTCACGAGCGTGATTGCGTACGCCGAGCTGCTCGACGACCACGAGGGCAAGCTCTCGCGCGAGCAGTCGCGCGAGTTCGTGGGTCGCCTGCGCGCCGAGGCGCAGCGCCTGCTCTCGCTCATCGAGGACATCCTCGACCTGTCGCGGCTCGAAAGCGGCAAGCTGGCCTTGAAGCCGCGCTCGCTCGACATCGCCGAGGTGGCCCGCGGCGCGATCGAGACGACCCGCCCGCTCGCGCAACGCTATGGCGTCACGCTGGAGAGCGAGCTGGCACCCGGACTGCCGCAGCTCTCCGTGGACGAGGTCAAGATCCGGCAGGTGCTCGTGAACCTGCTCGTGAACGCGATCAAGTTCAGCCCGCGCGGAGCGCCCGTGCGCCTGCGCACGCTGCAGGACGGCGCGTGCGTGCGCGTCGAGGTGCACGACCGCGGCCCGGGCATCGCCCCCGACACCGCGACCCACATCTTCGAGCTCTTCGGCCAGAACGTGCCCGAGGACGCGGACGCGCGCGGCGGGCTCGGGATCGGCCTGCACCTCGTCAAGCGCATCACCGAGATGCACGGCGGGCACGTGGGCGTGAACAGCCGCACGGGCGAGGGCTCGTCGTTCTGGATCCGCCTGCCCGTCGCACCCGAGGCCTACGCCGCCGGCGAGGGCGAGGTCGAGGAGCGCCTCGCGGCCTGATCGCAAGTCCGCGCCGGGCTCGCGGCCTGCCCGGCCGCAGGCCGGACGCACACTCAAGCGCAGCGCGCAGCGCACTCGCGCCCGCTCCGGGGCCCATGCATACTGCCTGCTCCCGCGGGGGCCCCCCCGGCGGGGCCACGGTCCGGGAGCGCCCCCGTTGTCCACGCCCGAAACCCCATCACAGCCGCCGGTCTCGTCCGTAACACGTGAAGTGACCCCCTCCTCGCCCTGGTCGCGGGCGGCGCCCGACATGGCGATGCTCGAGCGCGTCCGCACCCGCGAGCAGGAGGCGATGGGCCAGTTCTACGACCGCTACCTCGAGCTGGTGTTCGGTCTCGCCTGGCGACTGCTCGGCGACCGCACGCTGGCCGAGGACGTGACTTCGGAGGTGTTCCTCAAGGTGCATCGTGCCGCGGATCGCCTGGACCCGGCGCGCGACCCGGCGCCGTGGCTCACGACCATCACCACGAACGTGTGCCGTGACCTGTGGCGCTCGGGCGCGTACCGCATGAGCCGGCGCGCCGCCGACGTCGACGATCCGGTGGCGGCGGCGAGCCTCTCCTCGGGCCGGAACGATCCCGAGGCCGACGCGCTCTCGACGGAGCGCGAACGCCTCGTGCAGTCGGCGCTGCTCGAGCTGCCCGAGCCTCTGCGCACCACCATCGTGCTGCACGACTATCAAGGCCTCGACCACCGGCAGATGGCGGAGGTGCTCCACATCGCCCACGACGCCGCGCGCAAACGCTACTCGCGCGCGCTGGCGGCGCTGGAGCAGAAGCTGAGGGGACGCCTGTGACCGAACGCGACGAACCGGAGCTGACGCCGTCCGAGCGCGCGGCACGCGATGCCGTGCGCGGTCTCGCTCCGCCGCGCCCGGACGACGCGTTCCGCACCCGGCTCCGCCACGAATTCATGACCGGCCGGATCGGCCGGCGTCGTGGCCTGCCGCCGTCGCGGCCATGGCTCGTGCGCGGCCTGCTGCTCGCGCCGCTCGCGGCGAGCCTCGTGATCGTGGCGCTGCTCCTCGCGAATCGCGGCCCCGACTGGCGCGTGCTGGCCGCCGACGGGGACGGCCGCATCGTCGTGGAC
>DATDEX010000341.1:0-2986 GCA_036522895.1 Candidatus Eiseniibacteriota bacterium | reverse complement strand
GGCAGCCACAGTGTTTAGCACCGGGGGGGCCCAGGAGTCGGGAGTTGCCGCCGCTTCACCTCGCCGCCCTCCGCCGCCCTTTGCCGCCCCATGATGAGCCTGGACGTGACGAAAGGCGTTCCCCCGCCGGATCCCGAGCATTACTTCGACCTCCTGCTTGAGCTTGTCGGCCCCCGGGCGGTCACTCTTGTTGATCACGTACAACTCGGCGATCTCCATGACGCCCGCCTTGAGCGTCTGAATCCCGTCCCCCGATTCCGGGACCAGGACGAGCACCGTCGTTTCGGCGGTCGCGGCGACGTCGAGCTCCGTTTGTCCCACGCCGACCGTCTCGATGAGGATGCGGTCGAAGCCGAACGCTTCGAGCACGTCGGCCACCTCTTCGGTCGTCGTGGCCAGCCCGCCCTGTGCCCCGCGGGTCGCCATCGAGCGAATGAACACGCCCGGGTCGAGGCTGACCGATTCCATGCGAATCCGGTCACCGAGGAGGGCGCCGCCGGTGAACGGGCTGGTCGGATCGACTGCGATCACCGCGACCGTGAGGCCGCGCACGCGGTAGGCGCGGACCAGCTGTTCGGTGAGCGTGCTCTTGCCGGCTCCGGGAGGACCCGTGATGCCGATTCGCTGGGTCGCGCCCTTTCCGATTTTGCCGTGCAGCGCCGATAAGACCTGCTCGAACCCCTCGCGCTGGTTCTCGACGAGGCTGATTGCCCGAGCCAAGGCCGGCATCTCGCCGCTTTCCAGTCCCGTCAGGAGATCGGACGTACGCATCTGTCGGGAAGATAATCGCGCGCACGACTCACAGGAGGGTTCCGCGCAGGATGATGCTGGCGACGGTGAAGTAGATGACGAGGCCGGTGACGTCCACGAGCGTCGCCACGAACGGCGCGGACGCGCTGGCCGGGTCGAACCCGAGCTTGCGGAGAATGAACGGCAGCAGCGATCCGGTGATGGTTCCGAACGTGACCACGCCGATCAGGCTGCCGAACACGGTGAACGCCACGAGCAGGTAATGCACGCCGTAGATGCCCGTGATCGCGTGCCACAGCGTGATCCGGAGAAACCCGATCGCGCCGAGCACGATGCCGAGCACGATGCCGGTGGCGAACTCGCGCCGGATGACCCGCCACCAATCGCGCAGGTTGACCTCGCCGAGCGCCATCGCGCGGATGACGAGCGTGGAGGCCTGCGAGCCCGAGTTGCCGCCGCTGGAGATGATGAGCGGCACGAACAGCGCCAGGATGACGGCCTTCGCGATCTCCTCCTCGAAGAACGCCATCGCCGTGGCGGTCAGCATTTCGCCGAGGAACAGCGCGGCCAGCCAGCCGGCGCGCTTTCGGACCATGCGGCCGAACGCGACCTTGAGATAGGGCGCGTCGAGCGCCTCCATGCCGCCGAATTTCAGGAGGTCTTCCGTCGTCTCCGCTTCCACGACGTCGACCACGTCGTCGAACGTGATGCGGCCGAGGAGCTTGCCGCTGCCGTCGACCACGGGAACGGCCGCGACGTTGTAGCGGGCCATCAGCCGCGCGACTTCCTCCTGGTCCTGTTGCGGCTGCACCTGCACGACCGGCTGCTCCATGACGTCGCGCACGAGCTTGGTGGGCGCGGAGACGATGAGGCGAGCGATGGGGACGATGCCTTTCAGGTTGCTCTGGCTGTCGATGGCGTAGACCTGATACAGCTGGCTCTCGTCCTCTTCGCTCTGGCGGCGGATCGCCTCGAGCGCTTCCGCCACGGTGTTGTCCTCGCGCACGTTGACCACGTTCGTGGTCATCAAGCCGCCGGCGGAATCCTCCGGGTACGTCAGCAGCTGCTCGACGTCGGCGCGATCGGTGAGATCCTCGAGCACCGCCTCGCGATCGCCCGCCGGCAGCTCGGCGACGAGGTCGGCGGCATCGTCGCTCGGCATCTCCTCGACGAGCTCGGCCGCGTATTCCGGGCCGACGGCCAGCAGCATCTCTTCGGGGTGCTCGGCCGCCTCCATTTCCGCGAGCGCGCTGGAGGCGAGCTCGGTCGGCAGCTCCGAAATGACGCGCACGCGAATCGATTCCTCGAGGGCCGACAACACATCCGCGAGATCGGACGGATGGACGTTCTGGGCGCGCTCGAGGAAGGGCCGCAAGTCGTCTCGCTCGGCGAGCTCCTTCAGCTCATCGAGCCTGAGATCCGGCTCGATCACGGCGTGCCTCCGAGGTTGATCGTCCGTACCGGTCCGACGCGCACCGCGATCCGTTCGACGCGCGTGGCGCTGGCGGCGAGGATGTCGAACTCGAGTCCCTGAAACGCGAGACGCTCGCCGGCGCGCGGAATACGCCCGAGCGCCTGCATCAGCAATCCGGCGATCGTTTGCGCGCTCGCTCCGCCGCCTGACCCAAGCGTGACGCCCAGCTTTTCGGCGACCTCAGCCGCCGGCATGCTGCCCTCGACCTCGAGCACTCGCGCCGCCGAGTGGTCTGCCGCCGCCGGCTCGAACAGCTCGCTCACGAGATCGTTGAGCAAGTCCTCGAACGTGACGAGCCCCGCCGTCCCGCTGAATTCGTCGAGCACGACGGCGAGGTGCTGGCCGCTGCGCTGCATCTGCAGCATCAGATCGGCCGCACGCATCGTGCCGGGCACGGTGAGCGGCGCACGGACCAGAATCGGATCTTCCGGCTGGCGGCCCAGCAGATCGAGCGTGTGGGCGACGCCCACGACCTCGTCCAGTGAGCCGCGATACACGGGATACCGGCTATAGCCCGATTGCTGGAGCACGTGCGCCGCCTCGGCGACGAGAATGCCCTCGGGGAACGCGACGATCGCCGTGCGCGGCGTCATCAGCTCGCGGACCGGCCGGTCGGAAAATGCGAGCACGCCGGAGACGACCGCCATCTCGTCGGTGCCGGCGAGCGCCCCGCTGTCGGCGCTGGTGAGCAACGCGGCGAGCGTCGTCCGCGTCGACTCCTCGCGGCGCGGAATGAAGGGCGAGAGCACCACGCCGGCGCGC
>DATDEX010000340.1:0-25750 GCA_036522895.1 Candidatus Eiseniibacteriota bacterium | reverse complement strand
CGCCCCCGCGGCGCTCGGCGAGGCCGTCCACGAGTTCGAGCGTCGGCACATCGAGTCGGCCATCGCGGCCGCGGGCGGCAACATGACGCGCGCCGCCGCCCGGCTCGGGCTCGAGCGGAGCCACCTCTATAAGAAGATGCGGCAGTTGGGGATGCGGGTGGAGGCCTAGCCCGGAATCCGGCCCGGAGAGATTTCCGCTTGGCAAATCCCGGCCCCTGGCCGATACTGCCACTGTCTTGGTTGACCATGGATGTGAGGCACAGCGTTCAGAACCGCCAGAGACACTTCCGGCGGTTTTTTTGTGGGCTGGCCTTCGTCCAGACCAAGCAGACCTCGGTCACACAGACCGAACGCAGCCGCAGCGTGATAACGCGGTAAGTGCGGGCCCTCGGGCCCGGTTTCAAGGAGCTTCAAGTGGCTAGTGGCACCGTGAAGTGGTTCAACGAGGCGAAGGGTTTCGGCTTCATCTCTCAGCAGGGCGGCGAGGACGTGTTCGTGCATTTCTCGGCCATCCAGGGCGACGGCTTCAAGACGCTCGCTGAGGGCGAAGGCGTCGAGTTCGACGTGACCCGTGGGCCGAAGGGCCTGCAGGCGGCGAACGTCCGTAAGGCCTAGCGCCCGAGGTACCACCTCGCGCTAAAAGGGGCGGCGTCCGAAGTGGACGCCGCCCTTGGCGTATCCAGGGGCAAAGTTTTTCCGCCGGTCAGCAACGCGCCAAGACTCTGGCGGGGAGGCTCCCGCCACCCGGCGTCAGCGGAGCCCCAGTCGGAGCGAACCGTAGCCCTGGGGATCGCGCACCGGTGCGAAGTCCGGGCTCCTTACGACCCAGCGGAACTCGAGCTTGAGCCGCCGGAACCCGAGCCCCAGGCCGGCCTCCCACCAGCCGATCAACGCATGCGGGCGGATCCCGAACCGCTCCCGCGCGTGGTCGCCCTGGAGCGAGTAGTCGTAGGCCGCGGCGCGCCCGGTGACGGCGGCCACCACGTAGGCCTCGGTCGGGCGGAGCCCGTAACGGCCGCCCCCGTAGCCCTCGCCGGCCCGGTAGGACGGAATCGGCGGATCGCCCCACGGCGCGCTGTCCAGCCGGCCGATGCGGAGCTGGGCCCCCGCTTCGACGTGGTCGAAGATGTTGCCCATCGCGAGCGACGCCCTCGGCATGGCGTCCACGTCGAGGAACGCGCCGCGCCGCGTGAGGAGGAGGCGGCGCTGCCGGTCCAGGAACAGGTTGGCGCCCACCTGGGCGCGGAGCTGGTGATCCCAGCCCTGGGGATCCGGGGCGCCGATCGCCCGGTGCACCCAGCGCTGCGATTCCTCGGCGAACGAGGCCTTGCCCGTCCCGCCCGCGTAGAGCCGAGCCGTCCGGAGCTCCGTGGGCGTCTCGGTCACGATCTCGGGCCCGAACCAGAGCCAGCCCGAGTAGGGCCGATCGCCGAAGACGAGATCGCTCCGCGACAGGTCGCCCGGGGTGTAGATCGTCTGCCCCAGCGTCCAGCGCACGCGGTGGGGCTCGCCTGAGGTTTCGAGCGTGGCCCGGAATCCCTGCGTGTAATGCCGGTCGAGCCCGCACCCGCAAAAGATGTCGTTCTCCTCGGTCGATTGCAGCGACAGCTCGCCCGCCCGCGGGCTGGCGGGTGCGAGCAGCAGCCATACGAGAAAAACGAACCACGTTCGGGGACCCGATCGCATCGCGCACCTCCCTATCGGTGTGGAGCTTCCTGTCGAGCGAGATGCGGGTGATCCGGGTGCGGTGTCCGGGCCGCGACAGGGATCCCGAGCGCGCCCGGCGCGGGCTTGCACGGTGCACGGCGCCCCGCGGGATGCACTCCGGACCCTACGCCCGCCGCGCCGGTTTCTCTGCATCGAACGGGAACCAGCCTGCCGCAACCCTCCTCCGCCGGCCGCCATTCGCGCGGTCGCGACGCGACACGCGTCGGCCCGTATCCGCGTGACCACACGCGCGTGATTTCGCATACGCGTTCTCCCTTTTCGCTTTCGCGGCGCACACGAAGTGATAGACTGCCCAGAGACGAATTCCCCACGTTCGTCCGCGCACCCTGAGGTCTCTCCCCTCAAGCATCGGCGGCACCGGAACCCCCCCGGTTCGGTGCACGGGCGGAAGTAGTCTCGAGGAGGTCCCAGCGTGGACTCCTTGCGCTCGCGCGGGTGTACCCCGCGCGCTGTGGTGCCGATCACTGCGACAGGGAGGTCACAATGATCCGCGCAAGAACCCGGATGTACGGTACGCGCAGCGTCGTGTTGCTCGTCGAACCGACACACCCGGCGCTGGCCGCGGTGAGCCGCGCCGGCCGCCGGAGCGCGACCTATCGGGGTGGAGAAGCGCTCGAGGAGGCGATGCGGGAGATCGCGCAGCGCGCCGTGGCGCGGCTCCTCGGCCTGCCGCCCGAGCCCTTCTCCGGCCTCGCCGACTGATCGCCGGCCCGCTCGCTCAGGCGCCCTTTCGGAGCTGGATCCAGAGCGAGAGCTGATGGTCCTCGACGCCCTCGGGGACGTCCTTGGCATCGCGACCGATCTCCTCGCCGTCCTGCGTGAGCACGACGCTGACCGTGGCCCGCCGCACGTCCGGCGGCAGCGACAGCACGACGATGCACTGGAGCAATCGCCCGTCGTTGTCGGCGTTGGGGCGCGGGAGCGGCCACTGGTCGAGATCGTTGTTGATGAAGTTCCCGTACCAGGGCGAGTCGCCGACCAGCGCGTCGGTCTCCTTCTCCCAGAGGCGAAGCTCGTAGGAGCCCTCGCGCTTGGGGGCGACCTTCACCGCCGCGACCACGCGGCCACCGCTCGCCGAGAACCGCACGTTCTTCATCGCGCCCCCCCTCGTTGAACCGGACGGGCACTCTAGCGGGGGCGGCGGCGGGGCGCCAGCGCCGGCGGGGTCGCCGTGCCGGCGGCGTTCGCGGTCGAGAGCGGAGGGTCCGTGCGGCCGAGTCGGCCGCCCCGGCCAGCCCCGCGCCTACCCGATGCGTTCCGGGCCCTCGCCCGCGTCCCCGCCCGGATCCAGCTCCGTCAGGCGCTCGACCGCCTTCCGCTTCCTGCGGAAGAACTCGCGCAGGAGCTCGCCGCAGTCGCCGGAGAGCACGCCGTGCGTGACCGGCACCCGGTGGTTCAACCGGCGCTCGCCCAGGACGTCGAGCACCGAGCCGCAGGCTCCGGCTTTGGGATCGGTGGCGCCGTAGACCAGGCGGCCGAGACGCGCGAGCACGATGGCGCCGGCGCACATCGCGCACGGCTCGAGCGTCACGTAGAGCGTACAGTCGGAGAGCCGCCAGCTCCCGAGCGCGTTGGAGGCGGCGCCGATCGCGAGGATCTCGGCGTGCGCGGTGGCGTCCTGTAACGCTTCGACCTGGTTGTGGCCGCGGCCGACGATCGTGGCCTCGTGCACGATGACGCAGCCGATCGGCACCTCGTCGCGGGCCAATGACGCGCGCGCCTCGGCGAGCGCCGCGCGCATCCCGGTCTCGTCGTCCACCACCAGCACGCGGCTACTTCCCGGTGCCGCTCGTGTCGGGAGCGGCGCGCTTCGGGAACGAGTCGGCCCAGCGCTGGCACACCTTGGAGAGCACCTCCATGAACGGCGGCGCCGCCGTGGTGTTGCCGATGCCCTCGTTGTTGAGCCCGGATGCCTTCACCCCGATCACGTTGGACTCGGCCTCCTGCTGCGGACCCTCGAGCGTCTCGTTGCTGTAGACGGTCCACAGGAGCCGCCCGGTCGAGTCCACGAGTGCCGCGCGCAGCTGCGCCGTGGTCGACGGCCGGCCCGTCTGGCCGGCCTCGAGCTCGCGTCGCTCGAGCTGATCCACGCGCACGGTGAGCAGCGCGCGCGCGCGGAGCGTGCGGCTCACGAACGGCGCGTCGAGCGAGTCGATCCGCGGGTTCTTGAGGAGCTTCTGGGTGAGTGCCTTCCCGAGCGAATCGCCGCCCGCCTTGAGCAGGTAGTCGCGGACGAGGAACGCCGACACCCAGCGGTGGCCCGAACCCTTGAGCGCCTGGCCCACGGCGGTCTCGACCAGCTTGCGGGCGTCGACGCTGCCGTCGAACGTGGCGGGCGGCAGGAGCGCGATGCTCCCGACCGGGTAGTTCGCGATGTCGGGGGCCATCCACACGTGGTCGGCCGTGGAGCGGGTGGCGGCGATTCCGCGCCCCCAGAGCGCGAGCACGAGCCCAGCGGACACGAGCCCGGCGAGCCTGGCCAAGCGCGGGAGCGGGGCCCGGGGCGGCATGGAACGAGAGCGGCGCAAGCTGGAATCCTCCGAAAAACGAACCCACCTGGCGTGCGGCCGGGCGGCGCGGGCCGGGGAGAGCCGACCCTAGCACTTCGCCGCCACGCCGGGCGAGTCGGAGCCGCGCAGCGCGCGACGGGGTCACGAGGGCGCGGCCGAGTCCGAACCTCCTCGGTGGCGTTGTTCTGGACCGGTGGGATGGCGGAGAGTAGCGTCGCTCTCGTGAGGTCGGCCAGGCTCGCCCCTGGAGTCCGCCCTCCCCCCGAACGTTCCAGAGCGGTTTCCGTTCCACGTGGTGACTCGGGGTACTGAGATGGCCGCGGATTGCCGCATGTCAATCGGAGGGTTGCGCGCGCGCGCCAGTGCACGTCCGCGCGGCGTCAGCAGCCTTTCGAGATGCAGTTGGACCAACCTGCTCGCGCTCGCCCTGCTGGTGATTCGATCGCCTGGCGCGAACGCGGACGCCCTCTCCCCCGCCCCGAGCGCACGCAATCAGAGCAATGCGGTCTACGACTCGCGGCGGCACCGCGTGGTCCTCTTCGGCGGGTCCAGCAGTCTCTCGTGCACCCTGAACGAGGTTTGGGCACTGAGCTTCGACGGCACGCCGCAGTGGACCCACCTGGCACCCCTCGGAGCGCCGCCGGCGCCGCGCGGGGCCGCGGGTGCGGTCTACGATTCGCTCGGTGACCGCATGCTCGTGTTCGGCGGATCGGCGGGCTGCCAGTTCAATCCCCAAAACGACGTCTGGGAGCTGTCGTTTTCCGACCTCACCTGGCGCCAGTTGCAGACCTCCGGGGTCCCGCCTGCCCCGCGAACCGGATTCGTGGCGTTGGACACCAGACGAAACCGGCTGCTCGTGTTCGGCGGCCTCGACGCGATCGGCACGTTTCGCTCCGACACCTGGGCGCTGACGCTCGACGCCACCCCGACGTGGTCGGAGATCGTCCCCGCGGATCCCCTCACTGCGCCGGTGGGGCGGAACGGGCACAGCGTGCTCTACGACCCGATCAGCGACCGACTGCTCGTCCTCGACGGCTTCAGTGGCTTCTTCCGCCTGAACGACGGCATCTGGGCGCTGTCGCTGGACGCCTCGCCGCAATGGCGAAATCTACAGGCGATCGGAGGCGTCCAGCCTCCCGGGCGGACCGGCCAGACGTGGGTCCGCGACCCCGGTCGGGACCGAGCCCTGTTGTTCGGAGGAAACGACGGGGCGTCGTTTCGCTCGGATTGCTGGTCGGTATCCATAGGCGATTCTGCGGCGACCTGGACCCTGCTCTCGACCGGGGACGAGAGCCCCGGCGAGCGCGTGGACCATGCTGCCGCGTTCGACGCGGACCACGATCAGATGGTGGTCGTTTCCGGGTTCGGCGCGAGCAATGTTCTCCTCCCCGACTCGTGGGTCTTGTTGAAGCCGGACTCCCCGGAGTGGGCACCCCTGTCTCCAGCGTTGCGAACGTCGGCCGCGCTGGATACGACACGGCTGCGCGTGACCGTGGGGGACACCACGGCCGTGCAGGTCCGGATCCGCAACGTAGGGCTCATCCCGCTCACGATCTTCGGGGTCTCGCGACCCGGTGATCTGCGCGTGTCCCCTCCGGGCTCCATCGAGGTCCCCGCCCGCGGCAGCGTCGATCTGGGGCTCGAGTTCTATCCGATCAGCCCCGGACGGAGGGCGGCCTCCATCGGGGTGGAGTCGGACGATCCTTTCTCTGGGATCGCCCGACTTCCGCTCCTTCTCGACGGGATCGACTTGGCCGTGCGCGCGAGCATCGTCAGTGCCTCCCCGACCGTCCCCATCGGCCAAGCGTTGGTCTTGATCGTGACCCCCGAGAGCCAGGGCGAGAGGCTCGAGTCCGGAACCCTGGTGTTTGCGCCGGGCCAGCAGGCGCCGGATTCAACCACGCTCATCCCCGAGGGCGACGCGTTCGTCGGGGTGATCCCCGCCGCAGCCGTGACCGAATCCGGCTTGAGCTACTACGTGCGCGTGGACAACAGCGGACACCATGGCTGGTGGCCCACCGGAGCCCCGGAGAGCACCCAATCCGCAGGCATTGGCCTACCGGGCAACATCCTGGCGCTGGCGAGGGTGCGGTCGACGCTCGGCTTCCTCGCCGGCGACGATATCCAAATTGCCGCCACGATCCCGCTCGGAGTCAGCATCGAGTCTGCGAGGGTCCGCTACCGCCAGACCGGGCAGGGCGCATTCCTTGCGGATACGCTCGCCGTGGATTCCCTGGGAGCCCTGGCGGGCAGGATCCCGGGCTCCGCGGCGGGCCCGCGTGGAATCGAGTGGTGGGTCGAGGTCAACACGCAACGACATCGGCTGACGTTCCCCGTGGACCGCCCGGACGAGCGCCCGATCGTGACGCGAACGACGATCCTCTCGGAAGCGGAGCCCGGGCCGCATCCTCGAAGGCAGTACCGGATGCTTTCGCTTCCGTTCGACTTCAGCGCCGATACCTCGGCGAAGCTCGGTGATCTGTTGTCGGCCTCCTTTGGCCCATACGGCGTGGATCGCTGGCGGGCGTTCCGCTATCTCCGGGGCGGGCCCGTCGAGTGGTCGCCGGCGCACGCATCCGACTTTCGACTCCTTCCGGGACGGGCGTACTGGCTGATCAGCGCGGACGCGCACCAGGTGAAGCTATCGCGTCTCAGCCTTTCGACCGCGGGAGCGGAGTCCACTCTCGTGCTCGAACCCGGCTGGAATCAGATCGCCGACCCGTTCGACTTCCCCGTGGATTGGTCCACCGTCCGTCGGCCGTCGACGATCGGAGCCTTGAAGCACTACGAGTCCGGGACGACCTACGCGGATTCGGTCGTGATGCGCCCGTTCGACGGTTACTTCGTGCTCAATCCGGATGCGGTCCAGGTGCCGATCGTCATCCCACCAGTCGAATGGACGCCAGGAACCGTCGCTCCCCGAATCGCGAACCCGGCCGAGGTCTCCGCCGGCGACTGGACGGTGCGACTGACGGCGAAAGCTCCCGAAGCGGCGGCCGATGGAGCATCGTTCGGCGTCCGAGGGCTCGCCCAGGACGGCGTCGATGCCCTGGACAGTCCCAAGCCGCCCGGGCCGCCTGGAGCGTGGGCTCGCGTCGGTTTCGTGCCGGCGGCCGGGAACGGGGGCGAGTGGCTTTATGACGCCGACCTGAGGGCGCCGGCAGAAGGACATGTGTGGAACGTCGAAGTCACGAGCCAGAACGAGGGCGAACCCGTCACTCTGTCGCTGGCGCGAGAGGGCCCGCTGCCCGATGGGCTGCGTTTCCGACTCGAAGACCCCGCGCTGGGGACTGCAGACGACTTGAGCGCCGACCGTGGTCAAGTGATCCGGGTCGTGTCGCGCGGGTCGACCCCGCGCCGGCTCCGCCTGCTCGCGGGCACGCCCGGGTGGTTCGCCCAGCGGGAGGTCGGTGCAATGGATGCGCCGTCGCGGTTCGAGCTCGAGCCGAGCGCCCCGAACCCCGTCCGCGCCGGGGCCGCGACCACCATCCGGTTCGGCCTGCCGCAAACCGCTCGCGTCACCGTGGAAGTGTTCGATCTCGCCGGCAACCGCTCCGCGATTCTCGCGCACGACGAGAGCTTCGCCGCGGGCAGACATAGCATCGTCTGGGATGGACGCCGCGGGAACGGTCGAGCGCTGCCGACCGGGGTCTACTTCATCCGCGCGGAAATCGGAGGAGCGCGCCTCACGAGTCGTGTGATGCTCATACGATGATCCGGCTTCGCGCGCCGCGTTCCGATCGAGTTGAAAATGGCGGGCCCAGGAGGAGTTGAACCCCCAACCTTCTGATCCGTAGTCAGACGCTCTATCCAATTGAGCTATGGGCCCGCCTCGAGTGTGCGAGGCGGAGCGGGTGGATGCCACGACCCGCGGCGCGATGGCGGAGAGGAGAGGATTCGAACCTCCGAGTCGGTTTTACCCGACCAACCGCTTAGCAGGCGGCTGCCTTCAGCCACTCGGCCACCTCTCCAAGCCTGGACCGGCGGAGGGAGTAGGATTCGAACCCACGGAGCTTTCGCTCAGCGGTTTTCAAGACCGCCGCCTTAAACCACTCGGCCATCCCTCCGCAAGTCCACCCGGGCGAGCGACTATAGTCAACGCCCGGCGGGCGCTCAAGATGCGGCGCACGACGTCGCGGCGGGACGTCCGAGTGGCCACGGCAGGCCCCACCCCAAACGCCGGAAGCCGGAGCAAACTAACCCGTGCGGCTCCCGCCCGCAACCGGGAGGGCGCCGGCTTCGATCGGGCAACCAACTGACCCGATCGAGACGTCGAGCGCCCGCTGCTTCAAGCGGGCCGGGTTGGCCCGCGCCCGGCGTCAGTGCTTCGAGGCGTTCTGCGTCGAGCCCTCGGTGGCTCGGCCGAGCGCCGTGGCGGCCGCGGCCGTCCAGCCGGACGCGGGCATGTCGCCGCCCGTCCGGCGCACGCGCCCCTTCACGTCGATCACGTACCAGGCGCTGCGCGAATGGCCGAGGCTCGGGTCGTAGACGCCGAACTGCGAGCCGATCGCGCCCTTGGGATCGGCGAGCAGGCTGTACGTGAGACCCAGCCGGCGCACCGAGGCCCACACGTCGCGGTCGTTCTTTTCGACCACGGCGAGCGGCACGACGCCCGTCTTCACGAGCGATTCGCGCTCGCGCTCGAGCATGCGCAGGTCCAGGTCGCTCGCGCCGAATACGAGCAGCACGTCGCCGTGCTCGAGCACGTTGTGCAGGTGCTGCCACATCGCGTCGTAGGACTGGTACTGGAAGTCCGGCGCCTTCGATCCGGCCGAGAGCGCGGCGCGATCGGATTCACGAGCGGCATTCGACGCGCCGGCCGCGGTGGTGTGGTTGGTGAACGCAACCGGCTGGACGCCGTTGGCGTCTACGGCGGCATCCACGTTGGCGAGCGAAGAAGCAGCGGCCAGTACGCTGACCGCGAGCACGGACACGAATGACACGGCATTCCCCCTGGGGTCGGAGCTGGATGTCGCGCACGGAGAGAAAGTCCGCAGGGCGAGCCTGCGGCCGAGGTGTGATCACTGCAAGGCTCGCGCCACGTCGCCGCTCGCGCGGGTGGGGGCCACAAATGCCGGCAATCAGTTAGCGGCGCGGGGCTTGCTTCATGGGCCGACTCGCCCAGCGCGTGCGTCCTGCAGCGTGCGGCATTGCGCGCCTGAGCACCGGCTCGCGCCGGCAGGCGGGCCCGGGTTAGAAGAGGCTGGTCTGGTCCAGGCGGCCGAGCTGGCGGGCGCGGCGCTCGAACGCGAAGTAGCCCCAGCGTGCCAGCGCCGCGAACACGAGCGTGACGACGACGAGTACCAGCAGCACCTGCGCGTCGCTCCACCGCTCCATGAGCCCGCGGGTGCCGTGACCGGTGAGAAAGCGGCGGAGCGCTTCGTACCACCACGTGAACGGCAGCGACAAGGCGACCCAGCGGAGCGGGCCCGGCAGGAGATCCACCGGGAAGATGACGCCGCAGAGGAGGTAGGACGCGAGCGTGGCGCCCTCCAGCACGACCATCGCCGAGCGCAGCAGCACCAGCGACCAGCCGGCGAGCAGGAACCCGAAGAAGAGCGTGGACGCGAGGCCCGCCACCATCGTCACGGCGAGCGGCAGCCACTGGACGTGCGCCCAGTCCCAGCGCACGCCGAGCAGGAACCAGCCCACGCCGAGCGTCACGAGCACGCTGACCGTGGCGAGCGCGAATTTCACCATCGAGCGGCCCCCGAGGTAGGTGAACATGCCGACCGGCGAGGCGTAGACGTACTTGAGCGTCTCGTACTCCTCGCGCTCCTCGAACACCACCCAGCCGAGCCCCACGGTCACCGTGTTGACGTAGGCATGGAACGCGTTCGCCACGAAGAAGCCCACGAACACCGCGGGCTCCACGCCGTGTCCGCGCACGGTGCGATACATGACCGCCAGGATGAGCGCCGTGGCGAGCGGGCGCGCGAGCACGTAGATGCTGAACAGCACCGGGTCGGCCCAGTTGCCCTCGACCTGCCAGCCGAGCCAGGCGGCGGTGCGGGCGCGCGCGAGCGAGCTGCGCAGCGAGCCGGGCGCGGTCTCGAGGCCCGGCGAGGCGAGCGCTCCGGTCTTCATTGCCATCGCTGCGTGAGCCTCCCCTCCCGCTTCGAGAGCCCCTCGAGGTACGCGAGCGAGACGCGGGCGAGCCCCATGAACAGCACGCCGAACCCGGCGAGCGTGAGCGACTCGAGCGGCAGCGGCAGCAGGCCGTGCGCCGCGGGTCCGAGCAGCACCTGGCGGATCGCGTCGGTGCCGAGCGTGAGCGGCAGGATGCCGGCGGCCACCGCGCCCAGCGCCCCGAGCGAGCGGATCGGGAAATAGAGCCCGGAGAGGAAGTAGACCGGCTCCTGCATCGCGTTGGCCGTGTGCCACGCCTCGCGGCCGTAGAGGAGGAACAGGCTCGAGAGCGTCATCCCGAGCGCGTAAAGCGCCACCATGGTGAGCAGAAACACGCCCGCGAGCACCCACGGCGAGAACGCCGCGACCTGGATGTGGAACACCCACACGCCGAGCGCCACGCCGGCGAGCGAGCGCACCACGGTGGCCGCGAGCCCGCCGATCGCCATGCCGGAGAGGATCGCGAGGCGCGAGCAGGGCGCCGCGAAGTAGAGCTGGAGCTGCCCCTGCTGCTTCTCCCAGTAGAGCTGCGCGCCCATCCCCCACACCACGTTGATCCAATAGGTGGTGAGCACGCCGCCCACCACCGCGAGCGCCTCGTACGACCGCGGCGCGCCCAGCGCCCGGTAGAGGAGCACGAACGCGCACATGCCGAGGTTGGGAAAGACCGCGTCGGAGAGGAGCCAGGCTGGCTCGCGCAAGCTGCCCACGATGCGTACGTAGGTGCGGGCGAGCATGGCCTGGACGAACAGCGTGGCCCCGGTGTTCGGCGTCCACGGCCCACGCGGCAGGAACGCGTCCGCTCGCGCCGCGGCTCCGGGCGCGCCGGGCGGCGCGCTCACGCGGGCGCCTCGCCGTCCTCGAGGCCGCGGCCGACGATGGCGATGAACGCGTCCTCGAGGCTCGTCTCGCGGGTCGAGACGCCGCGCACCGCGACGCCGCGGGCCTCGAGCGTACGCAGCACGAGCGGCAGGCGCGCGCTGTCGGGCAGCCGCAGTTTCATGGTGTGCGTGCCGCGCTCCGGATGCGGCGCGCCCCACGTGACCGCGACGCCGTCCACCTCGGCGAGGCCGTCGGGCACGCCGAGTACCTCGAGCTCCACGTGCTGCCCGCCTTCCACCGAGCGCCGGAGCGCCGCCGGCGTGTCGCACGCCAGCACCCGGCCGTGGTCGATGATCGCGATGCGGTCGCACATCTGGTCGGCCTCGGCCATGTAGTGCGTGGTGAGGAGCACCGTGCGCCCGGCGCGCGCGCGCACCCAGTCGAGCACGAACAGGCGCAGCGTGCGGGCGGCGTTCACGTCCATGCCGAGCGTGGGCTCGTCGAGGAACAGGATCTCGGGATCGGACACGAACCCGCGCGCGAAGTTCATACGCTGGCGCTGCCCGGTCGAGAGCCGGTTGATGCGCGTGCGGGCCAGGTCCGCGAGCCCGACCGCGGCGAGGAGCTGGTCCACGCGCGGGCCGGCCTCCGCGCGCGGCACGCCGTAGAACTGCGAGAACATCCACAGGCATTCGCGCACGTTGAGTATGCCGTAGCCCGAGCTCTCGCCGCCCGAGACGAGCGCGATCCGGCGGCGCACCTCGCCCGCCTCACGCACGACGTCGTGCCCCGCCACGAGCGCCTCGCCGCTCGTGGGAAAGAGCAGCGTGTTCAAGATCTTGATCGCCGTGGTTTTGCCCGCGCCGTTCGGGCCCAGGAGCCCGAACACCTCGCCACGCTCGATCCGGAGATCGACGCCATCCAGGGCGACCACCTCGGGCGAGCCGCG
This sequence comes from Candidatus Eiseniibacteriota bacterium, assembly GCA_036522895.1. Taxonomy (GTDB): domain Bacteria; phylum Eisenbacteria; class RBG-16-71-46; order RBG-16-71-46; family RBG-16-71-46; genus JAIOPA01. The sequence goes on along the minus strand of DATDEX010000340.1, from coordinate 13,612 downwards.
TGCGCCCTTGAACGTGCGCTTCAAGGCGCGCGTCTCGACGGCGGGTGTCGTGGTGCCGGGGGATGTCATGCGGCGCACCGTAGGGAGCCTCGCCCGGGCATGTCAACGATGCCGGCCGAGCGCCCGTGCGGTGCGCCTCGGCGCCGCGGCGCCGGCCGTCGCGCTACTACTTCTCCCCCGCCGCCGCCCCGCGCGGAGCGTCCCACGCGCTGGGCGGCGGGAACGCGAGCAGCGGGCCCTTCGCGTCGGCGCCCGGCGCGAGCGGCCTCGGGACCGCGTGCTTCACCGGCTGCAACGTCCCGAGGTAGCGGGCGATCGCGAGCGCGTCGGCGTCGGTCAGGTTGGAGTAGTCGAGCCACGGCATCGCCGCGGCGAGCTGACGCCCGTCGGGCCGGTTGCCCGTGCGGATGGCCCTGGCGATCGCCTCGGCCGACCACTTGCCGAGCCCCGTCTCCGGGTCCGGCGTCAGGTTCGCGGCGTAGACGACGCCCCACGGGCCGGCCCAGCCCATCTCGCTCCCGGCGAGGAAGCGCTCGGGATCCGGCCCGCCGTAGAACGTTCCCGGGGTGTGGCAGTCGTTGCAGGCCATGATGGTGACCAGGTACCTGCCGCGGGCGACGCCGGCCGTGTCCGCACGGCCGGAGGCCGCCTTGCCCGTGGCCCCGGCGGCCGCGCGCGCGTCCCCCGGGGCAGGCGCGAGCGTGGACGCCGCGAGCACGATGCTCCCGCCCACGAGTAACGCCGCCGCGAGCCGGATCTGGTTCACCGCCCGCCCTTGAGCAGCGCCACCCGCGTCGAGAGCACGCGGCCGTCCACCGTGAGCCGCACGAAGTAAACGCCGTCGCGCGCGCCCGAGCCGTTCCAGGTGTAAATGCGCCGCCCCGCCGCGAGCCGCCCGTGCGCCAGCGTTGCAATCAGGCGCCCGGCGAGATCGTGCACCGCGAGGTCCACGTCGGCCTCGCGCGGCAGGCCGATCGCGAACGTCGTGCTGAGCGTGAACGGGTTCGGCCGCGCCGGTGTCAGCTCGAGCACGCTCGCCGCCGCGTCCGGAGAAATCTCGGCGCTCGGAAGCGCCGTCGCCGGCCGGAGCATGGTGCCGTCCCTGGCCGCGAGATCCGCACCCTCCACGCTCAACGCGCCGCTCTGCGGCGCACCCGGAATCGGCACGGCACGCAACTCGTAGACGAGCTCGCTCGCCCCGGGATCCCCGAGCCGGAGCGCGCCGAGGCGGAGCAGGCCCGCCTCGCTCGCGTCCACGAGCGGGAGCCAGCCCGCCGCGAAGCCGGCGTCGAGACCGGCCGGCGGCAGCACCTGCCAGCGGTCGGCGGGGTAACGGAGCCGGAGGAGCGCCGCGCCGAGCGATCCCGCACCGCTCACGTGGAGCCGCAGGCGCACGGCATCGCCGTCGCGAGACGGCGGGTCCATGCTCACCGCGAGACCGGGGTCGACCTGCGTGCTATCGTGCGAGATAACCGGGCCATGCAGGATCTCGCGCGCGCAGCAGAAGAGATCGGGGATCCCGAACGAACCGTCGCCGTCGCAGTCGAAGCAAACAGCGTCGCCGGGAATGTCGCGCGGCCTCACCGCGAGGCAGCGCGTCATGAGCACCAGGTCCCGGATGTCGGCGGTGCCGTCGTGGTTCACGTCGCAGCCGATCGCGGCGGTGTCGATGCAGAGGTGGAGCGACGGCGACACGGCCCGCAGGGGCTCCGCGCAGAAGGGAATCGGCTCCCCGTTCGGGCCCGAGGCCGAGAGAAGCGCACCGTGCAGCGTGCCCGCGGGGACGACGGCGGCCACCAGGGACTCGGCCTCGACGGTGACCCGTAACAGGTCGGAGACGCCCGGCGGCACCACGTCGGGCGAGGAGCCGAACACCAGGAAGCTCGCCACGCTGCCATCCAATCGCCAGGAGACGTGCACGCCGGCCGCGGCGCCCGCGTACTGGATGTCCACGATCCGGAACGGCCCGAACGTGCTCACGAATCCCCCCACGCCGGCGATGCCGAGTCCCTGGAGGGTGTTCCGCACGGGCAGCAACGCATCGCCGCGGCCGCCGGGCGCGACGCGCACCGAACACTCCGGGATCGGGACGCCGAACGGCGGCAGAGGCGAGTGCAGGCAGCCGGTCACGGTGCTGTCGCACGTGCGCGCAACGTCGAACGTGACCGCGGTCTGGTACGAGATCGTGGTGTCCGCGCCGGCTTCGAGGAGCACGTGCACGTCGGTCCAAACCGTCAAGCGGAAGGAGCCCGCGGCGAATGCGCCGAGCACGTGTGAGAGCGTCTCCGGCAGGCAGGCGAACTCGACGCAGAGCGGCCGCCAGTCGACGCTGGCGACGAACCCGCGGTCCGGGTCCGCGCCCAGGCCGGTCAGGTGCACGCACGGCGGGCAGCCGCGCTTGACGAGCTGGAGCGTGAGCGAGTCGCCCACGCAGGGCCGCTCGGGCACGATGCGCAGCGACGTGAACGTGCGGATGAGCGAATCGAGCGGCAGTTGCACACTCACCTGGCAATGGACGGGCACCTCGAACGTGAGCAAATGCGTGCCGGTGAACAGTGGAGGCGAGAGGCTATCTGCCAGGGCGGCGCGCACGATCTGGAGCAGCTCGACATGATGCTGTCCGGCGGCCACCGGCGGCAGCAGGACGTGGCCCGAGAAGGGCACGACCACATCCGGGCAGCCCCCACCCGTGTTCGTTTCGAAGTCGGCTTCCACGACCGGCACGTCGTCCGCGCCCGAGAGCACGCGCAGGCCCAGGAATCGCCCGCACCCGTTGGGAAACGCTCCCGAGATGCCGAGCAGGACGGGTTCGCCCGGGCACACGCGGGGCGTGCAGGCCAGGCAAGGGCTCGCCCCGAACGTGGCGCTCGAGATGAAGAGGAGCGAATCCGAGAGGAGCCGCGGCGTGGTCGGAGGCGACCCGGCGGCGGATGCGGGTGCAAGTGAAGCGGCGAGGACCGCGGCGATCAAGACCGCGAGACCGGGCGGGAGTGAACGGCGTGTGCGCATGACGGATTCCCTCTGCGAAGTGGCCCGGTCGGACCAGTGCCCGGAGGATTCCGCCGTTGAGAGGAGCAAGTCAAGGCCCCGTTGGGGGGGCCCGCCACGGGCCCTGCGTCTACCGCTTCTCGCCCCCCGGCGCTGCCGGCGGCGGCTTGGGCGCGTCCCACGCCGAGGGCGGCGGGAAGTCGAGCACCGGCCCCGTGGGCGCGACGCCCGGAGGCAACGCCGCGGGCACCTGGTGGCGAATCGGCTTCAGGCTCATGAGGTAGGCCGCGACCGCCTCGGCGTCCGCCTGCGTCATCTGCATGATGTTCTGGATTGGCATGGGCGCCCCGATCTGCGTCCCGTCGGGGCGAACGCCGGTGCGGAGCGTCTTCGCCAGCTCGGCGGCGGTCCAGTAGCCGATGCCGGTGTCGAGATCCGGGGTGATGTTCGCCGCGTACCGCACGCCCCATGGCCCGCGCCAGCCCATCTCGCTCCCGCTCAGCGCACGCTCGGGATCGGGCGCGCCGTAGAACGACCCCGGCGTGTGGCAATCGCCGCAGCCCATGATCTGCACCAGGTAGCGCCCCTGGGCGCGCTTCGCGGCCGCGGCCGGGTCGGGCTTCGGCACCGGGGTCTCGGCCGCGGCGAGCACCGCGCCCCACACGACGGCGGCAAGCACCAGCAAGGCTGCGACTCGGCGGGCGTGCATACGGGCTCCTTCCTGCGCGAGGAGTGCGGATCGCGTTCCCCGCGCGCGGGCCCCAGTCTAGCGAGCGGGCTTCCTCGCCACCAGCAGGGCGCGGTCGCCGAGCGCGTTCCAGCGGCGGGTGAGCGGCACGTTCACGGCATCGAGCGCGTTCATCGCGAACACCTGGAGCGCGCTCTTCCTTCCGTGCGGCCGGCCGGGCGGGATCTTGCTCTGCTCGAGCGCGACCACCTCGAGCCCGACGGCGCGCGCGAGGCGCGCGAGCGATGCGGGGCGAAACTCCCACAGGTGATAGGGCGGCTCCCGGAGCACGATGGAGCGGCCGAGCGCTCCGTAGAGCGCGAGCCCCGCGCGCCGCGCGAGCGAGTGCGTCGTGATGGGCCCGCGCACGACGGCGTGCCCGCCGGGCACGAGCACGCGCGCCACCCCGGCGAGCGTCGCGCGGCAGTTGGGCACGTGCTCGAGGACGTCGCCCATGTACACCACGTCGAACGCGGCGTCCGCGATCGCCGCGTCCTCGAGCGTGCCCTGGCGCACGTCGAGCCCCAGCGCGCGCGCGCGCGCCACTGCCTCGGGCGAGAGCTCGACCCCAACACAGTGCCAGCCGCGCTCGCGGGCGCGCTTCAAGAGCAGCCCGGCCGCGGAGCCCACCTCGAGGAGCCGCGACCCGCCGCGCCACGATTCGAAGCGGTCGAGGAGGCCGTCGTTCTCCGCGCGAAACGCCGCCTCGTCCGTCGAGGTCGCGTCGCTCCGGCCGCAGCGGAAGTCCCGATCGAAGTACTCCGCCGAGTACATGCGGGAGAGCGTCGCCCCCGCGGGCTGAACACTCAGGAACAGCATCCCGCAGCGACGACAGCGTGCCGCCGGAAAGCGGCCGCCCTGCCACTCGTAGCGCATCGCGACGCGGGCGAGCGCCCGGGAACCGCACGCTAGGCAGTGGTCGAGCGCGCGCGTCTCGAGCGCGCTCATGCCCGCGCGGGCGTGGCGCCTGCCGCCGCCGGGGCGAGACCGGGCTCGAGGCTCCGCACGATCGCCGCGCCGCCCAGGCAGCGCTCGCCCGCGTAGAAGACGGCGAGCTGTCCCGGCGTGACCGCGAGCTGCGGCTCGTCGAACCGCACCTCCACCCCGCCGCCCTCGCGCGGCCAGAGCGTGGCCGGGGCGCCGGCGTGGTTGTAGCGGATGCGCACGTGCGCGCGCGTCCCGGGGTCGGGCGCGCGCGGCGCGAGCCAGTTGACCGGCCCGGTCACGAGGGCGATGCGCTCGAGCGAGCGCCGCGGCCCGAGCGTCACCGAGTTGGCCTCGGCGTCGATCGCGAGCACGTACCAGCGCTCGTGCATGGCGATCCCGAGTCCCTTCCGCTGGCCGACCGTGTAGTGGATGACGCCGCGATGGGTGCCGATGCGGGTGCCCCGCTCGTCCAGGAACGCTCCGGGGGTGCTTCCGCGCGACTCGCCGAACGTCCGCGTGATGTAGCCGGCGTAGTCGCCGTCCGGCACGAAGCAGAGGTCCTGGCTCTCGAGCTTGTCCCAGCACGAGAGCCCGAGACGCTGCGCGTGCGCGCGCACCTCCGGCTTCGCGAGCTCGCCTAGCGGGAACAGCACGCGGGCGAGCACCGGGTAGGGAACGAGCGCGAGCGCGTACGTCTGGTCCTTCGCGGCGTCGGCCGCGCGGTAGAGGCCCCAGGCGCCATCGGCTTCCTGCCGGACGCGCGCGTAGTGGCCGGTCGCGAGCCGGTCGGCGCCGGCGAGCTCCATGCGCGAGACGAGATCGCCGAACTTCAGGTGCTGGTTGCACGCGGCGCACGGGTAGAGCGTGCGGCCGCTCGCGTAGCCCTCCACCCACGGGAGGAGGACGCGCTCGCGGAACACCTCCTCGGCGTCGACCACGTGGTAGGGGAACGACATCTTCATGGCCACCTTCCGCGCATCGTCCATGGCGTCGAGCGTGCAGCACGCGCGGGGCGAAAGCGGCGTCTTCCCGTAGCAGGCGAGCTTCAACGTGACGCCGGTCACGTCGTGCCCCTGCTCGGCCAGGAGTGCGGCCGCCACCGCGGAGTCCACGCCGCCGCTCATCGCGGCGAGCACGCGCCAGCCGCTCACGCCGTGGCCCCGGTGGAGGCGCGCACGACGCGCACCGACTCGCTCACGATCGCGGCCGCCCGCTCCACGTCCGCCTCGCTCGTCGTGCGCCCGAGCGAGAAGCGCAGCGCGCAGATCGCCAGCTCGCGCGGGACGGACATCGCAACAAGCACCGGGGATGGCTCCACGCCGCCGCTCGCGCACGCCGCGCCGGCCGATGCCGCGAGCCCGCGCGCATCGAGCGCCAGCAGCATGTGATCGGCGCGGGCGCCCGGGAACGAGGCGTTGACCGTGTTGGGGAGCCGGGGCGCGCCGGCGCCGTGCACGACGAGGTCGGGCACCGCCGCGCGCAGCAGCGTCTCGAAGCGCGTGCGGAGCGCCAGGAGCCGCGTGCTCTCGGCCGCGAGCTCGCGGCCCGCCAGCTCCGCCGCGACCCCCAGCCCGATGATCCCGGGCACGTTCTCGGTGCCGCCACGCCGGCCCCGCTCGTGCGCGCTGCCGCGGAAGAGCGGCTCGAGCGGCGCCGCGCGGCGCACGATCAGCACGCCCGCGCCCTTCGGCCCGCCGAACTTGTGCGCCGAGAACACGAGGTAGTCGACGCCCAGCGCGTCCACGTCGACCGGCACCTTGCCCACCGCCTGCACGGCGTCGCAGTGGACGCGGATCCCGCGCGCGCGCGCCCTCGCCGCGAGCGCCGCGACCGGCTGCAGCACGCCGGTCTCGTTGTTCGCGAGCATGAGCGAGAGGACGGTGACGCCGGCGGGCAGGTCGTTCACCCCGTCGGGCCCCGTCATGCCCTGCCGGTCGCAGGGCAGCGTCGAGTGCTGCCAGCCGAGACTCCCGAGCACCTCGAGCGCGCCATGCACGGCATGGTGCTCGACCGCGGCGCACGCCACGAGCTTCCCGCGATCGCGCTGCGCCCACGCGCTCCCGACGACCGCCAGGTGGTCGCCCTCGGTGCCGCCCGAGACGAAGACCAGCTCGTCGACCCCCGCGCCCACCAGCGCCGCCGCCTGCGCGCGCGCGCGCTCGAGGGCGGCGCGGACGCGCTGGCCCTCGCGGTGGGCGCTCGAAGGGTTCGCCCCGAGGTCGCGCAGGGCCTGCTGCATGGCCTCGGCGACCTCGGGGCGGACCGGCGTCGATGCGTTGTGATCGAGGTAGAGGGTGTCCGGCATGATCTCGGCTCCGTGCCGGCTCCCGTCCGGCGGGCTACTGCTGGCCGGAGAGGAAGCGCTCCAGCACGTCGATGCTCTCCTTGGCGCTCTGCGCCTCGGCCGAGGTCGGCGCCAGCTCCACGACCTTCTTCCACATCCGGATCGCGTCGCGATAGAGGCCGGCGTCGGCGAACGCCACGCCCATCGTGAAGTAGGCGCAGTGCGACCGGGGCTGACGGGCGATCAGGTCGCGCAACATGTCCATGGCGTCGGAGTACTTGCCCTGCGCGTAGAGCGAGGTGGCCAGCCGGCAGCTCGCGAGCGAGTCGTTGGGAGCGATCGCGATGGCCTGGCGGTAGAAACCCTGCGCATCGTCCGGCTTGCTCATGTTGTCGAGCGCGACGCCGAGGTTCACCAGCACCTTCACGTCCTTGGGCTTCACGCGGTTGGCGCGGAGGAACACCTTGGCCGCTTCGACGTTCTTCTCGCGATCGAGGTACATGATCCCGAGGCGGTAGAGGTTGTCGAACTTGGTCGAGTCCCTGGCGACGGCACGCTCGAGCAGGCCGAGGGAATCGACGACGGCGGGCATCGCGGCCGGCTTGGCATCGCCCTTCGCGGGCTTGGAATCGGCGGCATGCGCGGTCGGGGCCGCACACAGGGCGGCCAGCACCGCAAGACCGAGGACGAGACGCTTCACGGGCAACCTCCGGCAGGGTGGTAGGGGTTCGCACAAAGCGCGGACGAACATACCACGCCCGGAAGCCACGGCGCACACGGGGCGGGCCCGCGTGATCCCGGCGTCTCGGGCCGCCCGGAGACCGCTCGCATCGCGGCGCCGGCGCGGCCCGCCGGGCTTCAGGCCCGCACGACCGCCGCTTTGGCGAGCGCCTGCTGGAGATCGGCCCACAGGTCGTCGACGCTCTCGATGCCGGCCGAGACGCGCACCAACCCCTCGGGGATGCCGGCGCGCTTCCTGCCCTCGGGCCCGATCATCTTGTGCGACGTGAAGGCCGCGAGCGAGGCGAGCGACTCCACGCCGCCGAGGCTCGCGGCGTGACGGATGACGCCGAGCGCGTTGACGACCCGCAGCGCCGCCTCCGCGCCGCCCTTCACCTCGAAGCCGAGCAGGGGGCCGAAGCCCTCCTTCATCTGCTTCGCGGCGACCGCATGGCTCGGATGGCTCGGGAGCCCGGGGTAGAACACCTGCGCCACGTCGGCGTGGCCCGCGAGCCGCCGCGCGAGCTCGAGCGCGTTCGCGTTCGCGGTGCGCACGCGGAGCGGCAGTGTCTTCAGGCTCCGCTCGAGCATCCACGCCATGGTCGGCTCCGCCACGGGCCCGAACACCAACCGCGCGTCGTAGACCTGCGCAAGTATGGCGCGGGAGCCGCTGGCCACGCCGGCCAGGAGATCGCTGTGGCCACCCAGCGACTTGGTCGCGGAATAGAGCGACAGATCGCAGCCGAGGGACAGCGGCTGCTGCCCGATGGGCGAGGCGATCGTGTTGTCGATCGTGACGCGCACGTTCTTCGCGTGGCCCAACCTCGCCGCCGCGGCGATGTCGAAGCAGACGAGCGTGGGATTGATCGGCGACTCGAGGTGCAGGAGCCGCGTGCTGGGCTTGAACGCCGCCTCCCAGGTCTCGGGCCGGCGCGCGTCCACGAACGTGTGGTCCCAGCCGAAGCGCTCCTTGCCCCACTGGAGCAGCGCCTGCGTGCCGCCGTAGCAGGGATCCACGCACACGACGTGGTCGCCGTGCTTCAGGAGTCCCAGGAACGCGCTGCTGATCGCGCCCATGCCGGAGGGAAAGAGCAGTGCCGCCTCCGCCCCCTCGAGCGCCGCCAGGCGCTCCTCGACCGCGTAGATCGTGGGATGGCCCTGGCGCTGATAGACCGAGCCCGCGCTCCCCGCGTTCTGCGCGGCGACCATGCCGTCGAGCGAGTCGAACGAGAACGTGGCGCTGTGGACGATCGGTGTGCTCATGGGGCCCGTGTCGCCGAGGTGTGGTCCGTGGACGGCGCGGGTGTCGAGGCCGGGCTCGCGGTCGGGCTTCACGGTGGATCCCCCGGGGTTGGCGGTCGGCTGCGGCATTGACTAGGGTCGCTCCATCTTGAGCGAGGGGAGCCCGTGAAGCCAGTCTCGAGTTCGAACGTGCGCCGGATCCTGTTCGTCCGCCCCCGCTTCCTGGGCGACGTCTGCCTCACGCTGCCGGCGGTCGACGCCGCGCTGGCCGCCTGCCCGGGAGCCCGTGCCGCCTACGTGACCGAGGCTTCCCTGGGCCCGCTCCTCGCGGGCGACCCGCGTTTCGCGGAGGTGTTCGCGGTGTCCGCCCGGCCGAGGCTCAGCGAAACGTCGAGGCTCATCCATAAACTTCGCGCGTTCGCGCCCGACGTAGTGTTCGATTTCTTCTGCAATCCCCGCACCGCGCTCTGGGTATGGGCCTCGGGAGCGCGCGTGCGTGTCGGCTACCCCGGGAAGGGCTGGCGCTCGCGCCTCTACACGCACCACGCCAGGCCGCGCGCGCTCTCGAGCGTCGCGTTCCACGGCGCATCGGTCGCGGCGCTCGGCTGGCCGGTGCCGAGCGGACCCGTCTCGCCGCGGCTCGTCGTGAGCGAAGGCGCGCGTGCCGAGGCGCGCGCGGCGCTCCGCGAGCTCGACGTGCGCGACGACGCCACGCTGGTCGGCTTCCACCCCGGCGCACGCTGGCCGACCCGGCGCTGGTCGCCCGAGCGCTTCGCGGGGCTCGCGCAGCGCGTGCTGCGCGAGAACATGCGCGCCGTGGTGCTGGTGAGCGCGGGGCCGGGCGAGGGCGAGATGGCGCGCGCCGTGCTCGGCTCGCTCCAGCCCGAGCGCACCCGATTGATCGAGGACTGGCCGCTCGCACGCTTCGTCGCGCTCCAGTCGCTGTGCGCGGCGTTCGTCTGCGGCGACACCGGGCCCGTCCACACCGCGGTCGCGGCGGGCACGCCCACGCTCGGGCTCATGAGCCGCAACCGCCCCGCGATGTTCTTCCCCTACCCCGAGGCCGACGGTCACCGCGCGTACTGGTCGCGCGTCGAGTGCTCGCCGTGCGACCGCGACGAGTGCGACGACCTGCGCTGCCTGGCGCGGCTCACGGTGGACGGGGCGTGGGAGCGGCTCTCGGGGATGCTGGCGCGTCCGCGCGAGGCGGCGCGTCATTGACGTCGTGACCTCGCGGGCCCGTGCAGGGACTCAGCCTCCGCTCCGGCTCCGTTTCGCGCGGCGCTGGTAGGCGTACGACACCGCGAGCATCGCCGCGCCCGCCGCGATGGCCGTGAGGAAGCGCCAGAAGACGTCGGCGGAGGCGAGGTCGTAGAACGCGAACTTGATCACCGTCGCGCCGATCAACGCGAGCCCGGCCCAGCGGAGGAACGGCGCGGACCGGAACCAGCCGAGCGCCAGGAGCACGATCGCCTCGACGAGCCATGCCGCGCTCGTGAGCGCGGCCCCGAGCGTGCCGACGCGCTCGAGCGCGGCGGGGGGCAGATGGGCGCTCCACTGGAAGCTCTCCCCCGGCACGCCGAGGAACGTGCGGGCGACGTGGCCCGCCTCGCGCGCGCTCCAGCTCAAGAGCAGGAGCATGAGTCCGGCCGTGCACACCTCGGGTGTATTCCGCTCGGCGTGCGGGAGTTCGCGGCGTCGCGCCGCGTAACGGGCAACCACCGCGGCCGCCAGCACCACGCTCCCGAGCCCGCACAGGCCGGCGGGGTAGAACACGGGCCACTGGTCACGGTTCCAGCCGTCGAGGAAGCGCAGAGACCAGGCGGCGACGGCGAGCCCCGGCACCGCCACCGCGTAGGCGCAGAAGCGGAGAAAGCCGCGGCCGGCGCGGCTCCCGAGCCAGGCGAGCGACGCGGCCTGGGCGAGCCAGGCGAACCCGAGGAGCGCGGTGAAGAGCTGCGGTGAGCGCGGGCTCCCCGTCCCCGCGAGCGCCGCGCTGCCCCACCGCCAGCGACCCGAGGGGTCGCCGAACGCATGTGCCAGCGCGTCGCTCACCCGCCAGCTCCACCCGAGCAGCAGCGCGTTCGCCGCGGCGGTCCACAGCTCGGGCGCCCGGTGCTCGAGCGGGGCCAGGTGCTCGCGCTGGCGCGCGAGGAACGTGGCGCCCGCGAGGAGCGCCACGATGATCGTGAGCCCGCGCACCGCCTCGAGCCCCTCGAGCGACAGCACGCGCGTGCCGCTCTCCCGCCAGGCGGCGTTCGAGAACGCGACCAGCACCGCCAGCGCCGTGACGACGTGCCCGCAGAGCCGGAGCCAGCCCGCGCGTGGACCGCGGCCGAGGAGCACGAGCACCACGCCTTCCACGCACCACACCAGGCCCAAGTTCTCGTCGCCAACGAGGCGCTGCAGTCCGGCGCTGAAGAAGACGACGGCCGCCCCGGTGAGCGGACGCCACAGGTCGCGCTCCGTGCGGCGCGAGTCCACGCCGAGCGCGGCGAGGAGCTCGAGCGCGCCGAGCGAGAGGAGGAGCTGCGCGACCGGCACGGGCGGGCTCGCGACGAGCCACGCCCAGAGGGAGAAGATCAGCCCGGCGGGCGCCCCGGCCACGACGGCGAGATCGATCGCGCGCACCCGGCCCGCGTGGCCCACGAGCTTCGGGAGCGGTGCGAGCCCGAGCCCGGTGAAGAGCCCCGCGAGCGACAGCGTGACCCCGGAGCTCCACGCCCCGCCGGGATACGTCAGCCGCCAGACGAGCGCGGTGAGCGCCAGCGCGGACAGGTCGAGCGCGCTCCAGCCGGACCGCGCCGCGAGCGCGAACACCAGCACGTCGACGGCCGCGACGTAGCCGAGCAGCGCGGCGGGCTCGAGCGAGAAGCCCTTGAGCGGGATCCAGGACGCGAGGAGTTGCGGGAGGAACGCGCCCACCACGCCGATCGCCGCGATCGCCTGCGCGCGGTAGCGAAGCCCGGCCCCGATCGCGAGCGCCGAGGCGGCGAGCAGCGAGGCGAACGCGACCGGCGGCGAGAGGACGTGCAGCGTGAAGTGCCCGAGGTAGAGCGACAGGTAGATCGCGCCGAGCCCGACGCCGATGAACGCGTGCCCGAGGCGCGGGAGCGAGCGCGCCAGCCGGTCGCCGCGCCAGGCGGACGCGAGCCCGATGCCGATCCCGGCGGCGACGAGCGCGCCGGGGCCGAAGCGCCCGGTCGTGTAGCCCCAGAGGATGAAGAAGAACACCCCGAGGAGGAGCACGACCGCGCCGGCGTTCTGGAGCCAGACGCTCCCGATCAGGTCTTCGAGCCGCTCGGCCTGAGCGGGCGTTCGCCCGGGCGGCGCCGTCGCCGGGATCGGCGCCGGTACGGGCGGCGTCGGCTCACCCGGCTCCACGGCGACGCTAGAAGCGACGTGGGCCAGCGCGCTCGGCGCGGCGGGCTCGACGGCCACGCGCGGCGCGACGCTCGGCGCGGAGGACTCGAGCAGAACGAGCTTCGCCTTGAGCGCGCCCAGCTCTCGGCGCAGCCGCCCGATCTGAACGAGCGCGATGAACGGCGCGCTCACCCACGCTGCGCCCAGCACCACGAGCAGCGCGACCGACAGCCATTCCATGGCCGAGACCCTCCTCGCGGGGGCTCATCGATACAGCGTCTTGATCGCTCCCCATGCGGAATGACGCACCCGAGTCGCTGCCGGGCAGCCAAACTGAGCCCCGACGCCGACGTTTCCGCCGCCCTGCCAGGTGACGAACCCGGCGTCCGGGCCGCCCGCGGGACCGCGCAGCACGACGGGCGATCCGAGCGACCCGCTCGTGAGCTCCACCCGATCCAGCACCAGGCAGACGCCGGTGGTGCAGCCGCCGCAGCTGGGGGTGGCCACGGTGCGGACCGAGTTGATGGTGACGGCGACGGCGATGTATTCCGGACCCGCGGCGAGATTGTTTCCCCCGGGACTGGAAAACAGCGCGCCCGCGATGACGAGCCGCGCCGTGTTGGCCCCGCGCTCGCCGATCACGTAGGCCACCACCCCGGTGCTGCCGTGGAACTTCGCCCAGTCCACGCAGACCACGGACGGGATCGAGAGCGTCGAGGTGGGCACCAGCGCTCCGGTTCGGCACGCGGTGGTCCCGGCGAACTCCCACCACGCCGGCAGGGTGGCGCCCTCGGACGCGATCTGGATCGTGGAGGTGACCCGGGTGACGGCCGGAACCGGCTGGTCGAGCACGAACGAGGTCACGAGCGGATGCGGCGTGGAGTTGTCGTCGCAGGCGAACGCGCCATTCGGCGCGCCCCCATCACCGAAACACTCGCCCCAACGCAGGTTCACGCCGCCCGCCCGCGCGGGCGCCGGGCAGAACCACAGCAGCGCAACGAGACCCGCGAGAACGCGGCGCACGAACGGCCTCCGATCGATACCCCGGGGAACTCGCGTAGGTCTATCACACCCGCGGGGTTCTCGATACGTAGCCGTGCGGATCACGGCGAATCCTCGCCCTCCGCCGGCGGCGTGCTAGGCTCCGTTTGAGAACTCCGCGCGTGTCCGTTGGGGCGCCGCCGGCCCGTGTGCAAGGAGCGACGACGAAGTCGGGTCAGTGGACCCGTCGAGGAGGAGCGACGCGGCACACGGGCCGGCGCCGCCCCCAACCCGAAGGGCCGTGCCCTGGAACGCCACCGGGCGGCGTCGCTCGTCGTCGACAGCCCGCACAGGGCTTGTCTCCTCCTCGCTCCTTGCGC
>DATDEX010000339.1:0-4545 GCA_036522895.1 Candidatus Eiseniibacteriota bacterium | reverse complement strand
CACCTCGCCGGCGCGATGGCGGCGCACACCCGGCTGCCGGTGCTCGGCGTGCCGCTCGCGAGCTCGCCGCTCGGCGGCTTCGATGCGCTCCTCTCCACGGTCCAGATGCCGCCGGGCGTGCCGGTCGGCACGCTCGGCGTCGGCGCATGGGGCGCGCGCAACGCGGCGTTTCTCGCGCTGCGCATCCTCGCCGTCTCGGACGCGGCGCTCGCGCGGCGACTCGAGACGCATGCGGACGCGCTGGCGCGGAAGGGGAGCGGGGCGTGAGGGTGTCGTGGAGGTCCTGACGATCGACCCCGAGCACCCCGACCGCCGCGCCACCGAGGCCGCCGCCAGGGCGATCATGGGCGGCGGCGTGATCGCGTTCCCCACCGACACGCTCTACGGGCTCGGCTGCTCGCTCTTCGACGTGGCCGCGGTGGAGATGATCGGAAAGCTCAAGCGCCGCGCCCCGCACCGGGCGTACATCTCGCTCATCCCGGAGCCCTCGCAGGCGTACGGGCTCGCGCTCTCGGTCAGCCCGGTGGCGCGCCGGCTCATTCGCGAGTGCTGGCCGGGGCCGCTCTCGCTCATCTTCGTCGCCGCCGAGATCGTGCCCGCGAGCGTGCGCGGCGAAGGGGGCACGATCGCGCTCCGCTGTCCGAAGCACGTGCTCTCGCAGGCGCTGCTCACGCGCTTCGGGGGGCCGGTCGTCTCGAGCAGCGCCAACCTCACGGGCCAGCAGCCGGCGGAGACCGCGCAGGAAGTGGTGGGGTACTTCGGCAACCAACTGGACCTCGTGCTCGACGGCGGCCCGCGCCGTGGCGGCGTTCCTTCGACGCTGGTGGACGTGTCCGGGCCCCGCCCGAAGCTCCTTCGGCGCGGCTCGCTCGACGTGACCGCCTGGCTCGGCGATCACGACGACCTGACCTCCGGGAACGGTTGACGGGCGCGAAAGCCGCCACCTATCCTTGCGGCACATGTCGTCTCCCAATCCCGCGTTGCGAGTGCTGTTCATCTGCACCGGCAATACCTGCCGCAGTCCGCTGGCGGCGGTGGCACTGCGCGCGGAGCTGGGCGACGACGCCGCGCACGTCGAGGTGGCTTCCGCGGGCATCGGAGCGTCGCCGGGGCAGCCCGCGAGCGAGGGCTCGCGTCGGGTGGCCGCGGAGGACGGGTTCGATCTGTCGGGCCACCGCTCGCGCGCGGTCACGGCGCAGATGGCGCGCGCTGCGGATTTCGTGTTCGTGATGACGGCAGCGCACCGGGCGGCCGTCGTGGCGCTCGGGGTTCCCGCCGAGCAGGTGCACGTGCTGAGTGAGTGGCCGGAGCCCGGAGAGCCCGAGCTGCCGGTGTTCGATCCATATGGAGCTTCGTTCGAGGCCTACGAGGAGTGCTGGCGGCGTGTACGCCGGCACGCGCGACGCGTCGCGTCGGGCGTGCGGCAGGCGCTCCGCGAGCGCCGGATTTCCTGACCCTCCGAACCCTTGCGAGGGACCGAGCCATGGCGATGACCAAGAGTGACAAGATCTGGATGAACGGCCAGTTCGTGGCGTGGGACGACGCCAAGGTGCACGTGCTCTCGCACGTCCTCCACTACGGCTCGTCCGTGTTCGAGGGGATCCGCTGCTACCCGACGAAGCAGGGCCCGGCCATCTTCCGGCTCGGCGAGCACATCGAGCGGCTCACCTATTCCGCGAAGATCTACCGCATGAAGCTTCCGTACTCGAGCGAGCAGATCGAGCGCGCCTGCATCGAGACGGTGGCGGTCAACCGGCTCTCCGAATGCTACATCCGCCCGCTCGTCTACCGCGGTTACTCGCACGTCGGCGTGAACCCGGTCGGCACGCCCATCGAGGTCATGGTGGCGGCGTACCCGTGGGGCAAGTACCTGGGTGACGACGCGCTCACGAAGGGCGTCGCGGTGAAGATCGGAACCTGGGCGCGGATCGCGCCCAACACGCTGCCCGCCATGGCCAAGGCCGGCGGCAATTACCTGAACTCGCAGCTCCTGAAACTCGAGGCCGTCGAGGACGGCTACGCCGAGGCCATCGCGCTCGACACGAACGGCTACGTCAGCGAGGGCTCGGGCGAGAACCTGTTCGTGGTGCTGAAGGGCGAGCTCGTCACCCCGCCGATGCATAACAGCATCCTCGCCGGGATCACCCGGGCGAGCGTGCTGCAGCTGGCACGCGAGCTGGGCTACTCGGTGCGCGAGATGGTCATGCCGCGCGAGCTCCTCTACGTCGCCGACGAGGTGTTCTTCACCGGCACCGCGGTCGAGGTGACGCCGATCACGTCGGTCGACCGCGTCATCGTGGGCTCGGGCGAGGTCGGCCCCGTCACGAAGGCGATCCAGCAGGCGTTCTTCGGCATCGTCCGGGGCGACCTGCCGGACCGGCACGGCTGGCTCACGAAGGTGCCGCGCTCGGTCGCCGCCGTGGCGGGGCACTAGGTGCGCGTCGCGATCGGCGCCGACCACGCCGGCTTTCCGCTCAGGGAGCGGGTGAAGGCGGAGCTGCTGCGCCTCGGCCACCAGGTCGAGGACATGGGCACGGCGGCCGCCGAGCCGTCCGTGGACTACCCCGACTTCGCGATCCCCGTGGCCGAGGCGGTGGCGGAGGGCCGCGCCGACCGCGGCGTGGTCCTGTGCGCGACCGGCATCGGGGCGGCGATCGCGGCGAACAAGGTCGAGGGCGTGCGGGCCGCGGTCGTGACGAGCGACGAGACGGCGCGGCTCACCCGCAACGACAACGATTCGAACGTGCTCGCGATGGGCGCGAGGAGCAACTCCGATTACGACGCCGCGCTCCGCTGGATGCGGGTGTGGCTCGAGACGCCATTCGCCGGCGGCCGGCACGAGCGGCGCGTGAACAAGATCCGCGACTACGAGGCGCACCACCGCACGACGACCTGACGCCACGCTGCTCGCACCGCATCGGGCGCCGGGCGGCCCACGGAGGCGGGCGCACGAGACCCCGCACGAGGAGGCCGGCTTGTCCGCGATCCAGGCGCAAGATCCGCAGCTGCACGACGCGATCATCGGGGAGTACGAGCGCCAGCGGAGCCAGCTCGAGCTCATCGCGTCGGAGAACTACGTGAGCGACGCGGTGCTCGAGGCGGCCGGCTCAGTGCTCACGAACAAGTACGCCGAAGGCCTGCCGGGGAAGCGCTACTACGGCGGCTGCGAATGGGTGGACGTGGCGGAGTCGCTCGCGCGCGAGCGCCTGAAGCAGCTCTTCCACGCCGAGCACGCGAACGTGCAGCCGCATTCCGGCGCCTCCGCGAACGTGGCCGCTTACCTCGCGGTGTCGGAGCCGGGCGCGACGCTGCTCGGCATGAGCCTCGCGCACGGCGGGCACCTGACGCACGGCCACCCGGTCTCGGTGAGCGGCCGGATCTGGCATGCCGTGCAATACGGCGTGCGACCCGAGGACGGTCGCATCGACTACGACGAGGTCGAGCGCCTGGCGAAGCAGCACCGGCCGCGCATCCTCGTCGCGGGCGCCTCCGCCTATCCGCGCGCGCTCGACTTCGCGCGCTTCGGCCGGATCGCGGACGAGGTGGGGGCGACGCTGGTCGTGGACATGGCGCACATCGCGGGGCTCGTCGCCGCCGGACTCCACCCCGACCCGGTGCCGCATGCCGGCGTCGTCACGAGCACGACGCACAAGACGCTGCGCGGGCCGCGCGGCGGCGTGATCCTCTGCCGCGGCGCGCTCGCCGAGAAAGTGGACAAGAGCGTGTTCCCGGGGCTCCAGGGCGGGCCGCTCATGCACATCATCGCGGCGAAGGCGGTGTGCTTCGGCGAAGCGCTCACCGACGAGTTCCGCGACTACGCGCGCCGCGTGCTCGAGAACGCGCACGTGCTGGCGGAGGCGCTGGTCGCCCACGGCCACGCGCTCGTCTCGGGCGGAACCGACACGCATCTCCTGCTGCTCGATCTGCGGCGCGCGCCCGGCGGCGCCGCGCTCACCGGCAAGGTGGCGGAGGAGGCGCTCCACCGGGTCGGGATCACGGTCAACAAGAACGCGGTCCCCGACGACCCGCAGAAGCCGTGGGTCACGAGCGGCATCCGGATCGGCACGCCGGCGCTCACGACGCGCGGCATGGGGGTCGCGGAGATGCGGCTGATCGCCGGCTGGATCGCCCGCGTGCTCGAGAAGCCGGCGGACGAGGGCCTGGCGCGCGACGTCGGGCGCGACGTGCGCGAGCTGGCCCAGGGGTACCCGCTGTTCTCCCGGGTGGCGCTCCCCGGGCCGCGGGTGCGTGCAGGCTGAGCGGGCCGGGATGCCGTTCTGCAATCCCCGCCCGGGCGGGCGGCCGGCGGCGGCCGCGGTTTGGGAGCGTTCGGCGGGGCCACTGAGGGCCCCGAAGCTGGCACCAAGCATGCAGTGAAGCTCGCGGCCATCGCCGACTGGCGCCGCCATGCGCTCCCGGCCCCGAGAACCCACCATGCTCCCGCCGCAACTGCTTCGGGTCGTCTTCCGCCTGCTGCCCGATCTCGCCTCCGGGCGGGCGCTGCACCGCCGCGCGCTCGCGGCCCATGCGGCCGGCGCCGGGGAC
>DATDEX010000338.1:0-6352 GCA_036522895.1 Candidatus Eiseniibacteriota bacterium | reverse complement strand
CGATCTGCGCGAGCAGCGCGCGGCCGACGTGGCCCGGGCCCACGAGCCCCACCGACAGCGTCTGCGCCGAGAGGTAGAACCCGGCGTGGACGGCGCGCAGGCCGCGCGCGCCGTCTTCGCTCGCCACGACGACCGAGATGTTCCGTTCCGACGCCCCCTGCGAGATCGCGCGCACGTTGACGCCCGCGCCCGCGAGCGAGCCGAAGAGTCGCGCCGCGACGCCCGGCCGGCCGGACATCCCGTCGCCGACGAGCGCCAGCACGGTCATGCCCGCCTCCGCGCTGACGCGCTGGATCTGGCCGCCCTCCAGCTCGCGCGCGAACGCCGCGCGGAGCGACCCCACGGCACGCTCGGCATCCGCGGCCCGGATCACGCAGCAGATCGAGTGCTCGGAGGAGCCCTGGGAGATCATCACCACGGAGACCCGCGCGCGATGCAGCGCCCCGAAGACGCGCTCGGCGGTGCCGGGAACGCCGATCATCCCGGCGCCCTCCACGTTCACGAGCGCGAGCCCGTCGAACGCCGTGAGCCCGCGCACCGGCGAGGTGGGGTCGGAGACCCCGGAGACGAGCGTGCCGGGATGCTCGGGATGGAACGTGTTGCGGATGCGGATGGGAATGCCGTGCGCGATCGCCGGCGACATCGTCTGGGGGTGGATCACGCGGGCGCCGAAGTAGGCGAGCTCGCACGCCTCGGAGTAGGAGAGCGCGGGCAAGAGCTCGGCCTCGGGCACGAGCCGCGGGTCGGCCGAGAGGACGCCGTCCACGTCGGTCCAGATGTGGAGCTCGGGGCTCCCGGCGAGTCCCGCGAAGATGGCGCCGGAGTAGTCGCTGCCGTTCCGGCCCAGCGTGGTGGGGTGGCCCCGCTCGTCGCGCGCGATGAAGCCGGTCGCCACCGTCCGCGGCGCGGGATGCGCCGCCATCCACCCGGCGAACCGCTCGCGGCTCGCGGGCCAGTCCACCGTCGCGCCCATCTCGTCGTGCCCCACGACGAGCACCTCGCGCGCGTCGAGCATCGCGGCCTCCGCACCGTGCTCGAGCAGGCTCTCGGCGAGGAGCCGGGCCGAGAACACCTCGCCCAGGCCCTGCACGAACAGCGTGCTCTCCGCGGCGGGACCGCCGAGCGGTGCCAGCGCGTGGAGCAGCGTGCGGAGTTCCTGGAACTGCGTCTCGAGCCAGGCACACGTCGGCTCGGAGCGCGTGCCGAGCAGGTTGCGAGCGGTGTCGAGATGGCGCTGGCGGAGCGCGGCCCAGTCCGAGCGCCAGCGCTCGTCGCGCGCGGCGACGAGCCGGCAGAGCGACAGGAGCGAGTCGGTGACGCCCTGCATGGCCGAGACGACGACGAGCTGCCGTGACTCCTCGCGCGCGAGGAGCAGCGCCGTCACCCTGCGGAACGCCTCCGCGGTCGCGAGGCTCGAGCCGCCGAACTTGTGGGCGACGGGCCCGGCCGCGTCGGCGAGCCCGGAGGGAGCGCTGGCCGGCATCTCTAGCGATACCTTTTCCGTGGGGCGGAAGTCGCTGGGGAAAGGCCGTTTGCGCCTGGCCGGAAACAGCGCCTCCCGAGCCTCACAAGGCCTCCGGCCGGAGCGCGCGATCCGCGGCCCGCCCCGCCGCGCAGACGATCTCGGGCAGCGCCTCCACGTCGGGCACGTCGGTGTGGAAGTTGACGATGCAGGCACGGAGCGCGTAGCGGCCGCCCACCACGGCGTTCGACACGAACGCCTCGCCGCCCCGCTGGAGGTGATCGAGCGACTCGCGATTGAGCGCGTCGAGGTGGCGCTCGACCGCCGGCTCGCCGATGCGCGAGCGGAGCTCCTCCGGGACGAAGCGGAACGTGACGATGCTCAACGCCGTCGTGAAGAGCTCGAGCTCCGGGTGCCGGGCCACGCACGCGGCGAGGTGGCCGGCGAGCCGGATGTCGTCGGAGATCATGCGCCGGTAACCGGTAGCACCCGCATGCCGGAGCGCGAGCCAGACCTTGAGCGCGCGGAACCCCCGCGAGTTCTGGGGCCCGTACTCGACGTAGTTCAAGACGCGCTCGTCGAACCGGTAGTAGGGCGGCTGGTAGGCGAACGCCGCGCGCAATCGTTCCGGATCGCGCACCAGCGCGCACCCGGCCTCGATCGGGGCGTAGAGCCACTTGTGCGGGTCCACGGCGACGGAGTCCGCCTCGGAGAGGCCTCGCAGATCCTCCGACGCTTCGGGCACCGCGGCGGCGAACGCACCGTACGCCCCGTCCACGTGGAACCACAGCTTCTGCTTCCTGCACACCTCGGCGATCCGCGGCAGCGGGTCGACGGCGCCGGTGCTCACCGAGCCCGCGGTGCCCACGACCACGAGCGGGAGCTCGCCCGCGGCGCGGTCGGCGTCGATGCGCCGGGCCAGCTCGTCCACGTCCATCCGCTGCTCACGATCGGTCGGGATCCACTGGATCGAGGCCGTACCCAGCCCCGAGAGGTCGGCCGCCTTCTGAAGCCACGTGTGTGTCTCGGCCGACGCGTAGATCCGCGGCCGCGGCCGGTCGGGGCCCGCCACACCCTCCACGCGCAGGTCCCAGTCGACCATCGCCGCGCGCGCCGCCATGAAGCACACCAGGTTCGCGACGTTTCCGCCGCTCACGAGGAGCCCGCCGCAGTCGGCCGGATAGCCGATGAGTTGCGCGATCCAGCGCACGGTCTCGGCTTCGATCTCGGTCGCCGCCGGCGACAGGATCCAGGCGCCGACGTTCGGGTTCGCGGCCGCGGCGAGCAGCTCGCCCAGCACGCCGATGGGCGCCGGCGACGCGGTGATGTAGCCGAAGAAGCGCGGGTGGGCGTTGAAGAGCGAGTGGTCGAACAGGAGCCCCGCGGTGCGTTCGAGGAGTGCGGCCGGTTCCTCCCCGTGCTCGGGGAGCGGGCCGCCGAGGCCGAGCGCGCTCCGCACCGCCGCCGGCGTCTCCCCGCGCGTCACGGGACGATGCGGGATCGACTCGAGCAGCTCCGCGATCCGGTCCACGAGGCGGTGCCCCGCCGCGCGGAACGATGCGGCGTCCATCGCGAGCGGCGCCATGCGACGGGCGGCGCCCTCCGACGCGGGCATCGCGGCCGGAGCGCGTGAGCCTTCCACTCCTCCGCTCGTGGCCTGCGGGGCGCCGCCCCGTGGCTCGGCTGTCATATCGATCCTCCTCATCGGGGCTCAAGTCGTGAGTTGCGGGCCGTCGTCACCGCCCATTCAGTGCACGGTAGTGCCAGGTGTTCCTCTCCGTCCACGCCCGACCTCGGCCGGCGCCGAATGCGTGGATTCCGGGCTCGCTTGGCCCGCGTGCGCAACGCCACCGGGCGGAGCGTGTTCGAGCGGGTGCTCGCCTGGACCGACCGTCGCTTCGGGGGTGGCTCGCGCCTCCCGCCGGATCCCGACAGTCCGCGTGCCGTCGCGCTGGCGTCGAGGGTGCCGGCCACGCCATGATGCGACGACTCGACGGACATCGCCCGCTCGAACCGGACCGAGGAGATGACGATCGCCCTTGTCGCCGACCGCGCCGCAGCCGCGTTGCTCATGCTCGCCGCGGGCATCCTGCTCACGTGGCCCGCGCGCGCGCGCCGGACGCGCGCGGCGTGGCTGGCGCTCGTCGTGCTCGGCGCGAGCTACGGCCTCGCGCTCAACCTCCAGCCGGTCAACTTTCCGAACTCCAACTTCGCTCATTACTACCTGGGCGCCAAGTACCCCGTGCCGTACATGGAGACCTACCGTCTGCTCCATGCCGGGGAAGGGCGCCCGCAGATCGGCATGCGCGACCTCGAACGGCCGGTCGACCTGGTGCGGTCCGGCACGTCCGAGCAGCGCGCCTACTACATCGATCTCCTCCGCGCCGCCCGCGTGCCGTTCGATCCGCTGGCACCCCTGGACACGCTCGCGGCCCGGGCGCACGACTCGGGCGAGATCGAGGCGGAAGCGCGGCGTATCCTGGCCACGCGACTGCCCGCGCGCCGGGTCGCGGCATACCGCCGCGACGTCCACGCCGCACTCGGCATGGGGCAGGGAGCTCATCTTTCGCTCGACTACGGGTACAACGGCTCGCCGCTCTACGGCCTCATCCGGCAGGCGGACCCCACGCTGCATCTGCCGTTCGGCCGGCTCTCGGCCCTCGCGGGGCTCGCGTGGCAGCTCTTCGGAGTGGCACTCATCGCGCTCCTCGCGGGGGCTGCGCTCGGGCTTTCGCAGGTCGAGCAGCTGGCGGTCGCCGCCCTGATCCTGGCGAGCGCAGAGTTCGCGAAGTACGCCATGCCCGGGCTCGTCTTCACCGAGTTGTGGGTTCCGCTCCTGCTCGCGACGTGGGCGCTTCGCCGTGGACGCCCCGGGCTGGCCGGGGCGTCCATCGCCTTCGCCGGCCTGCTCAAGCTCTTTCCCTTCCTGCTCGCCGCCACGGCCGCGGTGCCCCTGGTGCGCTCGTTCGGCCCGGGCGCGCAGGAGCCGGACGCGGCCGGGATCCGGCGGCGTGCGCTCACGCTCCTCGTCTCCTGCGCGGTCTCCACGCTCGGGCTCGGTCTCCTCGCGCTCGCCAGCGGTCGGACCTGGACCGATTTCCTGCACAAGATCGCGCTCGAGTTCCAATCCGGTATCAACATGATCAACAGCGTGAGCGCGGCGGCCGCGCTCGCCACGCTCGGCGTTCCGGACCGCTCGCCGCTCGGCCCGGCGCTCGCGCTGGCGGCGCTCGTGCCGCTGCTCGCCCTGTTCTGGAAGCGGCGCGAGGCGGCGGGGACGGAGGTGCTGTCGCGACGCGCCCTGGTACTCGTCGCAGCCACCGGCTGGCTCGTGAAGAGCTGGCTCAACTACTACACGATCGTGCCGCTCGTGCTGCTCCCCCTGGTCGCGCGCCGGCACCGCCGGGCGGCGGCGACGGTCGCGGTCGGAATGGCTGCCGCGTATCTGCTGCCCGATTTCGACGATCCGACGCTGGTCCAGAATCCCCTGCTGCATCTCGTCAAGCTGGTCCCGTATCTCGCGGCGCCCGCCTGGCTCGTGTGGCTCGAGCTCCGCGAGGAGCGGTGGGGGAGGCGAGCCCGTCGCGTGGCGCTGGGGGTCGTGGGAGTGCTGGGGCTGGCCACCGCCGTCGAGGCCTGGCGCGGGGGCGAGATCCGGCGGCTCGCGGCCGCGGGCGAGACGGCGCTCGAGCGCTCCGATGCCGGCACGGCGCTCGCCGCGTACCAGCGCCTGGCGTGGCTCTCGCCACGTGATCCGCGGATCGAGCGCAAACGCGCGATCGCGCTCGCGATGAGCGACCGCCTGGACGAGGCCCTGGCCGGGTTCGCGCGCGCGGTGGCCCTGGCCCCGCAGGACCCGGCCGCCCACGACGACTACGGGCGGGCGCTGATTCTCGCCGGGAGGAGCGCCGAAGCGGCCGCACAGCTCGAGGCGGCGCGGGCGCTCACCCCGAGCGACGTCCAGATCCTGTTTCAGCTCGCCCGCGTGCGCCTGGCGGAGGGGCGAACCGCGGCCGCCGTCGCGCTGCTCGCCCGCGCCCGCGAGCTGGCACCCGAGGAGCCGGCGATCGCTTCGGCGCTGGACGGGATCCGCGCCCGCTGACGGCAACCGCGACGACGCTCCGGCTCAGCGGACGCGTCGCGGCGGAGCGCCGCCTCGCCCGGGGACGCGGCCTTCGATCCGCGCCGCGAGCGAATCCCGACCCGCGGCCCGCAGGCACTCGACGGCGGCCTCGGCGTCGTCCCGCGCCTCGGGCAGCGCGGCCGCGACGCGCGCGTAGGCCATCCCCGCCCGCTCGAATGCTCCCGCGCGGAAGAACGTACCCGCGAGGAGCCGCTGGTCGCCGACCCACTCGAGGCGTGCGGCGGCATCCGCTCCGGGCGGGAGCGGCTGCTCGGCCATGCGGCGCAGGCCGGTTTCGCCGTCGCCATGAAAGAAGCAATCTTCGCCGGATGCCTCCCCCGGGGTGCGGACCGTCCAGCCCCCGAGCAACGCGGCGCGGAGCGTGGGCTCGTGGTAGAGCACGCGGAACATCGGGCCGTCGCCGGTCACGAATCCGATCTCCGCGGGGATTCCGGTGAAGTAGAGCCGGCTGCCCGGCGGAACGGCGGGCAGCTGCCGGAGGAGGCTCGACCGCAGCGGTCGCACGAACGCCGCGGCGCGGCGGAGGAACCACGCGTCCGCCCAGTCGTGCGCGGGCGTGTCCGCCCGAGCCGCCGACACGAGCGCCAGGGCCGCGACGAGCGCAACGCTGGCCGGCGCGCCGGCTCGCTCGAGCGCGACCCCGAGCGCGAGCCAGGCTCCGAGCGCCCCCCAGAGCGCGTAGTACGAGTGCCAGCCCAGTCCGGGGAGGAAGAGCGGCAGCCAGCCACAGGCCGCCCACGTCGCAC
>DATDEX010000337.1:0-2890 GCA_036522895.1 Candidatus Eiseniibacteriota bacterium | reverse complement strand
GTGGGGCCCGTCGCGGCCGGCCCACCTCGCCGCTGCGGACTCGCCTGCGCCGATGCTCCCGACGCATTGCGCGCGCGCGAAGCCGCGGGCCCAATTCCGTCCGCCCCACCACGCCCGCGCGGACCTGGCTGCGTCCGCGCGCCTGACGCATTGCCCCTCCGCGGACCCGCGGTCCCAGTTCCGCCCGACCCGCCAGGCCCGCGAGGACCTGCCACCGCCGGTCGACCGGACCCATCGCGCCCGCGCGCCCTCGCCTGCGCCCCAGCACGCCCAGACGACCCCCGTCGCTTGTCTTTGGAGTAAGCCATTGACGCGCAACATACCCGACGCCCGCCCCTCGCGATACCGCAACCACCGCGCCGCCCGTCTTTCCCCCCAGCGAGTCGAAGGCGCGAGCGAAGCAAGCGCCGACAGCGCCCAACTCATCGCTTCTGCCCACGCCCCAAGGCGGACGAGCGCCAACAGGAGGCGTGTCACCCCTTGATCAAACGACCGAGTGACTCGCGCAATCCGCCCGCCGCCCGTCTTTCCCCCCAGCGAGTCGAAGGCGCGAGCGAAGCAAGCGCCGGCGCCCCCCGGGCCTTCCGCCAACTCCCGAGTGCGAGCCGCGAGGGACGCGCGCGATTCAGGAGGCGCCTGGCGGCGCCCGGGAGGCAGGATGCCGGAGGGCGCCGTCAGACGAGCGACGAGCCGACAGGATGTCGGCGAGGAGCGTCCTCCTGAATCGCGCGCGTCCCTCGCGGCGGTACCCGGAATCAGCGACAACACCACGCGCGAGCCGGCCTAGGTAGAGCTCAAGCCCTTCGAACGAGCGACGTCGAATCGACGAGCAAGCACCAACAGCACCGCGACATCCGAAGGCGACACGCCCGCGATCCGCGACGCCATCCCAACCGACGCCGGCCGCCACAGGCGCAGCTTCTCGCGCGCCTCCTTCGAAACGCCGGAAAGCTCCTCGTCCCAGAACCCGTCCGGCAGCCCGACGGCGTCGAGCGACGCCGAGGTCGCAGCCGTCCGCTGCTGGCGCTCGATGTAGCCGCGATAGCGCACGCGCACCTCGAGTGGGGCCCACAGCGCGCGCGGCAGCGGGGCCTCCACGCCGAGCCGCGGCAGATCGTCGTAACGCCCCTCGGGTCGCGCGAGCCAGTCCACGGCGCGCAGCGTGCGCGATCCGCCCGGCAATGCGGGCACTGTCACGCTCACGCGCGCGAGCCGTGCCTCTTCCGCCTCGATCGACGCCCAGCGCACGCGCGTGCGCTCGAGTTGCGCGTCGTCCAGGAGACCCAACGCGTGGCCGATCGACACGAGCCGCTCGTCGGCGTTGTCCGCACGCAGCAGCAGCCGGTGCTCGGCGGCCGACGTGAACATCCGGTAGGGCTCGCGATGCTCGCGCGTCACGAGGTCGTCCACCAGCACGCCCACGTAGGCCTGGTCGCGCCGCAACACGAACGCGTCCTCGCCCCGCACGCTGCGGGCCGCGTTCACGCCGGCCACGAAGCCCTGCGCCGCAGCCTCCTCGTATCCCGAGGTGCCGCAGATCTGCCCCGCGAGCCAGAGCCCGGGCGTGCGCCGGCTCTGGAGCGTGGCGTCCAGCTGGTGCGGCAGCACGAAGTCGTACTCCACGGCGTAGCCCGGGCGCAGCATCTCGGCGCGCTCGAGCCCGCGGATCGTGCGGATGAACGCGAGCTGCACGTCCTCGGGCATGCTCGTCGAGACGCCGTTCACGTAGATCTCGTCGACGTCCCGCCCCTCGGGCTCGAGGAACAGGTGGTGCTGCTCGCGCTCGGGAAACTTGACCACCTTGTCCTCGAGCGAGGGGCAGTAGCGCGGCCCCCGGCCAGTGATGGCGCCCGAATAGAGCGGCGAGCGCGCGAGGTTGTCGCGGATCACGGCGTGCGTGTTCGCGTTCGTGTGCGTCACCCAGCACGGCACCTGCTCGACGTCGAGCGCCCCGGTCCAGTGCGAGAACGGCTCCGGCGGATCGTCGCCCGGCGCCAGCTCGAGCGCGTCCAAGTCGAGCGACGCGCGATGGAGTCGCGGCGGGGTGCCGGTCTTCAACCGGCCCCGCTCGAAGCCCAGCTCCGCGAGGCATTCCGAGAGCGCGCGTGCCGCGTGCTCGCCCAGGCGCCCGCCCGAGAGCTGCCGCTCGCCGATGTGCAGCACGCCGTTCAGGAACGTGCCCGGCGTGATCACCACGGCGCGCGCCTCGAGTACGCGGCCATCCGTGAGCTCCACGCCCGCCGCGCGCCCGGCACACACGCGCACGCGCTGCGCCACGCCCTCCACGAATTCCAGATTCGCGGTCGCGTCGAGGAGCCGCAGCATCTCGGCCGAGTAGAGCGCCTTGTCGCACTGCGCGCGCGGCGACCATACCGCCGGGCCGCGGCCGCGATTGAGCATCTTGAACTGAATGCCGGCGCGATCGGTGACGCGCGCCATGATCCCGCCGAGTGCGTCCAGCTCCCGCACCATGTGTCCCTTCGCGATCCCGCCGATCGCGGGATTGCACGACATCTTCGCGGTGTCCGCGACGTGCACGGTGAGGAGCGCGGTCGAAAGACCCATGCGCGCGCACGCGTGCGCCGCCTCGCAGCCGGCGTGGCCCGCGCCGACGACCACGACGTCGAATCGTCCCTCGCGGCGGGCGGCGTCGCGCGCCCGCACGGGGACCGCCGCAGATGGAGCGCCGGGCGACGGCGGGTAGTGGGCGGCGGACTCCTCGGGCGAGCGGTGCGGCATCACTTGCCGATGCAGAAGCGCGCGAAGATGCGCTCCAGCAGCTCCTCGCTCGCGTTCCGTCCCGTCACCTCGCCGAGCGCGGCCAGCGACTCGCGAAGCTCGAGCGCCACGATCTCGCCCGGCGCACCCGCCTCCGCCGCCGCGGCGGCAC
>DATDEX010000336.1:0-17201 GCA_036522895.1 Candidatus Eiseniibacteriota bacterium | reverse complement strand
CGAGCCGCGTCGTGTCGGCGTTGCGCGGCGCGGGCGCCGCCGCGGGCGGCAGCGGCGCGTCCATGCGGGCGAGCGCCTGCTCGCGCGCGATCCGCATGCGCGCGTCGGCCTCGGCGACCGCGGTCTCGATGTCCTGGGCGAATTGCTGCGTGCGGTCGGTCGCGTCGCGCACGTCGCGCGCCAACTGCTTCAGCTCGTCCGCGAACGAGGCGGGCTCGCCGGTCCCGGAGAGCGCCTGGATCGCGATGAGCGTGGCGCGGTTGGCGAGGCGCTGCACCTGCTCGGAGACGTCCTGGACGCGCGCGAGTCCGCGGCCCAGCGACTCCACGCTCGCCGAGGACGCCGTCACGAGGTCCTCGAGCGCCGCGCGGGCGCGCTCGCCCACCAGGTCCTCGGCGGGTGCGTCCGGCGTCACGGGCAGGGAGAGCGCCGTGGTGAGCTCGCTCGCCAGGCGCTGGAGCTCGCGCACCGAGGTCTGCAACGACGTCGCCTCGACGAACCCGCGCTCGGCCTGCGAGGCCGCCTCGTGCGCGTCCCCGATCACCGCGGCGAGGTCGCTCGCGACCTGGCGCGCGGCCTCGCGGTTCTGGTCGTCCACGACGCTCCGCCGCTGGAGGGCGTGGCCCAGCAGGTCGGTCACCGTGGCCACGTCGCCTTCCGGAAGCGACGGGCGATCCCAGTGCTCGGTCAGCTGCCAGCGTTCGACGCTGGCGTAGAGCTGTCCCAGGTGCTCGCGCGTGCGCTCGAGCTCCTGCACCGCGCGCACCTCGCGATGCCGGCGCTCGAGCATTTCCTGAACGGCGTCACCCAGCTCGGAGAGCTCGCCCCAGCCGGTGCCCGCGGGCAACCCGCGCAGCTCGGCGACGCGCCCGGAACGGAGCCCGAGCAGGAGCCCGTGGAGGTGGCCGACGATGTGGTGGTCGATCCAGAGCGCCAGCACGAGACCCAGGAGCAGCGAGGCGCACGCGACGCCCGCGAGCCAGCCGTAGACGGCGGGCTCGGCCGGCGTGAGCCGGGGCGTGAACAGCATCCACAGCGTGCCCGCTGCGGCGATCAATCCGCCGGAGAGGCACGCGAGCCACAGCCGGAGCTTCAAGCCGGGGCCGATGCGGGCGCGTGGCTGGGGGGTCGGGGGGAGGTCGGGGGCGCGAGTCATGGGGGCCAGTGGGACTCGATGGCCGGGGGGATTGGGAGCCGTCCGAAATGGGAACCGGACGTGAGGGGGTTGACCCGTGGGAGCTACTTCACCATTGCATCACGCAAGCCGCGTGCCCCGAAACACTTCCTTATAAACCGTTGCGAGATGGGCACGATATGGCCGTTGCGGCCGCTCCGGAGCATGCGAGATGCGCGGCCTGCCCCAGTGGATTCGGGCGGCGCATGTCAAAGCGCGGCTTAAGGCTGCGCTCCATGTCACTCGCAAAGCTTTTTCGCGTTTCATAAGAACAATTGCGATTCGACCGGGTCCGGGCTCGGTCAGCAGCCTCGCCCGCGCGCGCGCCCGCGCGGGCCCGAGAGCGTGCCGGACGGGGCTTCTCCCCCTCCGACTGGTTCAGACTGCCCTATCTGGCAGTGGTTGCGCGCCTTCCTTCCCGCCCCGCCGAACCGCGCAATCGTGTGCCTTCACCACACATTCTCACGCCGTACCACTCCCCGAGTGTGTGGCACAACCAATGCTCGGTATCTCAGTGCAGGCTCGAACCACCTGTCGGGCAACCGCCACGGTCAGCACCACCCAGTCGAGGCCAGTGATGAACCCGCGTCAGTACGTGGACCTGAAGGACAGCAGTCGCGACCTCCAGCCGACCTATTTCTTCATGATCAACTGTCTCCTCTACAGCCGCATGGAGACGGGGCTCGTGTCGAACCAGGACTGCTACGACGAGGACGTGAACGTCTACCTGGCCCACCTGCTCCACTCCTTCATCAACCCGGAGTACGTGGAGCAGTCGCGCAAGTTCCTGTCCAAGTACGACACCGACGTGTTCCGCCGCCTGTCGTCGTCCACGGACGCCCGGCTCAAGTACCAGATCTACAAGACCAACGCCGACTTCCTGCTGGTCTCGATCGGGATCTTCGACAACCCGATCATGGCCGCCGCCTCGCGCTCGCGGGTCCAGCCGAGCGAGGAGGCGTACATCGGCCGCGGCAAGACGTACTACCACTTCGCCTACACCTACTCGCAGCAGATGCACCGGAAGAACGCGGGCGTCTCGGACGTGCTCGAGAAGCTCTCGCACGGCTTCGAGAAATACCTGCGCATCCTGTCGCACATGCGCGGCGAGTACCTGGATCTCATGAAGCGCTTCTCGCAGGGCGAGGTCTATCACCTCGAGCGGTCCGTCGACGAGCACGCCCAGCAGGAGCTGCTGCGCGTGAAGCAGGACGAGCTGCTCGAGCTGTACACGGCCTGGCGCGAGAAGCCGGATACGACGATCGAAGAGAACCTCGAGCGCATCGTCGGCGAGATCCGCGCCCTCAATCCATCGTTCAAGTTCGAGCTGCCGCGACGCTAGGACGCCAGCGGGTCATTTTGCCCACCGACCGTCCAGTCGCGGGGCAATCGCGCGGGCCCCGGGTCGAAGTGTCCGGGGCTCGTCGCTTTGTCTGTGGGCGTTCGGTCTTGAGGAGGCGTCGCGGGGTGTGAGGGGGACGCGATCGAGGCCAACGCTCGGACCGGACTTCCTGTCCGGTCCTTCGCTGACGCTCACGACGGCCTCCGCCAGTCCCTGGCTGCGGCCTGTTCGCGACTGGCCTCGATCGCGTCCCCCTCACACCCCGCTCGACATCCTCGGGGGCGCGGCCTCGTCAACGCACTCGCTGAGGGGAAAGTCGGCGGCCGTTCAGGGTGAGGTGGCGGGCGGCCGATATTTGGGGAAACCGATGCTCTTGGAGGTTCGCTCGTGCGGGTGGTGCATGTGAGGTTGTGCGCTGGCGCCGTCGTGCTGGGGGTCGTGCTCGCGGCTTGCACGGTGCGCGCGGACGGCGGGCCGGGGCCGATCTCTTCCTCGGGGCCTGGCAGCGGGCGCGGGGGCGGGGGGGGCGGCAGCTCGCACGGCAACGGGCGCATCGTCGCGGTGCTGCCGGACGGCTCGCTGCGGGAGCTGTCCACCTGGTTCACCCAGGTTACGGAGAGCCCGTTCACGATTCCCGAGGGACGGCTCCTGGTTTCGGAGATCGAGGTCTCCGCCTCCTCGGCCCGGCTCGACACCATTCGGTCGCGGAGCGTGGACCTGGGCGGCGTCGGCTTGGCACTCGGCCTCCCGAATCGCTGGACGCTCGCCGCCACGCTCGACGCGTGGTCGGGGCTCGGGCTCACGACCGGTCCGGTGAGCGGCGAGACGAATCCGGGCGGATTTGGCGGCGGCGCGCTCTCGGCCCGCCACACGTTCTTCGGCGTGGACAGCGCGGGCGTGGCGATGGGGTTCCTCGCCACCGTGACGCTGCCGGCGTCGGCCCTCTCGCCCCGCGCGACGTCGTACGGCGCCGCGGTCGCGGTGCCGCTCTCGGCCTCGCTCCCGCTCGACGTCACGCTCGGCGCGATGACGGAGGTGGCGACGCTCGCGGACGTCGCGGGGACCGGGCATCACCTGCGCTTCGTCGACTCGGTCAAGCTCGAGCGCGAGCTGGTGCCGCACCTCTCCGGCTGGGCCGAAGCCGTGAGCATCGCGGACCGCGAGCCGGGATACGCCTGGCTCGCGACCGTGAACGGCGGACTCTCGGCCGCGTTCGGGAAGCACGTCGCCCTGTCGCTCGGCATGGCCGCAGGGCGGACGCACGACGCCACGGATCACGGGGTGTTCGGGGGGGTCGGGCTCCACTTGTAGGAGGAGCGCGGCCCGATTCCGGCGTCACGAGGAGCGCGACCCGGGCGGTCATCCGATCCCTACGCCCCCGCCGCCACCTCCGCCCCGCTCCAGCTCCGCGGCACGTCCCACTCGCGGGCGGGGAACGCGCCCTTCACCACCGCGTCGCACCACTCGCCCGGGAATGCCCACACGACGTCGAGCTCGCCGGAGAAGGGATCGAGCCGCGCGCCGTAGACGGGATGCCCCCAGTGCGAGCTCGCGAGGCCGGGCGCGGTGCGGGTCGTGAGACAGGCGAGCCAGCGGCGGGCGCGTTCGCCGATCTGCCGTGGCGTCTCCGCGTGCTCGTAGGCCAGCGCGGTCGCGTGCTCGCCCACGAACCCCCACACGCTCAGCGCCGGCGATCCGAAGTAGCGGAGCTGGCCCTCGGGCGTGTCGGCCACGTTCGCCATGCGTGGCAAGAGTGCCAGGTGCAGCTGTTCGAAGAACTCGCGGCTCCAGCGTCGCACCGCGCCCTCGCTCGCGGGATCTCCGCCGAGCACGCGCTCGGGTGAGAGCGTGGAGTACATGCGGCGTCTCGCCGTCTGCTCGATCATGAAGCGCACCGTGGGATTGCCTCGACGATGTCCGGTCAGCCGCATGGTCTCCTCCTCGCAGGAAGGCACGGGGGGCCTGTCCGAAGGACGGGTCGGGCGCCCGGGGCGCCCCTCCGCGAGGAGGGGGGTGGGCCGGGCCCGGGAACGAGCGAAACGCTGCCGCGCGCGACTCAGCGCACGTCGTAGTTCGGCGCCTCCTTGGTGATCTTCACGTCGTGCGGGTGGCTCTCGCGCAGCCCCGCACCGCTCACGCGCACGAACCGCGTCTTCGTGCGCAGCTCCTCGACGGTGCCCGCGCCACAGTACCCCATCCCGGCGCGCAAACCGCCGACCAATTGGAAGACGGTCGAGGCGAGCGGACCCTTGAGCGGCACGCGGCCCTCGATCCCCTCGGGCACGAGCTTCGAGAGCTCGTCGGTATTGTCCTGGAAGTAGCGCTCGCGGCTGCCGCGGGCGGCCGCCATGGCCGAGAGCGAGCCCATGCCGCGATAGACCTTGTACTGTCGGCCCTCGTAGAGCACGACCTCGCCCGGACTCTCCTCCGTGCCGGCGAACATGCCGCCCAGCATCACGGTGTGTCCGCCCGCGGCGAGCGCCTTGACCAGGTCGCCGGAGTACTTGACGCCGCCGTCCGCGATGATCGGCACGTCGGTGCCCTCGAGCGCTTTCGCGGCCTCGAGCACCGCGGTGATCTGCGCCATGCCGGCGCCCGTCACGACGCGCGTGGTGCAGATCGCGCCTGGCCCCATGCCCACCTTGACCGCGTCCGCGCCCGCGTCCGCCACGGCCTTCGCGCCCTCGGCGGTGCCGACGTTGCCGGCCACGAGCTCGGCGCCGGGGAGCACGCTCTTCAATCGGCGCGTCGCCTCGATCACGACCGCGGAGTGCCCGTGCGCGCTGTCCACGACGAGCGCGTCGACGCCGGCGCGCACCAGCTCCTGCGCCCGCTCGAGGTAGTCGCCGGCCGCGCCCACCGCGGCGGCCACACGCAGCCGGCCGAGCGTGTCCTTGCAGGCCTGCGGATGGCGGATGCGCTTCTCGATGTCCTTCACCGTGATGAGACCCTTCAGCATCATGTGCTCGTCCACCACGGGCAGCTTCTCGATCTTGTGCTTCGCGAGGATCACGCTCGCCGACTCGAGCGTCGTGCCGACCGGCGCGGTGATGAGCCGCGACCGGGTCATGACCTCGGAGACGCGCTGCGCGTCGTCCTCCTCGAAGCGCAGGTCGCGATTCGTGAGGATGCCCACCAGCCGTCCGGCCTCGGTGATGGGCACGCCGGAGATGTGGAACCGCGCCATGATCGCGCGCGCGTCGGCCAGCGTCGCCGTGGGCGGCAGCGTGAACGGGTCGGTGATCATGCCGCTCTCGCTCCGCTTCACCCGGTCCACCTGGGCCACCTGCTCCTCGATCGAGAGGTTCTTGTGGATCACGCCGATGCCCCCGAGCCGCGCGAGCGCGATCGCGAGCGCCGACTCGGTGACCGTGTCCATGGCCGCGCTCACGACGGGAATGTTCACGGCGATCTTGCGCGTGAAGCGCGAGCGCGTGTCCACGTCGCGCGGGTGGATCGCGGCGTAGCGGGGCACGAGCAGCACGTCGTCGAAGGTCAGCGCCTCGGGGCCGACCTTGTCCGTCCATGCCACGCGGTCACTCACCCGCGTCTCCTCCCGGACACACGGGGCCGCAGCGCACACGCCGCGGCCCGCGGGTTCACAGCTTCGCGCCTTTCGCCGCCGGCTTGCCGCGGCGGAAATCGTAGTAGTAATTGCCGCCCACGCGGAGCTCCACTGCCATCGGATTGCCATTCCAGCCCGAGGGGAAACGGTTGTCGCTCCGGGCGAACGCCGTCTGGACCGCCGCGGTGACCTCGATCGAGGTGTTGGGGAGCTTCTTCAGGAACCGCTCCATGCCGAGCTCCGCCGTCCCGCCGAGGTGCGTGCCCGCGTGGAGCTCGAAGCTCGCGGGGTCCTTCAAGACCTTGCGATGGTTCTGGATCACCACGCGATAGAAGGCGGGGCCCACGCCCAGGTGCCAGCGCCGCCGGGGCCCACCCGTGATCCATTGGAGCTGGCCCGCCGCGCCCACGATCTGGGTGATGTAGAACTCCTTGGACGTGCCTTCCGCGGGGAAGTTCAGGTCGGTATACGGCGCCGCGACGCGCGAGACGTAGCCGGTCCACGTGAAATACGGACTCACCTGCCAGCCCCAGTGGCGCCCGATGACGTAGCGGAAATGCCCGATGAACGACAAACGAGGCTGGGCGCCGTCGGAATAGGGGCCCTCCGCGATGAAGTACGAGCCTCCGATCTGGCCGCCGATGCCGCCACGTCCGGGGAGAGGGCCCCGCGTGGCGATGGAATCCGCCGTCTGGGCGTGGCTGGCGCAGGCCGTGGCGAGGAACACGAGGGCCACGACGCTCGCCAGTCGAAAGCGCGAGTTCATGCTTGGGAAACTCCTCGGAAAGCGGGAGATAGGTCGGGCCCGGTCGGGTAGGCGCGGCACATTAGGCGGCGGCCTCGGGAGGTGTCAAGACGCGTGTCGAACGCGCGTCGCGAGCGGCGCGCGAGCGACGCCGCGAGACGCGTCGTCCCGTCGCGACCGCCTGCGCTGGAATCCGCGGAGCGCGGCCGCGGGCTGGCTGAAGCGCCGGCGCGCATCGCACGCGCTTGCAGGCCGAACGCGCGAGGCATGCCGCTTGCCGGGGCTGTCGCGGCCTCGCCGGCCGGGATCCCGCCACCATCTCCCGCCAACA
The DNA here is from genome assembly GCA_036522895.1 of Candidatus Eiseniibacteriota bacterium. Taxonomy (GTDB): domain Bacteria; phylum Eisenbacteria; class RBG-16-71-46; order RBG-16-71-46; family RBG-16-71-46; genus JAIOPA01. The sequence continues at coordinate 10,044 of DATDEX010000336.1, read as the reverse complement.
CCTCCTCACCCCGTCCCACCACAATCTCAATTTCGCAACGAGTTCGGGATCGGCCGCCAACCGGTCCCTGTCCCGTCCGGCGCGGCCGCAGCAGGCTCGAGGCCAGCGAATCACGGTTCGTTGACACCTCCAGAAGCGGCCCGTAGACTCCCGCCCTCATTTTGTTCCGTGCACGCCGGGGGGGCGCTCCGCTTCCCCGGCGGTCGACCGTATGGGGGAGCCCATGACCCGCTCGGACCAGGGCAAACTACTCGGCGTGCTGGTCGTCACGGCGCTGTCCCTGTGGTGCCTGTTCCCGTCCTATCAGTTCTATACGATGACCCCCGCGCAACGGGCGGCCATGGAGCCGGCGAAGCTCGCCAAGCTCCGCAAGAAGGCCGTGCATCTGGGTCTGGACCTCCAGGGCGGCCTGCAGCTCCTGCTCGAGGTGGACAAGTCGCGGCTCTCGCCCGCCGAGGCCAAGGACGCCGTCGAGCGGGCCCGTGAGATCATCACCAACCGCATCGACCAGTTCGGCGTCGCCGAGCCGCTCATCCAGATCGAGGGCACGGACCGGATCGCCGTGCAGCTCCCGGGGCTGACCGACCGGAGCCGCGCCATCGAGCTGATCGGCAAGACCGCCCTGCTCGAGTTCAAGCTCGTGCGCACCGCGGACGAGCAGCGCGCACTGTTCCAGCGGCTCGACAGCTGGCTCGCGGCGCGCGGCGTGACCGGGCCGGGCGACTCCGCGCTCGCGAAGACGCCGTTCACCGGGCTCATGCTGGACGCCGGCTTCTTCCGCAAAGAGGACCTGCCCACGGCGCAGAAGCTGCTCGCCACGCCGGGCATCGATTCGTTGATCCCGCCCGACAGCGAGCTCATCTGGGGCAACGAGGACGAGGCCCGTCAGGGCGTCACCGGGCGAACGCTCTACGTGCTCAAGCGGCAGGCGGAGATGACCGGCGGCTCGGTGGCGAGCGCCGAGGCCGCGGTGGGCCTGGATCAGACCAATCCCGGCGGCTGGGGCGTGAGCATGAAGATGACCCCGAAGGGCCGCGCCGACTTCGCGCGCGTGACCGGCACCAACGTCGGCCGCCAGCTCGCGATCATCCTCGACGGGGTCGTGCAGACCGCGCCGTTCATCCGGGATCGCATCCCCTCCGGCGACGCCTCGATCACGGGCGGGAGCTTCGACGTGAACACCGCGAAGGACATCGCGATCGTGCTGCGCGCCGGCGCCCTGCCCGCGCCGGTCCGGATCATCGAGGAGCGCACCGTCGGCCCGTCGCTCGGGTCGGACTCGATCCACGAGGGGCTCACCGCCGGCCTGATCGGCACCGCGATGGTGATCGCGTTCATGGCCATCTACTACCAGCTCTCCGGTCTCGTCGCGATCGCCGCGCTGGCCTTGAACCTGGTGTACCTGATCGCCGCGATGGGGTATTTCGGCGCCACGCTCACGCTGCCCGGCATCGCCGGCATCGTGCTCACCGTGGGCATGGCGGTGGACACCAACGTGCTCATCTTCGAGCGCATCCGCGAGGAGTTGCGACACGGCCGCAGCATCCATGAGGCGGTTCGACTCGGATACGACCGCGCGTTCCGCACCATCTTCGACGCGCACTCCACGACGCTGATCTCCGCGCTGTTCCTGTTCCAGTTCGGCACCGGCCCGATCAAGGGTTTCGCGGTCACGCTCAGCATCGGCCTGCTCGCGAACCTGTTCACCGCCGTGCTGTTCACGCGGATGATCTACGACTACTGGCTCGGCCGCGGCAAGGTCGAGCGCATCAGTATCTGAGAGCGAGGACGATCCCCATGTTGCAGCTCCTGGTCGGGACCGACATCCCGTTCATGAAATTCCGGCGGTTCGCCTACGTGTTCTCGGGAACGTTGCTCGCGATCACGCTCGTGTGGTTCTTCGCGAAGGGTCCGCGCTACAGCGTCGACTTCACCGGCGGCACGATGCTGCAGATCCGCACCAGCCAGACGGTGCACGCCGACCAGCTGCGCAAGGCGCTCGAGGCGGCGCACCTCGCGGCCGAGATCCAGCAGCTGACCGGCGGGAGCCAGAACGAGTACATCATCCGGTTCCGCACCGAGGGCGACCCCGTGGCCCTCGTGCAGGCCGCCATCCAGGCCAGCCTGCCGGGCGTCACCATGGAACTGCGGGGCAACCAGACCGTGGGCCCCAAGGTGGGCAGCGACCTCCGGGCCAAGGCGTTCTGGGCCATCGTGACCAGCCTCGGGGCGATCCTGCTCTACGTGGGAATCCGCTACGAGTTCAAATTCGCCCTTGGCGGCGTGGTCGCGTTGTTCCACGATGTGCTCATCACGCTGGGAGCCCTCATGTTCACCGGGCGCGAGGTCTCCCTCACCGTGGTCGCGGCACTGCTCACCATCGCCGGCTACTCGATCAACGACACCATCGTGGTGTTCGACCGCATCCGTGAACGCGCGAAAGCCCTCCGCAAGGAGAAGCACTCGCGGGTCATGGACATCGCGGTGAACGAGACGCTGTCGCGAACGGTGATCACGGCCTTCACGGTGTTCCTCGCCGCGCTCGCCCTGTTCATCTGGGGCGGCGACGTGCTGCGCGACTTCTCGTTCGCCATGCTGGTCGGCACCGTGTTCGGAACGTACTCGTCGGTGTACGTGGCCAGCGCCATGGCGCTCGACATCTGGATCGCTCTCGACCGCCAGAAGGGCATATCGGCCGAGTGACGAAAGGGCAAACGATGACCCGGTGGAGCAGGTGGTTCGTGGCGGTGCTGGCGCTCGGGGCGCTGGCGCTCGCCGCCGGCTGTGAAAAGCGCCCGACGGGGTTCGACCCCAACCCGAACGCGCCCGAGGGCACCCCCTCGTCCGAGGCGCGATTGCTCGCCTACCACGACCTGGCGCTGCCCGTGCTGGCTCGCGACTACGGGAGCAAGAACATCGACTCGGTCAAAGTGGGCGCGCAAGCGTTCGCCGGGGCCCCGACCATGCCGCTGCTCCTGCTGCTCGACGGCACGCCGGCCAACTCGTACGAGCTCTATCGCCGCGATGGCGGCGGCAAGTTCCAGCGCACCGGCGATTACCCGCTGCAGAGCGTGGCCAAGTTCGTGAACGTCGGCTACGAGGCGTTCTTCAGCACCGACCCGACGCCCGGAACGTTCGCGCCGCCCACGTACTTGGGGCGCGGGCTCGTCGACGGTGTCGCCTCGCACGCCTCGCCGCTCTCCAACGAGGGGCGGCTCCCGCTCCTCGACGTGCAACCGATCACCTACAACGGCGAGCACGAGCCGTTCGACTCGCTGTTCGTGGTGTCGTGGGTCGGCGTCACCGGCGCGACCGGATACTGGATCCACATCTACGAAAAGCCGATCGCGAGCGGCGAGCGGCTGCTCTCGAGCCTGCCGGCGCCGATCGCGTACGTGACCGCGGGCGACCTGTTCCTGGGCTTCCGCGCGGGCAACAACCCGGGCGGCTCGGTCCAGTTCCGGCTCGGGGACACGGGGCTCCTCACGCTCAAGTCGCGTCCGCCGCTGCTCGGGCACGACTACCTGGTGCGCGTCACCGCGGTGGACGCGGACGGGCAGGTGATCGCGCAGACGCCCGGCGATCTCGACTCCCTCTCGCTCTCGCCCGACGTCGCGTTCCTCGCCCCGCCCTCCTACTCGCCCGACAAGACGAAGCTGTTCTTCTCGCTCGGCGGCACGAAGGTCGCGCGGCGCCGGCCGCTCCACACCATCAAGGGCGCCGTCGCGGACGAACCCGCACCCGCGAGCCAGACGCTCGAACGCCTGCTGCCGCAGGTGCGGTTCCCCTACGTCGGGCCGCTCCGGTCGGCGACGCCGGCGTACCGCGCCGAGCGCCGCTGAACGCCCCGCCCGTCGCCCGCACACGGGCTTCCGTCGGGGGAGGGCCACGCGCCCTCCCCCGACGTGTTTCAATCCAGGCATGCTGACGCGACGCGAGCCCCGCACCCCGCCCCGAGCCCTCCCGCGCGCCGCCCTGGCGCTCGCGCTGCTCGCCGCGCTCGCGAGCTGGTGCGGCGGCGCCCGGGCCACGCCCACGCCGCCCGGAGCGCGCGCGTTCGGGATCGCGCGGCTCAAGTACGGCGGCGGTGGTGACTGGTACGGCGACCAGACCTCGCTCCGGAATCTCATGGCGGCGCTCCGCCAGCGCACGAGCATTCCCGTCGCGGGCGACGATGCCGCGGTCGTCGAGCCGGGCTCGGCGGGGCTCTACCAGTTTCCGTTCGTGTTCGCGGCAGGTCATGGGAACATCAAGTTCACCGACGCCGAGGGGGCGAACCTGCGGCGGTGGCTCGATTCCGGCGGATTTCTCTGGGTCGACGACGATTTTGGGATCGCACCGTCCTTTCGCCGCGAGATGAAAAAGCTGTTCCCGGACGCCGAGTTGGTCGAACTCCCGTTCGACCACCCGATCTTCCACCAGCTCTACGAGTTCCCCGGGGGCCTGCCGAAGATCCACGAGCACGATGGTGGCCCGGCGCGCGCGTTCGGCATTGTCCGCGATGGAAGGCTCTGTGTATTCTTTTCCTTTGACTGCGACCTCGGGGATGGCCTCGAGGACGAGGAGGTGCATCACGATCCTCCGGACAAGCGTGAGGCAGCCCTGCGTATGGCGATGAATGTCGTCCAGTACGCGCTCACGCACTGACGCGGCCGGCCGTTTGCACCCTCCTTTCCTATGACCTCTCGCCCGCCGGCAACCCCGCTCCGCTCCAGCCTCCGCGCCGTGCACGCCCGCATCCGCCGCGCGTTGGTGCTGCGTCATGCGCTGCGGGCGAGCGCCGCGGCCAGCGTGCTGCTCGCGTTCGCCGTCACCGCCGGCCTGGCGCTCCCCCGCACGCAGGCGACCGCGGGGGTGCGGCTGGCGCTGTTCGCGGCCGGCGCCCTCCTTTCGCTCGTCCTCGCCGCCCTGGCCATGCGGCGCGACACCCCGCGCTGGGACGGCTGGCTCGAGTCGCTCGAGGGCCGCTTCGCGGGGCTACGCTCCTGGCTCCGCAACGCGCTCGACCTGGAGGCCTCCCCCGGGAGCCACACCTCCGGGGAACTGGCCCAGGCGGTGCGCAGCGAGGCCGAGCAGCGGCTCAAGGCCACGCCGCTCGCCGAGACCGTGCCGCCGCTCGCGGCCCGTGCCCCGCTCACCGCCGTCTCGGCCGCGCTGCTGTCGCTCACCGCGGCCGTCGTGTTCGCGCCCGCGCCGACGCTCGACGCGTGGCACACGCTCTGGTCGCCGGGTTCGGCGGCGCCCGCGATCGAGCTCCGGGTGGAGCCCGGGAACGTCACGCTCGTGCCCGGCGCCTCGTTCGCGGTGAGCGCGCGCGTCGCGGGCACACCGGCTCCGCCCCGGCTCACCGGCAACGGCCCCACCCCGCCGGCGGTGCTCGAATCGACCGCCGACGGCGCGCGCCGCTGGCGATTCGACCTGCCGCCGGTCACCCACCCGCGCGACTACGCGGTCCGGGTGGCGGGGCTCACGAGCCCGCGCTATCACATCGCGCTCGCGGGCGAGCCGCGCCCGGTGAGCTTCTCGTGCACGATCGCGGCGCCGGCCTACGCCCGCCTGCCGCTCCAGGCGCTCTCCGGCACGCGCGGCGACCTCACCGCGCTCGCGGGCTCGCGCGCGGACGTGGAGGTGACGTTCGACCGCGACCTGGAATCGCTCACGTCGGCGGTGAACGGGGGCGCGGCGACGAGCTGGAGCGAGCTCACCCCACGGCGCTGGCGCGGCAGCGTGGCGGTGAACGGCGACGGGGCCTGGGAGCTCGAGGCGCGCGCGGCGACCGGCGCGGGCCGTTTCCGGTACAAGCTCTCGGCGATCCCCGACGCGCCCCCGGTCATCACGGTGGCGCTCCCGGTCGGGGACCTCGACCTGCCGGCGGGCCAGCTCGTGCCCTACGACGTGCTCGCGCAGGACGATCTCGGCGTCTCGGAGCTGCGCCTCGAGTGGCGGAAGACCGCCGCGGACGCCTGGCGCGAGCAATCGCTCGCCACGTTCCGCGACGAGCCACGCGAGGCGCGGGCCACGGCGCGCTGGGACGCCTCGCCGCTGGCACTCCTGCCGGGCGAGAGCGGTGTGTTCCGGTTCGTGGCGTTCGACAACAGCCGCGTCGGCAGCCGGGGCCGGGCGGTGAGCGGCGAGTTCCGCGTCCGCTTCCCGTCGCTCAACGACCTCTACGCCTCGCTCGACCAGAAGCAGGACGACGTCGCCAAGGCCCTCGAAAAGGCGGCCGAGCAGGCGAAGGAGCTCCAGAAGTCGCTCGACAAGCTGGAGCGGCAGCCGCACACCCAGGCGCAGAGCCCGCAGAACCCGTCGTTCGAGCGCGCCGAGGAGATGAAGAAGGCGGCCGAGCGCCAGCAGGCCGTGGCGCAGCAGGTGGACGACGCGGCCAAACAGATGCGCGAGAGCCTGGACCAGGCGGCCGAGCGCCAGGCGTTCCAGGAGCAACTGCAGAAGAAGCTCCGCGAGATGAGCGAGCTACTCAAGAATATCCAGTCGCAGGAGTTCAAGGACGCCCTGAAGAAGATGGAAGAGGCGCTCAAGCAGATGGACCGCCGCGCCATGGAGGAGACGCTGCCGCAGCTCCAGCAGCAGAACAAGGACATGCTCCAGCAGCTCGAGCGAAGTCTCGAACTCCTGAAGCAGCTGCGCCAGGAAGAGCGCATGGAGGCGCTGGCGCGCCGCGCGGACGAGTTGAAGGCACAACAGGACGAGTTGAACCGCGAGCATGCCGACTCGGCGCCCCAGACCCCGGCCGAGACGCGTCCGAACGACGGGAAGAACGCCACCGCGAAGGATTCCGCGCAGCCGCAGAACGGCGAGCCGCAGAGCGCCAAGTCGGCGCTCGCCGAGCGCCAGAAGCAGGCCGCGCAGCAATCGCGCGAGCTGGCGAAGAGCGCCCGCGACGCGGCGCACGAGGCCGAGCAGCAGGATCCGCAGCAGCGGCTGGAGCAGGCCGCGAACGAGCTGGAGCAGAACGCGGCCGAGCAGCAGGAGAACGCCGGTGAAAGGAGTCAGCAGGGCGACTCGCAGGGAGCGCAGAGCGCCGGCCAGAAGGCGAGCGAGAGCCTGGGGCGCGCCTCCGACACGATGCGCCAGAGCGCCCAGCAGGCGCAGCAGGAGCAGGACGCGCGCAATCTCGCCGCGGTGCGGCGCGCCTCGCAGGACCTGGTCTCGCTTTCGCGCGCGGCCGAGGACAATCTCGACGCGCGCCAGCCCACCGCGCAGTCGGCCGATGCCCAGACCGACCTGTCCGAAGGCGTCGCTCGCGTGGCCGACTCGCTCGCGGCGCTCTCGCAGCAGACGCCGTTCCTCTCGAACAAGGTCAGTGCGGCCCTCGGCCGCGCCATGCAGGGGCTGTCGCAGTCCGGGCGCGAGATGGCGCAGGGCGGGCGCGAGCGCGGCGAGGCGAGTGGCCGCGGCGCCTCCGCGTCGCTCAACGAAGCGGTCAAGGAGCTGCGCAGCGCAGAGTCCTCCATGTGCCAGAAGCCGGGTTCGAAAAGCGGCGGCAGGACCAGCTCTGAGCGGCTGGGCGAGATCGGCGAACGGCAGAGCCAGTTGAACCGCCAGTCGCGACAGATCGCGCGGCGGCTCTCGAAGCAGCTCTCCATGGCGCAGGGCGACCCGGCCGAGCTCCGCCGGCTCGCGGACGAGCAGCGCCGGATTCGCGAGCAGCTCGAGGAGGTGCGCCGCGACGAGGACGCGAAGAAGAGCCTGCTCGGCCGGCTGGACGAGGCGCAGAAGGAGATGCAGAAGGCCGAGGAGACGATCCGGCAGGGCGAGATCGGCGACGATCTCGAGCAGCAGCAGACGCAGATCCTGTCGCGGCTCCTCGACGCGCAGCGCTCGATCCACCGCCGCGACTTCGACCCCGAGCGCGAGGCGCGTCGTGGCGAGGACGTGGCACACGCCTCGCCGGCGGCGCTCCCGAAGGACCTCTTCCGCGAGAACGACCGGCTGCGCCAGGATCTGCTCAAGGCCGACGCCGACCGGGTCCCGGCGCGCTACCGCACGCTGATCGAGGCGTACCTGCGCTCGCTCGCCGCGACCCCGGCGACGCCCACGGCGACCCCTACCGGCGTTCCCCCGGGAACGCCCCGGTGAGCCCGCGCTCCGCGCGCGGCGCGGCGGGGCCCGCCCGGGGGTGGCGTCCGCTCGCGCAGGCGATGGCGTTCCTGCCGCTCGCGGGCGTGGCGTTCGCGCAGGCTCCAGTGCAGAACCCGCCGCCCCCGCCCGTCATCGTCCAGTTGCGGCCGGGCCCGCCCGGCACGACCTTCCCCCCCGACCTGATCCAGTCGTTCACCGTGCCCACGCCAATGCGCTCGCAGCGCCCCGCGCCGCCGCTCCCCCCGGCCATGGCGCAGCGCCTCCAGCGCGCCATCGACCTCCGCGTCTCGGGTCTGCTCGAGCGCGCGCGCGACACGCTGCTCGTGCTCCAGCGGGACCTCCCGCACCACCCCCTCGTCGTCACCGAGCTCGGGCGCACGCAGCTCGCGCGCGAGGATTGGTCCGCGGTCGAGCGGCTGGCCTCCTCCGAGCGCACGGCGACGCGCGACTCCTCGCTCCTGGGCCGCGAGCTCACGCAGGCCTACGAGCGGCTCGGGCGCCCGCGTGAGGCGCTCCGCACCGCGATCGAGGCGTGGACCGTGAGCCCGGCCGACGGGCAGTGGGCCGCGGACGCGGTCTTCAGGCTCGCCCCGCTCGATGCACGCGGCGCGGTCTCGGCGCTCGAGGCGGCCGCGGGCCCGCGTCCCTGGCGCACCGATCTCACGCTCGGGCTCGCCCACCTCTGCGCCGTGAGCGGCCGGCCGGCGGATGCGGTGCGAGTGCTGACCGACGCGGAGAAGCGCTCGGGCCGGAGCGGGCTGCGCGTCATGTTCGCGGACGAATCGCTGCGCTCGGGCTCGTCCGCCGACACCACGGCCGCGCTCGCGATCCTCGCGGATCTCACCGCGGACGCCGCGCGCCGTGCCGAGGAGCGCGTGGCGACCGCCCGCCGCGCGTGGACCGCCGTGCAGGCGTCGGGGCGCGAGGCGGAGTGGAGCATGCGCATCGTGCAGGGCCTCCACGACGTGCCCGCGGAGCGCTGGGGCCCGGATTTCCTGCTCGTGCTCGTGCGCGCGCTGCAGCGTACGGGCCATCCGGCCGAGGCGCGCGCGCTGCTCGCGGCGAATCCCGTGCTCGAGCAACGCATGCCGGAGCTCAGGCTCGAGCACGCGCTGGGCCTCGTGCGCGAGGGCGCGCTCGAGCAGGCGCTGCCGCGCCTCGATTCGCTCGCCCGCGCCTGGCCGGCCGCGCGCTTCATGCTCGCCGAGACGCAGTTCTTCTCGGGTGAACTGGACTCCGCGCAGAGCAACTACGCCCGCGTCGCGGACGAGCCGAACGACCCCGACGCGGCCGCGGCGCTCGACCGCCTCTACCTGCTCGAGGAATCCCCCGGCTCGCCCGCACGCGCGCTGCTCGGCCAGGTCGCCTACGAGCGCTGGCGCGGCCATCGCGCCGCGGCGACGCAACTCGCGGACTCGGTGTGGCGCATGCAGGCCCCGCGCGGTCCCTACGCGGCGCGCGCCGGTCTCGAGGTGGCCGCGCTGCGCATGGAGGCCGGCGATCCGCACGGGGCGCTCGTGCCGCTCCTGGTGGTGTGCGACTCGCTCGCGGACGACCGGCTCGCCCCGCTCGCGCGCCAGCGGGCGGGTGACGCCTACTCGGCGCTGGGCGACGAGCCGCACGCGCTGGCGGAGTACGAGGAGTGCCTGGCGCGCTATCCCCGGGCTTGGAACTCGGCCGAGGTGCGCCGCCGCGTGGAACGGCTGCGCAAGGACCGACGACTGTGAGCCGGCCGGAGCCGCTCGCGAGGAGAACGAGATGAGACGACTCGACGCATCGCGCGGGCTCGGTCGCGGGGGCTTCTCGCCCTTGAAGCCGCTGCTCGCCGCCGGCACGCTCATGGGGTTCGTGGCGGTGGCGCTCCTCGCCGTGGTGACGCTCGGGCTCGCCATGCTCGTCCCCGGCGCGCGGCGCCGCGTGCGCATCCTCCGCACCGGGCGCGTC
>DATDEX010000335.1:0-30022 GCA_036522895.1 Candidatus Eiseniibacteriota bacterium | reverse complement strand
GGGAGGTCGCGCGCGGGCCGGCGCTCACCGCGGAGCAGCGCGCGTTCGCGGACACGCTCGAGCGGCGCACGTTCTTCTTCTTCTGGGACCTCGCCGACCCCGTCACCGGTCTCATGCCCGATCGCTGGCCTACGCGCTCGTTCATCAGCGTCGGCGCGACGGGTTTCGCGCTCACCGCGTACCCGATCGGCGCCGAGCGCCGCTGGATCACCCGCGAGCAGGCCGCCATGCGCACGCTCCGCACGCTGGAGTTCTTCTGGAACGCGCGCCAGGACACAGCCGACGTGGGTCCAACGGGTTACAAGGGTTTCTTCTACCACTTCCTGAACCCGGTGTCGGGCACGCGGTTCAAGGACGTCGAGCTTTCGAATGTGGACAGCGGGCTCTTCTTCATCGGGGCGCTCTTCTGCCAGTCGTACTTCGACCGCGGCAACCCGAGCGAGAAGCGGATCCGCGCGCTCACCGATTCGCTCGTGGCGCGCGCCGACTGGGCGTGGATGCGCGTGCGACCGCCGCTCCTCTCACTCGGGTGGAGCCCGCGCGGCGGGTTCCTGCCCTACGACTGGCGCGGCTACAACGAGACGCTGTTCATGCACCTCCTGGCGCTGGGCTCGCCGACGCACGCGGTCGGGCCCGAGACCTATCGCGCCTGGGTGGACGGCTACAAGTGGGGCACGTTCCAGGGCCAGGACTACGTCGCGTTCGCGCCGCTCTTCGGCTACCAGTACTCGCACGTCTGGGTGGACTTCCGCGGCGTGCGGGACGAGTTCATGCGCGGGAAGGGGATCGACTACTTCGAGAACTCGCGCCGCGCCACGTACGCGCAGCGCGCGTACGCGATCGCGAACCCGTCCGGGTTCAAGGATTACGCCGCCGACCTGTGGGGGCTCACGGCGTGCGACGGGCCGCTCGACGGCAAGGTCACGCTGCACGGGCGCGAACGCGAGTTCCACACGTACGAGGCGCGGGGCGCGTGCCTCGTGCGGATCGCGGACGACGGCACGATCGCGCCCGCGGCGGCGGGCGGCTCGATCGCGTTCGCGCCGGAGATCTGCCTGCCCGCGCTGATGACCATGCGCGCGCGCTACGGTGAGCACGTCTTCCGCCGCTACGGCTTCGTGGACGCGTTCAACCCGACGCTCGATTCGGCGGCGACGACGCCGCAGGGCGCGGTGGTGCCGGGCGTGGGCTGGTTCGACGACGACTACCTCGGGATCGACCAGGGACCCATCCTCGCGATGCTCGAGAACTGGCGGAGCGGGCTCGTGTGGCGCGTCATGCGCACGAACCCCCACCTCAAGCGCGGCCTGCTCGCGGCCGGCTTCCGCGGCGGCTGGCTGGGCGGGGGAGCGCCGCCCCGGTGAGCCACCCGCGCCGATTCGCCGGCCTCGCGCTCGCGGGTGTGCTGCTCGCGGCCGCGCTGGCCGCGGGCTGCCGGGAGCGCTCGAGCGCCCCCGTGACGCTCCGCATGTGGGCGATGGGCCGGGAGGGCGAGGTCGTCGGCGAGCTCGTGCGCGACTTCGAGCGCGAGCACCCGGACATCCACGTGCACGTGCAACAGATCCCGTGGTCGGCCGCGCACGAGAAACTCCTCACCGCGCACGTCGGCGGCTCGACGCCGGACGTCGCCCAGCTCGGGAACAGCTGGATCTCCGAGTTCGGGGCTTTGAAAGCCCTCGCGCCGCTCGGGCCGTGGCTCGCGCAGTCGGCGCTCTCGCGCGCGGACTACTTCGGCGGAATCTGGGACACGAACGTCATCGACGGCATGGCGTACGGCGTGCCGTGGTACGTGGACACGCGCGTGCTCTTCTACCGGCGCGATCTCCTCGCCCGCGCCGGCTTCACGACGATGCCGACGACGTGGGAGCGCTGGCGCGACTGCCTGCGCGCGGTGAAGGAGCGGGGCGGCCCGCGGCACTACGGCATCTTCCTGCCCACGAACGAGTGGATGCAGCCCGTCGTGCTGGGCCTCCAGAACGGCTCGCCACTGCTCGCGGACGGCGGCACGCGCGGCGCGTTCGAGCGGCCCGAGTTCCGGCGCGCCTTCGAGTTCTACCTGAGCCTCTACCGGGAGGGGCTCGCGCCGACGCTCGGGCTCCTCGACATCGCGAACATGTACCAGGAGTTCGAGCGCGGCACGTTCGCGATGGTCGTGACCGGCCCGTGGAACCTGGGCGAGTTCGCGCGCCGGCTGCCGGACTCGCTCCAGGGCGCGTGGTCGACCGCGCCGCTCCCCGGCCCGAACGGTCCCGGCGTGTCGTTCGCCGGCGGCTCGAGCCTCGTGATGTTCCGGAGCACGAAGCACCCGGACGCGGCGTGGAAGCTGATGGAATACCTGTCGCGCCCCGAGCAGCAGGTGCGGTTCTGGCGGCTCACCGGCGACCTGCCCGCGCGGCGCGCCTCGTGGGCCGACACGGCGCTCACCGCGGACCAGCGCACGCGCGCGTTCGGCGAGCAGCTCACGCGCACGGCGCCGTGCCCGATGGTGCCGGAGTGGGAGGAGATCGCGACCCGCGTGCTCGAGCAATCCGACCGCGCGATCCGCGGCGCGGTGACGCCCGATTCCGCGCTCGCGCACCTCGACCGCATCGTCGACCAGTTGCTCGAGAAGCGACGCTGGCTCGCGGCGCGACGCGCGGCCGCTGAACGTGCCCGGAAGCCGGCGGGCGCTCCGGGACGGCCGTCGTGAGCGCGCCGCTCTCGCGGCGGCAGGCCCGCGCCGGCCTGTGGTTCACGCTGCCGTCCGTGCTGCTCATCCTCGTGTTCTTCTTCGGGCCGGTGCTTTACGGGCTGTGGCTCAGCCTCACCGATTTCGACCTGTACGCGATCGGCGATCCGTCCACGGCGCGGTTCGTCGGGCTCGGCAACTACTCCGGCGCGCTCACGAACCCCGAGTTCTGGAACGCGCTCAAGGTGACGCTCTGGTACGCGCTCGTGGGGGCACCGGTCTCCGTCGCCGTCTCGCTCGCGGCAGCGCTGCTCGTGGACGCGCACACCACGCGCTTCAAGCCGTTCTTCCGCGCGGTCTACTTCGCGCCGGTCGTCACGACGCTCGTCGCGGTGGCCATCGTGTGGCGCTACCTCTACCAGCCGCAGTACGGCATCGTGAACGCGCTGCTCCGCCCGTTCGGCGTGCCCACGATCGACTGGCTCGGCGACCCGCACTGGGCGCTGTTCTCGATCCTGGTGCTCGCGGTGTGGAAGAACTTCGGCTACAACCTGCTCATCTTCGTCGCCGGGCTGCAGGGCGTGCCGCGCGAGCTCCACGAGGCGGCCGAGCTGGACGGCGCGAACGGCTGGCAGAGGTTCTGGAACGTCACGCTCCCCGAGCTCGCACCGGTGTTCCTGTTCGTCAGCGTCACCACGATGATCAACTACTTCCAGCTCTTCGCCGAGCCCTACGTGATGACCCAGGGCGGCCCCTTGAAGAGCACCACGAGCCTCGTGCTACTCATGTACGAGCAGGGCTTCCGCTGGTGGCGCCTCGGCTACGCCGCGGCGCTCGCGTTCCTGCTATTCGCGGTCATCCTCGTCGCGACCACCGTGCAGATGCGGCTCCAGTCCGCCCGGGAGCGCACGTGAAGCGGCAGCTCGGAACGCTCGTCCTCCACGCCGCGCTCATCGCGGGCGCGGCGCTCACCGTGGCGCCGCTCGCGTGGATGCTGTCGGCGTCGTTCATGCCCACGGGCCAGGCCAACACGTCGCCGCCACCGCTGCTGCCGAGCCGGGTGACGTTCGAGCACTACGTCGAGCTCTTCTCGCACCTGAACCTGGCGCGGGCGTTCGCGAACAGCCTGCTCGTCTCGGTGCTCGGCACCACGTGCACACTCGTCACGAGCAGCATGGCCGGCTACGCCTTCGCGAAGCTCCGCTTCCCCGGGCGCGAGGGGCTGTTCCGGCTGCTGCTCACCGCCATGCTCGTGCCGGCGCAGGTCGGCATGCTGCCGCTGTTCCTGATGCTCAAGGGCATGGGGCTCGTGAACTCGTATGCGGGCGTGCTCGTGCCTTGGCTCGCGAGCGTGTTCGGCGTGTTCCTCGTGCGGCAGTACGCGCTCGCGATTCCCGAGGATCTCCTGAACTCGGCGCGGTTGGACGGCGCGGGGGAGGGGCGCATTTACTGGTCCATCGTGCTCCCCAACCTGGCGCCCGTGCTCGCGACGCTCGCCGTGTTCGTGTTCATGTCGTCGTGGAACGACTTCCTGTGGCCGCTCGTGGTGCTCTCGGACGAGCGCCACTACACGCTGCCCGTGGCACTCGCGAGCCTCGTCGGCGAGCACGTGCAGGACACCGAGCTCATGATGGCCGGCGCCGTGGTGACCGTGCTGCCGGTGCTCCTCGTGTTCGTGATCCTCCAGCGCTGGTACATCCGCGGCGTCATGGCCGGGAGCGTGAAGGGATGAGGTGGGCGGCGTTGCTGCCGCTGGCGCTGCTGCTGGCGGGCGGTAGCCGCGCGGAGGGACCCATCCTTCGGACGGGTGCCCCGCCGCCGCCCCGCGTGCTCGACACGTTCGAGAGCACGGCCGCGTGGACGGCGCTGCCGGCGAGCGGCGTCGAGATGAAGCTCTCTTCCGAACCCGGCCCGCACGGGAACGCGCTCCGCGTGGACTTCAAGTTCACGAAGGGGGGCGGCTACGCCGTGCTCCACCGGAAGCTCGACCTCGATCTGCCGGAGAACTACCGCTTCGAGTACCAGCTTCGCGGCGAGACGGCGCCGCAGAACCTCGAGTTCAAGCTCATCGACGGGAGCGGCGAGAACGTCTGGTGGTTGAACCGGGTCAATTTCGAGTACCCCCGGCAATGGACGACGGATCGGATTCGAAAGCGCCAGATCTCGTTCGCGTGGGGGCCCAACCGATCGGACGCGCCCCCCCACGTCGCCGCGATCGAGTTCGCGATCACGGCGGGCTCGGGGGGCGAGGGCACGGTGTGGTTCGACGACCTCACGCTCGTGCCGCTTCCGGCGCCGGTGGCGCCGCCGCCGATCGTCGCCACGGCGAGCAGCTCCGCCAAGGACCATCCTCCCGCGCTCGCGCTCGACGGGCTCGCGGACACGGGGTGGGAGAGCGGCACCGGGGACGCATCGCCCGTGCTGACGCTCGACTTCGGCACGTCGCGGGAGTTCGGCGGCCTCGTGCTCGACTGGGGGGCTGGGCGCGAGGCGCGCGACTATGCCGTGGAGCTGGATGATGGCGATGGCCGGTGGCGAGTCGCCCGCGAGGTGCACGGGAGCGATGGGGGCCGCGACTGGCTGGA
Source organism: Candidatus Eiseniibacteriota bacterium (assembly GCA_036522895.1). Taxonomy (GTDB): domain Bacteria; phylum Eisenbacteria; class RBG-16-71-46; order RBG-16-71-46; family RBG-16-71-46; genus JAIOPA01. Next base: position 24,769 of record DATDEX010000335.1, on the reverse strand, counting down.
TCTTCCCGAGAGCGAGGCGCGGAGGCTCCGGGTGCGCACGCTCGCCCGCGCATCGCGGACGGTGTCGCTCGCCGAGGTGGCGCTCATGCCGCTCGACTGGGCCGCGACCGCGGAGCGGTTCTTCACCGCGGTCGCGCACGACTGCCCGCGTGGCCACTTCCCGCGCGGCTTCCTCGGCGAGCAGAGTTACTGGACCGTGGTGGGCGTGGACGGCGACCCGGACGAGGGCTTGCTCGACGAGGATGCGAGGCTGGAAGTCGGTCGCGGCCAGTTCTCGCTCGAGCCGTTTCTCCTGACCGAGCATGGCCTGCGCACCTGGGCGGACGGCCGTACCGAGCAATCCCTGGCGGGCGGGTACCTGCCGATCCCGACCGCGACGCGGTACGTCGACTCGTTGGCGCTCGCGGTCACGGTATTCGCGCGCGGCGAGCCTGGGCACTCGGCGCTGGTAGCGCGTTACCGGCTCCGGAATCTCGACCCCGCCCGATCGCGCAGCGTCACGCTGCTCATCGCGATCCGGCCGTTCCAGGTCAATCCCCCGAGCCAGTTCCTGAACGTGCCGGGCGGGCCGGCGCGCATCGACTCGTTACGGCGGTCCGGCTCCAGTATCCGCGTGAACGCCGACAAGAACGTGCTGTGCCTCACGACTCCCGATGCGTTCGGTGCGATGACGTTCGACGAGGGTGATCTGGTGGCGCGGTTAGGTGCGGGGGACTTTCCGGCTTCGCTGGCGGTGAACGATCCTGACGGACGCGCATCGGGAGTGCTGCGCTGGAGGCTGGAGCTGCCCCCGAACGGTGAGAAGGCAGCCGAGCTGTACCTCCCGCTCGGGCCCAACGACGAGAAGATCTTCATGTTCGACGATCCAACGCTGGTCTCAGCGATGGTCTCCGGCTGGCAGGAGCAGGAGGAAGCACGCTGGCGCGCGAAGCTCGGGACGTTCTCGCTCTCGGCGGGCGGTCCCGGCGCCGACGTCGCCGCGACGCTCGAAGCCCAGCTCGGCTACGTGCTCGTGAACCGCGACGGGCCCGGGATCCAGCCTGGCTCGCGATCGTACGAGCGATCGTGGATCCGCGACGGCTCGTTGACGTCGTGCGCGCTGCTCCACTGCGGCATGGCAGTGCCAGTGGCGGAGTTCCTCGAGTGGTACGCGACGCACGAGTACGACGACGGCAAGGTGCCGTGCTGCGTCGACAAGCGCGGGTCGGACCCGGTGCCCGAGAACGACAGCCACGGCGAGTTCGTGTTCCTCGCTGCCGAGTACCTGCGCCTCACGCACGACCCCACCACCATCGAAAAGGTGTGGCCGTACGTGCGCGGGGCCGTGGCCTACATGGACACGCTGCGCGCGCAGCGCCGCACGCCCGAGTGGCGCACGGCGGCGAACGCGCCCTACTTCGGACTGCTGCCGCCGTCGATCAGCCACGAGGGGTACTCGGCGAAGCCGATGCACTCGTACTGGGACGACCTGTTTGCGCTCCGCGGGTACAAAGACGGGGCGTGGCTGGCGCGGGAGCTCGGCCACGTGTCCGACGCCGTCTGGATGGCGAAGAGCCGCGACGAGTTCGCGCACGACTTCGCGGCGGCGGCGAAGGCAGCGATGAAGGTGCATTCGATCCACTACGTGCCCGGCTGCTCCGACCTCGGCGACTTCGACCCCACGAGCACGACGATCGCGCTGTTCCCGGTGCAGGCGAGCGGTGTGCTCCCTGAGGGCGCGCTCAAGACCACGTTCGAGCGCTACTGGGACTTTTTCAGACGACGCCGGAGCGGGGTGGAGGCGTGGAGCGATTACACACCCTACGAGCTCCGCAATGTCGGCGCGTTCGTGGGGCTCGGCTGGCGCGAGCGCGCCGACACGCTGCTCTCGTGGTTCATGGCTGATCGCCGTCCGCTCGGCTGGCGGCAGTGGGCCGAAGTGGTGGACAGGAACCCACGCCATGCGCGCTTCATCGGCGACATGCCCCATACATGGGTAGGCACGGACTTCGTCCGCTCGGTGCAGGCGATGCTGGCTTATGAACGCGAGAGCGACAGCGCACTGGTGATCGCGGCGGGCATCCCGGAGAGCTGGCTCGCAGATTCAGGGGTGGTTGTCCGGGGACTCCAGACCCGGTGGGGCACCCTGGGCTATCGGCTCGCGCGCGTAAATGGGCACGTGCGACTGACGTTGGACGCGGCAGGCCTACGAACCCCGCCGGGCGGACTGATGTTCGCGCCACCGGGACTTCCCGCGGGAATCTCAACCCGTAGCTTCGTGATCGAGAGCACTCCCGTAGTCACCTGGGCCGCGGCGGATGTGGATGGACGTCGCCTGCGCGTCTTGGACGATGGCATCTGGTGGTATCACGGAGGCGGGGGCATGCCGCTTCCCCGGGTGATCGAGTGGGGATACAGCGGCGACAATGGCGGGATGCGCAAGGTGGGACTCCGGCGGTAGTCCGAGCCGCTCGTCACGCCATCGAGTCCCCCACGTTCCCCCCGCCCGTCCGGATCACCTCGCGGTAGAACTCGCCGCTCGCCTTGACCGTGCGCTGCTGGGTCGCGAAGTCCACGTGAACGAGGCCCATCCGGTGCGCGTAGCCGCTCGCCCACTCGAAGTTGTCCATGAGCGACCACACGAAGTAGCCGCGCAGGTCCACGCCGCGGCGTAGTGCCTCCCGGAGCGCCGCGATGTGCCGCCGCAGGTAGTCCACGCGCAGCGGGTCATCCACGCGGCCGTTCGCGGCGACGTCCGGATCGCTGAACGCGGCGCCGTTCTCGGTGATGTAAATGGGCATCTTCCCGTAGCGCTCGGTCACCCAGGTGAGCGTCTCGACGAGCAACTCCGGGCGCACCTCCCAGCCGGTCGTCATCTTGGCGCCGCGATCCCCGGGCACCTCGGCCGCGCGCGTCGGAAGTCGGCTCTCGTCGTGGCGGACGTCGTAGCCCGTGTACCAATTGACCCCCAGAAAATCGAACGGCTCGGCGAGCGACTGGAGTTCCTCGGCCGGATGCTCGGGCCACGCCTCGCCGAACATCTCGCGCACGGGGTCGGGATAGCGCCCGAAGTAGACGGGGTCCAGGTACTGCTCGTTGAAGTACGCGTGGCCGCGCGCGGCGGCCGCGACGTCCTCGGGCGCGTCGCTCGCCGGGAGGTGCGGCGCCAGGTTCACCACGAGCCCGATCTTCGCCGCCCCCGAGGCACCCCTCACGTGCATCTCGCGGAAGCGCCGCACGCCCGCGGCGTGGGAGCGGAGCAGGCCGTGCGTGACGCGCGTCGCCTCGAACCAGTCGCGGTGGCCGGGCGCGTTCACGTCGTGCACGTAGCCGGCATCCACGATCACCCAGGGTTCGTTGAGCGTGCACCAGAGCGGCACGCGATCGCCTAGCCGCTCGAACATCGTGCCGGCGTAGTCGGCGAACCACTCCGGCATGTCGGGATTGAGCCAGCCGCCACGGTCTTCCAGCGCCGCCGGGAGATCCCAATGGAAGAGCGTCAGCATCGGCGTGATGCTCGCCGCGAGGAGCCCGTCCACGAGGCGATCGTAGAAGTCGAGCCCCTTCGCGTTCACGGGTCCGAAGCCGTGCGGGAGCACGCGTCCCCAGGCCACGGAGAACCGGTAGGCCTGGAGCCCCAGCGTGCGCATGAGCGCCACGTCCTCGGGCCAGCGACGGTAGTGGTCGCAGGCGACGTCGCCGTTCATCCCGCGGAGCGTGCGGCCCGGCGTGTGCGAGAAACGGTGCCAGATGCTGGCCCCGGCGCCGTCCGCGAGTGGCGAGCCCTCGATCTGGTAGGCCGAAGTCGCTGCGCCCCATAGGAATCGGGGCGGGAATGAAACCGAGCCTGGCATCTGCGCTCCTCTGGCGGGCCGGCGGGCGCCCGCCGACACCGCAATTTCAAAGCAAAAAAAGCCTGCGCACCGTAACAGGTGTCTTGACTCGGTCACAACGCGGATGTAATCGTTTACATGGCAACGACACCGCGGGGCTTAAGCCACCCCCTTGCGCCGTGATATCCGGGTTCCCTCCTTCGCGCCCGGCATGTCCCGGACAGGGCATGCGAGCCGGCCGGACCCGAGATGCGCTGCCGCGTCCATGCGACGCAGGCCGACAGCCAGCTGGCGCTAAAGCTTCGCAGCGAGTTGTGAGCCTGCCCACCTTTCATCTTGGAGACGACCCCCATGAGGCGGATCACTACCACGTGTCTGGCGCTCGCTGCGGGCCTCGCGCTCGCGACGGCCGCATTCGCCACGCCGCTGCCGAACAGCGCGGTGCTTCACCTGCGCGTATTCAACGACTGTCCGATCTCCATCCTGACCACGAACAATCTGTTCCCGGGTCTCATTGAGATCAACGATCAGAACCCGCCGTCGCAGCCCCAGTGCGCCGGCTTCGCGAACCTGCACACCTGGCGCTTCTCGACCGACGGCGTCAACGCGATCCAGTTCCAGAACGCCGACGCGTTCGAGTACTCCACGACGATGGTGTTGAACGGCGTGGGCGAGGGCGGGCTCAACATGTCGCCGTGGTTCTCGCCGGACGCGGATGGCCTCTTCAACTGCCGCACGACGGACGGCGAGATCGCCTGCTTCGGCGGCCGCATGCCGTTCTTCTCGTTCACGGGCGCGTTCGGGCTCATCTACGTGAACAACACCCCGATCCAGATCGGGATCACCTACCTGCCGCGCGGCCTGTCGGCCAGCTCGCCGGGGCAGATCGTGTACAACATCCGCTACAACAGCATCAACTACACGAGCGGCCTCCTCAACTTCGACGAGGGCAACGTCGCCGAGGGTGTGGTACACGGCAACTGGGGCGCGCTCACGCCGTGGTACGCTGGTGGCCATGTGAAGATGTTCATCAACCAGCCCGTTGGCGTCCCGCACGGGATCGACGCGAAGTGGAACGACATCCAGTACTCGACCAACCCGGTGCCCGTGAAGAAGAGCACCTGGAACGAGCTCAAGAAGCTGTACCGTTAGTCTCTAGGCACTCGTCGGACGGGAACGGCCACGCCGCGAGGCGTGGCCGTTCGCGTGCCATGACGGCCACCTCGCATCGGTATCCCGGAGAAGGGAGTTCCCGGGCATGACACGGCAGAAGCTGGCCATCCTCGTGGGCGGAGGACCCGCCCCGGGCATCAACAGCGTCATCGCGGCCGCCACGATCCGGGCCTGCCTGGAGGGTGTCGAAGTCATCGGGGTCGAGGATGGCTTCGAGTGGCTCATGCAGGGCGACACGAGCCACGTCCGGCCGCTCGGCATCGACGCCGTCTCGCGCATCCACTTCCGCGGCGGCAGCACGCTCGGCATCTCGCGCGCCAACCCGACGCGTGACGTGCGAGCCCTCGACCGCGTCGTGGTGTCGCTGCTCCAGCTCGGGGTCACGGAGCTCATCACGATCGGCGGAGACGACACCGCGTACAGCTCGATGAAGGTGCACGAGCGGGCCACCGGCCAGATCCGGGTCGCGCACGTGCCCAAGACCATCGACAACGACCTCGACCTGCCCGCGCACGTGGACACGTTCGGCTTCCAGACCGCGCGCCACCACGGCGTCGAGGTGGTCAAGAACCTCATGGTCGACGCGAAGACCACGTCGCGCTGGTATTACGTCGTGGCCATGGGGCGGAAGGCCGGCCACCTGGCGCTGGGGATCGGCAAGGCCGTCGGCGCCACGATCACGATCATCCCCGAGGAGTTCGCGCACAAGCCCGTCCGGCTCGCGCGCATCGTGGACACGCTCGTGGGCTCGCACATCAAGCGGCTCGCGGACGGCCGCCGCGACGGCGTGGCGGTGATCGCCGAGGGCGTGGCACTCGACGTGGATCCCCGCGACCTCGAGGCGCTGCACGGGATCGAGCGCGACGACCACGGACACGTGCGGCTCGACGAGATCAACTTCGGCGAGGTGCTGAAGCGCGCCGTGCAGGACCGGCTCGGGGACTTTGGGCTCAGATCAACCATCAGCTCCAAGAACATCGGCTACGAGCTCCGCTGCGCCGATCCGATCCCGTACGACATGGAGTACACGCGCGACCTTGGCTACTGCGCCGCCAAGTACCTGCTCGGCGGGGGAGACGCCGCGATGGTGTCGCTCCAGGGCGGCCGATTCGTCCCGGTGCCGTTCGAAACGTTGATCGACCCCGCCACGGGCCGGGCGCGCGTCCGGTTCGTGGACGTGAACACCTCGCGCTACGCGATCGCGCGCCGCTACATGCTGCGGCTGCGCCGGGACGACTTCGAGCACGACGAGCGGCTCGAGCCGCTCGCCGCGGTGGCCCGGCTGTCGGTCGAGGCGTTCCGGAACGAGTTCGAGTACCTGGTGAGCGACGAGCCGCCCGCGCTCCAGCTGGCGGAGGTGGGAACGTCGGATTGAGATCGCGCGTCCCCGCGTCGTCGCTCGCGGTGTCGATCGTTCGATCGCCGCAGCCCCCCGGGCGGATCGCGCGGAGCGGCCCGAGCGCTTGACGGAGCCGCTCGGGATGGGGTTAACTCCGCGGCTCGCGGGCGATTAGCTCAGCTGGTAGAGCACTTGCTCGACAAGCAAGGGGTCACTGGTTCAAGTCCAGTATCGCCCACCATCTCATCCGTCGAGGGGCGCGCATGCGCGGGACGACCGCCGCGCTGCCCCGTTCGTGTCTCGGGCCTGCGCCGTCGCCGCTTGCCCGAGCGAGGCCACCATGTCCACCGTCGCGAAGCCGTCCTCCGGACCCGACCTGTCCGCCTACCCGGGCGGCGAGGCGCTCTACCGACTGCGCCACTCGGCCGCGCACGTGCTCGCCACCGCGGTCACCGAGCTGTTCCCAGACGTGAAAGTGGCGGGCGGACCGCCGGTCGAGGGCGGCTTCTACTACGACTTCGCCCGGAGCACGCCGTTCACCCCTGAAGACCTCGCCCGCATCGAGGCGAAGATGCGCGAGGTGGTGGCGGCCAACCAGCCGTTCGAGGCCGGCGAGATGACCCGCGAGGAGGCCCGCGCGCACTGGGAGAAGCTGGGGGAGAAGTACAAGCTCCACTTCCTCTCGCAGATCCCCGCCGGCGCCAAGGTGACCACGTACCGGAACGGTCCTTTCCTCGACCTCTGCCGGGGCCCGCACCTGCGAACCACCGGCGAGCTCAAGGCATTCAAGCTCACGCACGTGGCCGGCGCCTACTGGCTCGGGAGCGAGAAGAACGAGATGCTCCAGCGCATCTACGGCACCGCGTTCGCGACCCCGGGCGAGCTCGAAGAACACCTGAAGCGCGTCGAGGAGTCGCTCAAGCGCGATCACCGCCGCCTCGGCCGCGAGCTGGACCTGTTCTCGATCCACGACGAGGTGGGCGCCGGGCTCATCCACTGGCACCCGCGGCTCGGCATGGTGCGTCACGTGCTCGAGAACTTCTGGAAGGAAGAGCACTACAAGCGCGGCTACCAGTTCGTGTACACGCCGCACATCGCGAGCGAGAAGCTCTACGAGATCTCGGGGCACCTCGAGAACTACGCCGACATCATGTACTCGCCGATGGTGATCGACGAGCAGAACTACCGCGCCAAGCCGATGAACTGCCCCGGCCACATCATGATCTACAACTCCCGCAAGCACAGCTATCGCGAGCTGCCGGTTCGCTTCGCGGAGCTGGGCACGGTGTATCGCTACGAGCGCTCCGGCGTGCTGCACGGCATGGAGCGCGTGCGCGGCTTCACCCAGGACGACTCGCACATCTTCTGCACCCCCGACCAGCTCCAGTCCGAGGTGCAGGGCATCCTCGACCTGATGGATCATCTGTTGAAGACGTTCGGCTACGAGTACAAGTGCTTCCTCGCCACCCGCCCGATCGACAAGTATCTCGGCTCGGACGAAGAGTGGACGTTCGCCACGAACGCGCTCCGCCAGGCGCTCGAGGCCAAGGGGCTCCCGTACGAGGTGGACGAGGGCGGCGGGGCGTTCTACGCGCCCAAGATCGACGTGAAGCTGCGCGATGCCCTGGGCCGCGAATGGCAATGCCCGACGATCCAGGTGGACCTGAACCTGCCCAAGCGCTTCGGCGTCCACTACACCGGCCCGGACGGGCAGGACCACGAGGTCATCATGCTCCACCGCGCGCTCTACGGCTCGCTCGAGCGCTTCGTGGGCATCTACATCGAGCACACGGGCGCCGAGTTCCCGGTGTGGGTGGCACCGGTGCAGGCGCTCGTGATCCCGGTGAACGCGAAGGCGCAGGACTATGCGAACTCGACGCTCCAGGCGCTCAAAGACGCGGGCGTGCGCGCCGAGGTGGACCTGCGCGACGAGAAGCTGGGCGCGAAGATCCGCGACGCCGAGCTCCTCAAGATCCCGTACATGCTGGTCGTGGGCCCACGCGACGCCGAGGCCGGCACGGTCTCGGTGCGGCGGAAGGGCGAGGGCGACCTGGGCGCCATGCCGCTCGCCGCGTACCTCGAGCGCATCCGCGCGGAGATCCGCGACAAGAACCGGTAGTCCGCGTCGCGACCGTACGGGAGGTCGGGCGAACGTCTCGCGCTACTTCCCCTGCCAGCCGATCCGCAGCGACCACATATGCAGTCGGTCCTGCGGGCGGTCGAACGCGCTCCAGCGCAGCTCGGCGCCGAGCATCGGGCCAAACAGGTCGAAGTCGTAACGCGCGCCCGCGGACGCGATCCATCCCCAGCCCGACGAGCCGGGGAAGGGCACATCCAGCGTCTCGAACCGGTTGCTGAAGTGAAACGCGCGCACGCCCGCCCCGAGGTAGCCGCGACCGGCGCCGGCAACGAGCCAGGTGTGCGGCAGCGCCCGCCACAGGAATTCGCCGCGCGCGGCGCCGAGCCAGCCGCGCTGCCGCCATTCGAACGACAGCGTGTCGATGACGGGTGTGCCTTTGGCCTGGGAGGATGACACGAACGCGTAAGTCGCGTTCGCGACCGCCGGGAGAATCTGGTACTCGCCGCTCAGCCGCACGCGCAGCCGCGGCCGCGGGCGCGCCTCGAGCCCGAGCTCGAAGTCCTGCCCGGCCTCATACCGCTGGCGGATCAGCGCCGGCCCCTGGATCCAGCCGTAGCCGGCGCTGCCGTTCGAGTGGAGCCAGCGGGGCAGGAAGTGGGCCGTGTCGGGCGCGGCGGGGGCTTTCGCCAGCAGCGGCGGCTCCCGGACTGCCGCGCTGGCGGTGCGGACCGTGACGAGCAACCCGATGGCGAGGCAGGGGAGCAACAGCGTACGACGGGTAAGCGGAATCATGCGAACACCTCGAGCGCGCCCGGAGACCGAGCGCTCGGAACGCCAGGATCAACGTGCGCGATTGTAGGCCATGCCGGTCGCCAGGTGCAGGAGAATGTGCCTGGCCGCCTGGCGTACATTACCGTTGCCGAGCGCGACGAAATGACACGGGCGTGAGACCGCGGCAGCCGCGGCGAATGGCCGTCTTCCCGGAGAATCCAGCCATGCCGAAGTCGAACAGGTCCGTGGAAGCCCCGGACGTCACGCATGCCCGCCAAGCGCACGCCCGCGTCTGAGCGGCTTCCCGCGACCGGCGGTCAGGGCCGCGCTGCCGGATTGTCCCCTGGGCCGCGCCCGGGATCCCCGTCGTGGCTCGTGCCGTCTCTGCTCACACTCGGCGGTACCGCGCTCGCCTGGGCCGTCATCATCTACACGTTCAATATTCGAGAGCTTGGTTATGATTTCTACGACGTGACGGACACCCCGCTCTATTTCTCCATCATGCAGACCATTCGCGCCGGCCATCATCCGTACCGTGACTTCCTGCTGGCCTACCCGCCGCTCGCGGTCCCGTTGTTCACGCTTCCCGTGACACTGGCTCCCATCCTGGTGCCCCTGGCCGGGATCGTCTCGCTGTTCCAGGGCGCCCCGCGCCCCGCGGCCACCGACCTCACGACGTATTCGGGGGCATTCGCCGCGGAGATGATCCTGCTCTCGTGCCTCATGAACCTGACCGTCGTGGGCACGCTCATCCGTCGGGGTGCGACCACGAGACATCGCGGCCTGGTCGTCGGCCTGTGCGCCATGGCGTTGCTCGCCTGCGGAGCCATCGTGGCGAATCGGTACGACATCGCGGTCGCGCTCGATCTCAGCCTGGCCGTCGGCGCCATCATGTGCGGCTGGTTGTACGTTGGCGCCATCGCCATCGGCCTGGGCATTGCCCTGAAGCTGATCCCCGTCCTTCTGCTCCCGCTCCTGCTCATGCTGTGCAGGTCGCGGGGTGAAGTGGCACGAACCGCGGGACTCTGCGCTGCCGCGGCCGTGATTCCGTTCCTGCCGTACGTCGGGGCCCCGGGTCTCGAGTACATCATCTCATCCGCCGCGGACCGGCCCCTCCAGATCGAAAGCGTCCTCGCGACCCCGCTGTGGATCGGCCACTTGCTCGGCCTTTCACGCTTGCGAGTCGACTCGGCATTTGGCTCGCAGTTCCTGACGGGGCCCGTGGCCGCCTCGCTCGCCCGACTTTCGCCCCTGGTCGCCATCGTGACTCTCGGGGCCACCTACCTCCTCATCTGGAACCGCCGCCGTGCGCTGCGAGCGGACTCGGGGCAGGCGGCCCTGGCCGCGTGCGCTCTCGTCACGGGGTTCCTCATCAGCAGCAAACTGCTGTCGCCCCAATTCCTCATCTGGCTACTGCCCTTCATACCGCTCCTCTGGGGCGTACGGCGAGGGGTCGTGCTCGCGATCTTCGCGGCGCTCGTCCTGACCCAGGTGGAGTTCCCCGCGCGTTACTGGGCACTCGTCCACCTCGACTCGAAGACGGCGGGCGTGGTCGTCGCGAGGAACGCGGCACTGCTGCTGGCGTTCATCCTGGCCTGGTCAGGCCTCCAGAAGCCCGGGAGCCCCTCGCGACAGGAGAAGAGCGGGCCAGGCGGTCCGTGAAGTACTTTCTACTGGAGCTCGGGAACACTTTCGAGTGGCAGTGACCAGTCCCGGTAGAGCTGCGACAACTGCGAATCGTCGGAAACCTTCGTCGCCAGCGCCAGGATTCTCAGAAACCGGCTTTGGGCTTCACGGGCGGCCCGATCGAGCGCGGCGTCGCGGGTGGCCGGGTCCCCGTTCCGGCGCAACACGAGCCTCAAGAACGGCACGAGCTCCGCCAGGTCCCCGGGGCGTTGTTCCACGATGCGCGCGCGCAGCAGGACTTCCTGCCGCGGGTCGGCCAGCGCGGGCACGGCGGCCATGAGCGCGACCCTCGCCTGAAGCGCGGTCACGTTCCCCGGTTCGATCTCGAGGCTGGCGCGGGCCAGAGCCATAGCCTTCGCGGGCACCCGGGCGTCGTTTCGGTAGGCCTCGGAAAGCAGGGAGTCGGTGACGCACGTGCACAGAAAGTCGGACTCGTACGCGAGGAGGTCCGCCTGGTGCTCTTGCCCCCAGCGGGTTTCGAAGCGTGGCACCGGATCCTTCGGAGGCGAAGTCGCGGGCGGCTCGAGCAGCTGGAGGAGATCTCGGACGCCACGCGTTCGGGCAATGCCGAGCGTGTAGAAGACCTCCTCGGAGCGCTCCCAGCCCGTCTCGGCGTAGTCGGGGCCCAACGAGCGTAGATCCCAGTCGCGGGCAACGGCGGTGGATGCGCCGGCCCACGCCTCGAGGCCCACGGGCGAGCCTCGCGGGACCACTCGCGACCAGATCCCCACGGGGAGCAGTCGATGGGTGGCCTTGTAGCCGTCGTCGGGAAGTTTGAGCGTCACCACACCCGGGGGCTGCCGGCCGCGGATCGGGCGCGAGACCAGGGACAGCATGGTCCGGCTGTCGAGCGGGATCTGGGGTCCGGAACCGATCGGCAGCCCGGAACCATCCAGCATGAGCCGTCGCACGCATTGGTTCCGGTACCAGGACTGCATCAGGAGCGATTGATCCACCACCGTGAGATCCGGCCTCAGGCGCAGGCAGTGCTGCGCATAGGCGAGGCTGTTCCGGAACAGGTCCCCGGAGCTGAGGACCACCGTACGGGGTGGGAGCCCGGCCATGAGGTTCGTGCCGAAGTCACGCGTAAACGTGTTCGCGTGCATGTCCACCGCGGACCAATGAACCGCGAGCATCGGCACTCCCGTTCCCAGCGTGGCGGCGAGACCGACCGCGGGCGCGGCACGGCGGTGCACGCGTTCGCTCCATTGCATGAGCTGCATGAACTGGGCCACCCCGAGGCCGGCGTAGAACGCAATGACCAGGTGCGGGAGGACGTACATGCGCTCGGTGATTCCGAGGTAGAGGGGCAGGAGCGGGGTGTTCACGCGCAGGAAGAAAAGCCAGAGCATGGCGAGGAACCCCACGGCCAGGAGCAGCAGCGCGCGCGCGCGGCGCGCGGCCCAGAAGAGCCCGGCCAGCGCCAGGACGGGAAACAACCAGCCGAAGCTGTGTGGAATGTCCGCCCAGAACACGAGCCAGTGCCGCGGCGGCAGCGGGTTCACGCTCTCTCCATGCTCCAGGAGCGCGGTGACCGCGATGGCCGGGGCCATGAGCGTGCCGCTGCCGAAGTCCTTTCTCGTCAGCAGCTGAATCATCCCCGGCAGGTCGCGGGCGTCCCCCCAGCTGAGCGGTGGCTCGAAGTGCGCGGCGATCGGGATGTAGAGCAGCACCAGGAGCCCGGCCGCCCCGAACGCGACGCTCAGGATGGATGCGCGCACGAGTGGCGCCCGGTCGCCGCCCCGGCGCAGGTAGGAAAACAGGAGGTACCCGTACACCAGGACCACCGGCGCTCCGAGCAGGACCAGCGTCATGTGGTGGGTGAGGGCGGTCGAAAGCACCGCAGCCGAAACGGGAAGCGCCCACCACACGGGTCTTCGATCCCGGAGCCCACGTTCGAACATCACCAGGCAGACCAGCAGCAACGCCGCCATCAACGCGTTGAGGGCGAACACCTCCGTCACCAGGACGTTGCGCCAGAACGGGCGCGAGGTTCCGAGCGCGAGCGCAGCGACGAAGCCGGCCCAGGGGCGTCGGCTCGCCATCGTGACGGCCGAGGCGAGCGCCGCGCACGCGAGGGCCGCGAAGACGGACGTGAGCAGGTTCAGGATGAGCGCTGGCTCGCCGGGTAGCGGCAGCCGCGACACGAGATTCCCGATCAGGCAGAGCAGCGGAAACCCCGGGGCATGGGGCACGCCCCACCTGGACATGGCGACGACCAGTTCACCCGAGTCGCCCGGACCCACCGTGCGACATGCCGTCAGAGCGTAGACGGCGATGAGCAGGCTGAACGACACCATGGCGGGCCACCACGACTCGCGTTCCGCCGGCCCGGGCGGATTCGTGGCCTGCGACTCGGGCGGGGAGCGGCGCGGCGAGGGCGTCCGGGCGGGTCCCTGGCGCCGGGAATCCTGTGCGACCATGGTGCCGCAGGTTACCTGAACGCTCGAAAGCGAGACAGTGACTCCGCGCTCAGAACGCGGCCGCGGAGAAACACTTCGGGGCCCCCGCCTGAGCGAGGGCCCCGGTGCAGGACTGCCGCTTCGAAAAGTCTACTTGCCGCCGCCGAAGGAGAACACGAGCTCCATGGCGCCGTCGATGCTGCTCGGCATCCAGTTCGTCTTGCCGCCCTTCTCCTCGTAGCTCGCGATTCCGATCTTGTGGCCGATCTGGCCCGAGAGACCCCAGTTCGGCCCGATCATCATCATGCCGCCCATGTGGCCGTGCAGGCTGATGCGCGTGGTGTTCTCCGTCTCGTACGTGGACGCCGAGAAGCCCTCGAACTTGGCCTTGCCGCTCCAGTACTCGATGCCCGGCCCGAAGAACATCTTGGTGTACTCGTTCGGGCTGTAGACCCGGTCGCCACCGAGCCGGAAGCTATAGGAGGTCGTCGTGAACTTGAGCTCGGGCGAGTTCGCGGGCGCGCCCGACCGCGGCTTGTCCGTCTCGCTCGAGAACCCGATGTTCGCGGCGAAGTTGAGCGCGTAGTTCTCCTTCATCATGTTCCAGTACTCGAGCCGGCCGCCCAGCTCGGGGGTCTGGAACGCCGAGTTGTAATTGGGGATGGCGTTCGAAGAGGCGATGTCCGCCGTCCCGTGCGTGAGCCCGAGCCCGATGATGATCGACTTCTCGGCGGCGAGCGCCTGGCTGGCGACCACGACCAGTGCCAGTGCCGCGAGAGTGGTAGCGAAACGCTTCATTGGTTGATACCCCCGGTTGCCGCCGCGGCCGCCATGGCCGGACGAACGGGCGGCACGTTAGCAGGCGAGGACCGCTTGTCAACGCGCCCGGCTCCCGGCCGGAGAGCGAGGTCCGGCTCCAGTGGCCCCGCCCAAATGTGGCCACGACAACCGCTTGCGCACGGGCCGCCAGCCCTGTAGGATCCCGACCGTTCACAAGCAGAAGCCCCGCGCTTCTCACCCTAAGCGGACGCTCGCGTCACGCGACGGGTACCCGGTTCAGCGGCTCGTCCTGCCTCGCGCAGGCGGACGGGCCCGTACCAATCCGGAACAGGGTCCGCCATGGGCCCGGACGCCGGGCGGGGCTTCGCACGCCACCCCGCCCGGCGTCTTTTTTTTGCGCCGTGCCCGGTGGTCGCGCAGCAAGCCATGGGGAGGGATACGCCATTACGATTCCAGGCAAGTCTCAGGAACCGCGCGTCAACGAGCGCATTCGCATCCCGCAGGTTCGCGTGATCGGCGATGACGGCTCGCAGATCGGCATCCTCACCACGCGTGAGGCGATCGCCATGGCCCAGGCCAAGGGACTCGACCTCGTCGAGGTGGCGCCCACGGCGCGGCCGCCGGTCTGCAAGATCATGGACTACGGCAAGTACAAGTACGAGACCAACCGTGCGGCGAAGGCTGCGAAGAAGAAGCAGCACCAGATGCAGCTCAAGGAAGTCAAGATGCGTCCGAAGATCGAGGACCACGACTACGACTTCAAGCTGAAGCACGCGCGCGAATTCCTCGAGCAGCGCGACAAGGTGAAGTTCACGGTCACGTTCCGCGGCCGCGAGATGGCCCACCAGGAACTCGGCTACAAGATCATCGAACAGGTGCTGATCGACCTCGCCGACGTGGCGGTGGTGGAACAGTCGCCCCGCGCGGAAGGCCGCACCGTGTCGCTCGTGCTCTCCCCCAAGGCACAACAGAGCAGCCCCAAAGCCGCGACGAAGCCGGGCACCGAGAAGGGCCCGGCGGACGCGGCGCCGCCGGCGAGCTGAAGGAAAGGAACACCCGATGCCCAAGATGAAGTCCAACCGGGCCGCCCGAAAGCGCTTCAAGCTCTCCGGCACCGGCAAGGCGATTCGCCGCGCGTCGAACCTGCGGCACGGCATGATCGCCGACAATCGCAATTCGAAGCGCAGGAAGGGCTCCAACATCGTGGTTGCGCAGGCGGACCAGTCGCGCGTGCGCAAGATGCTGGGGAAGTAGCCGCGCCCATCCCTCGGATCAGGATTCCGGTCTCAATGGTGACCCGTCCCGCGCGCTGGCCCCACGGCCCCGCGGGCAGGAGGATAGATCGATGCCCCGCTCCAAAACCGTCGTTCCCGGCCGTGCCCGGCGCAAGAAGGTCCTCAAGGCGTCGAAGGGCAACTTCTCCGGCCGTCGCAAGCTCTACAAGACCGCGCTCCAGACCCAGCAGCGCGCGGGCCAGTTCGCCTACGAACATCGCCGGCTCAAGAAGCGTGACTTCCGCCGACTGTGGATCGTGCGCATCAACGCCGCGGCGCGCCTGAACGGCCTGTCGTACAGCACGCTCATCGCGGGCTTGAAGAAGGCGAGCGTGGACGTCAACCGCAAGCTGCTCGCCGACCTCGCCGTGAAGGACGCGGCCGCATTCGCAAAGCTGGCGGAGCTGGCGAAGGGCGTGACGGCGTAGCTCCGTGGCCGACATCCGCGGCATTCTCACCCGGCGGCTCGACCCGGCATGGCCCCGGGGCGAGCCGTCCGCATTGCTCCCCGACTGGAGCGATCGCCACGCCGCGCTCGCCGCGGTGAGCGCCGAGGTCGCGGGCGCGAGCGAGGGCTTTGTCGCGGCGCTCGCGGCGGCCCCCGACGCCGCCGCGGTCCAGACGATCCGCAACGCGGCGCTCTCGCGCGAGAGCGGCGCGTTCACCGAGGCCCTGGCCCTCGTGCCGACGCTGCCCGTGGAGGAGAAGCGCGTGCTCGGACGCGCACTCAACCTGGGCAAGCAGCTCGTCGAGGCGGCCGAGAAGGCCGGGCGCGACCTGCTCGCGCGCTCCCGCGAGGTGTCGAGTGCGCTCGACGTGACGCTCCCCGGTCGGCGCCCGTGGAGCGGGCGGCCGCACGTGCTGGCCCAGGTGCGCGACGAACTGCTCGACCTGTTCCACGGGCTCGGCTTCTCGGTCTACACGAGCCCGGAGGTCGAGCTCGACGCCTACAACTTCGGCAAGCTCAACTTCGCCCCGGACCATCCGGCGCGCGACGCCCACGACACCTACTTCGTGAACCCGGAGGTCGTGCTGCGCACGCACACCTCTCCGGGTTGGGTGCGCGCGATGGAGGGGGCGCCGCCGCCGCTCCGGCTCGTGTTCCCCGGGCGCGTCTATCGCGCCGAGGCGGTGGACGCGAGCCACATGGACCAGTTCCACCAGATCGACGGCCTCTACGTGGCGAAGCAGGTGTCGATGGCGGATCTCAAGGCGACGCTCAACACGTTCGCCCGCGCCATCTACAGGCGCGACGTGCCGACGCGCATCATCCCGATCTACTTCCCGTTCGTGGAACCGGGCGTGCAGATGGACGTCCAGTGCGCGACTTGCGGCGGGACGGGCCGCGCCCGGGACGAGGCGGGCGAGAAGCGCTGCCCCGTGTGCAAAGGCACGAAGTGGGTCGAGGTCCTGGGCGCGGGCATGGTGCACCCGAACGTGTTCCGCGCGGTCGGCTACGACCCCGAGCAGGTCACGGGGTTCGCCTTCGGCATGGGGCTCGAGCGGATCGCGATGGGCCGACACGGCATTCACGAGATCCGGCAATTCCTCGAGAACGACGTGCGATTCCTGGAGCAGTTCTGATGACCCGAGGGATGGGGCGAGGGGGCTTCGCGAGGGACGGCGCCTGGCGGGCGGCGGGAGGCAGGAAGCCGGAGCCGCCCGCCAGACGAGTGAGGAGCCGCCAGGATGGCGGCGACGAACGTCCTCCCTCGCGAAGCCCCCTCGTCCCATCCCGACTAGTTGCATCAATTTCTCCAGCAAGGAGCGCGGCGTGAAGCTCCCGATCAGCTGGCTCAAGGACTGGGTCGACTTCGAGGCCTCGCCGGAGCAGGTGGCGGAGGCGCTCACGACGCGCGGGTTCTACGTCGAGGGCGTCGAGCAGCATGGGCGGTGCTACCCCGGGATCGTGCTCGCGCGGGTGCTCGAGGCCGCGAAGCATCCGAACGCGGACAAGCTCAAGCTCTGCCGCGTCGACAGCGGGAGCGGCGAGCTGCGCATCGTGTGCGGCGCCCCGAACGTGGCCGCGGGCATGGTCGTGCCGCTCGCGACCGTGGGCACCACGATGCCGAACGGGCTCGTGATCAAGGCGGCGAAGATCCGCGGCGAGGAGAGCCAGGGCATGCTGTGCTCGGGCCGCGAGCTCATGCTGTCCGAGGACCACGACGGCATCCTCGACCTGCGCACGTATCTGTCGGGCGTCGTGCTCGAGCCGGGGAAGCCGCTCGACGCCTACCTGCCCGAGCCCGACCACGTGCTCGAGGTGGAGATCCCGTTCAATCGCCCGGACGGGATGGGCGTCGTCGGGCTCGCGCGCGAGGTGAAGGCGGCGCTCGGCGGCCGCTGGAGCGAGTGGGCGCGCTCCCGGCTCGCGGCCCAGCCGGCGAGTGCCGCGGCGCGCGTCACGTTCGACCTCGAGGTCGAAGACCCGAACGAGTGCCCGAGCTACCTGGCGCAGCTCGTCGAGGGCGTCAAGGTGGGGCCGTCGCCGCCCTGGCTCGTGCGGAAGCTCGGCGCCATGGGGCAGCGCTCGATCAACAACCTCGTGGACCTCACGAACCTGGTGCTGTTCGAGTACGGCCAGCCGCTGCACGCGTTCGACGCGGCCCGGCTCGAGGGCAGCGCGATCCGGGTGCGGCGCGCGAAGCCGAACGAGAGCCTCACGACGCTCGACGGCAAGCCGCGGGTGCTCTCGTCCGAGGTGCTGGTGATCGCCGACCGCTCGAAGCCGGTGGCGCTCGCGGGCATCATGGGCGGGCTCGAGAGCGAGGTCACCGATGCCACGACGAGCATCCTGCTCGAGTGCGCCGTGTTCCAGCCGCAGCGCATCCGGCGCGGGGCGCGCTCGCTCGAGCTCTCGACCGAGGCGAGCAAGCGCTACGAGCGCGGCGTCGATCCCGGCATCGGCCGCGCCGCCGCCGCGCGCTACGTGACGCTGCTGCTCGAGCTCTGCCCCGGGGCGCGGCTCGGCAACTGGCGGCACCGTCACGTCGAGTTGTCACCGCGCTCGCTGCAGCTCCGCCCGGCGCGCTGCGAGCGCCTGATCGGCCTGCCGTTCGGGGCCGGCCGCTGCGCCGATCTGCTGGAGTCGCTCGAGTTCGGCGTTCAGCGCGCCGACACGCTCACGGTCACGGTGCCGAGCTGGCGGCCGGACTGCACGCTCGAGGACGACCTGGTCGAGGAGGTGGCACGGTCGAACGGCTATGAAAAGATCCCCGAGGCGCCGCTCGAGACCGCCGGGGCGTACGCGACGCGTTCGGCGAGGGAGCGCGTCGTGCGCCGCGCGCGCGAGAGCATGCTGGCGCTGGGATTCCACGAGGCGTGGTGCTCGTCGCTCGTGAGCGAGGCGGAGGCCGGTGCCGCGGCCGCGCTCCTCGGCGAGCCGCCCGCGCGGCTCGTCAAGCTCGCGAACCCCATGTCGCGCGAGAGCGAGGTGCTGCGCCCGAACCTCGTGCCGGGCCTGCTGCGGGCCACGGCGCTCAATCTCCGCCAGGGCGCCGTGAGCGTGCGCCTGTTCGAGGTCGGCGCCGGCTTCCTCGCGAGCGGCGAGCCGCTGCCGCACGAGCCGCTCATGGCCGCGGCGGTGCTCGCGGGCCCGCGGTTCCGGCACACGCACGACCCGGTCCCGGCCGGCCCCGAGGGCGTCTACGATCCGCGTTCCGACGTGGATTTCCTGGACGCCAAGGGGCTCTGGGAGGCCTGGCTCGCGGAGATGCGCGTTGACGCACCCGAGTGGCGCGCCTATGCTGCCGGCGGCTGGAAATCCGGTGCCAGTGCGGAAGTTGCGGTCGGGACTTCACGCATTGCGTGGGCCGGGAAACTCGCGCAGGACCTGCTCCGGGCCTGGGACATCGAGGCCGGCGTCCACCTGTTCGTGGCGCTCCTCGACCCCCTCACCGAAGGGGCCTCCGCGGTGACCCGGGCCCGCGCCCCCGGTCGCTTCCCGCCCGTGCGCCGTGACCTCGCGTTCTTCGTACCGCGGGCCACCCCGCACGCCACGGTCGAACGCGCCCTGGTCGGCTCCGCCGGCGGGTGGCTGCGCTCGATCGAATTGTTCGACGTCTACGAAGGCCCCGGCACCCCGGCGGGCATGAAGAGCTTCGCGTATGCGCTGCAGTTCCAGCACGCGGAGCGCACGCTCACGGAGGCCGAGGTCCAGGAACTCCAGTCGCGCATGGTGGCCGCCGTCGTGCAGGGATGCGGCGGTCAACTGAGGGAGCGGGCATGAACCCAACGGCTGTCGTCGCCACCGATCTCGATCGTCTCGCGGAGCGCGTCGAGCGCGCGGCGGCGTTGCTCGTCGAGCTGCGCGGCAAGAACGCGCAGCTCGAGCAGGAACGCTCGCTGCTCATGACCGAGCGCGCCCAGCTCCAGAAGCGGCTCGAGGAATCGCAATCGAAGCTCCAGGGGCAGGACCCCGGCGCCCTGCTCCAGGAAGTCGCAGCGCTCCGCAAGGAGCAGCGCGACTGGCAGGCCGAGCGCCGTGACGTCGCCAGCCGTATCGAGGCCATCTCGGCGAAGCTCGAGCGCCTCGAGTAGCACCCCGCGCCGCCGGGTCCCGCCAGCGGCGGGCACGGGGCCGCGGGTCCATGAATCGGAACACCAACGCAGGAAGAAGCGGCGGGAGGGCAGCGACGATGGATGCCTCTTCGGACACCGCCACCGGCACGTCTCGCGACGGCAAGAACGTCGTCCAGGTGCAGATCCTGGGTCACCAGCTCACCATCCGCGGCGAGGCCGATCAGGCGTACATCCTGGACGTGGCCCAGTTCGTGGACAAGAAGATGCGTGAGGTGACCGAGAAGTTGCCCGTGGCCTCCACGTCCAAGGTGGCGATCCTGGCATCGCTCCACATCGCCGATGAGTTGTTCAAAGAGCGCGCGAACAAGGAACGCGTCGGGACCGACGTGAACGGACGGGCCGCCCAGCTGGCGAAGCGCCTCGACGAGGTGCTGGCCGAGGTGACTCGCCCCGCGCCGTAGTCATCCCGCGCGCGCGCCAGCGCGCCCCCGGACACTCCGCCGTCCCAGCTCCGCCCGTGATCGACCGGCCGCTCCCGCCGGTCCGCACGACGTGAGAGGGGCTCTTCTGCCCTGCTTCGGTCCCGTGGCGCGGGACCCGGGGGGGATTCGTCGATGCAGCTCGGGGGGTGGATCGCCATCGTCGCCGGTGGCGTCGCTGCCGCGTTCGCGCTGGGCTGGTTCGTGCGCGCCCAACTCGGGCGCGCCCGCCTGCGGAGCGCCGAGCAGCTCGCGGTGCAGGTACTCGCCGAGGCGCGGCGCGACGCTGACGCGGCCAAGCGCGACGCCGTGCTGGCGGGCCGCGAGGAGGCGCTCGCCATGAAGCAGGAGTTGGAGCGCGAGATGCTCCAGAACCGCAACGCCCAGCTCGAGACGGAGCGCGCGTTCCAGCAGAAGGAGGCCGCGTTCAACCGGCGCGTCGAGCTGATCGACAAGAAGGAGCGCGACCTGAAGAAGCTCGAAAACGACCTCGCCGTACGCGAGACCACCACGAGCACGCGCCAGGGCGAGCTCGATCGGCTCATGCAGGAGCAGACCACGAAGCTGGCGCGGGTCGCCGGGCTGTCGCCCGAGCAGGCGCGCGAGGAGCTGGTGACCTCCATCGAGAACGAGGCGCGGGCCGAGGCGGCGCGCCGCACCGCGGAGATCCGTGACACGGCGCAGCGCAACGCCGAGCGCGAGGCACGCAAGGTGATCGCGCTCGCGATCCAGCGCTACGCCGGCGATCATGCGAGCGAAACGAGCGTCTCGGTCGTGCACCTGCCGAGCGACGACATGAAGGGCCGCATCATCGGGCGCGAGGGCCGCAACATCCGCTCGTTCGAGGTCATCACCGGCGTCGACGTGATCATCGACGACACGCCGGAGGCGGTGATCCTGTCGGCGTTCGACCCGGTGCGACGCGAGATCGCGCGCATTTCGCTCGAGCGGCTGGTCGCAGACGGCCGCATCCACCCCGCGCGCATCGAAGAGGTGGTGGCCAAGGTTCGCGACGAGGTCGACCGGAAGATCGTCGAAATGGGCGAGATGGCCTGCCTCGAGGTGGGCGCGCACGGCGTGCACGCCGAGCTCCAGAAGCTCATGGGACGGCTCCACTACCGCACGAGCTACGGGCAGAACATCCTGCGCCACTCGGTGGAGGTCGCGCACCTGTGCGGCATGATGGCGGCCGAGATCGGCATGGACCAGGTGATGGCCAAGCGCTGCGGCCTGCTCCACGACATCGGCAAGGCCATCGATCACGACCAGGAGGGCACGCACCCCGCGCTCGGCATGGAGGTGGCGGCCCGCCACGGCGAACCGCAGCAAGTGCTCGAGGCGATCGGCTATCATCACGACGACTACGCCGGCGGCAGCCTGTGGCCGGTGCTCGTGAGCGCCGCCGACGCGATCAGCGGCGCGCGCCCCGGCGCGAGGCGCGAGAGTCTCGAGGCGTACATCAAGCGGCTCGAGTCGCTCGAGCGGATCGCTAACTCGTTCCAGGGCGTGGAGAAGAGCTACGCCATCCAGGCCGGCCGCGAGGTCCGCATCATGGTGGAGCACCATCGGATCGACGACGCGCGCGCGCAGGGACTGGCGGGCGAGATTGCCCGGCGCATCGAGAAGGAGCTCCAGTATCCGGGCCAGATCCGGGTCACGGTGATCCGCGAGACGCGGGCCGTGGACTACGCGAAGTAGGGAGGCGGTCGTGACGAACCTGTTGTTCGTGGCCGACGTGATCGGTTCGCCGGGCCGCGAGGTGCTGCGCGCGCTGTTGCCGGACCTGAAGCGCCGCCACGACCTGCACTTGATCATCTGCAACTGCGAGAACTCCGCCGCGGGCTTCGGCGTCACCCGCGAGGTGGCGCGTGAGCTGTTCGACGCGGGCTGCGACGTGCTCACCGGCGGCAACCACCTGTGGGACAAGAAGGACTCGATCGAGTACCTCGCCGAGGAGCCGCGGCTCGTGCGCCCGGCGAACCTGCCCGAGGGCACGCCTGGCCGCGGCTTCCGCGTGTTCAAAGCCGCCAACGGCACGCACGTGGGCGTCGTGAACCTGCTCGGGCGCGTGTTCATGAAGGAGGCCGACTGCCCGTTCCGCACGGCCGATGCCGTGCTGGAGACGCTCGGCAAGCAGGCCAAGGTCATCTTCGTGGATTTCCACGCCGAGACGACCGCCGAGAAGGTGGCGCTCGGCTGGCACCTCGACGGCCGCGTGTCGGCCCTCGTGGGCACGCACACGCACGTGCAGACCGCGGACGAGCGCATCCTTCCCAAGGGCACGGCGTTCCTGTGCGATGCCGGGATGACCGGGGGGTTCGAGAGCGTGATCGGCATGGACCGCACCGCCGCGCTCCGCCGGTTCCTCACGCTGATGCCGGAACGGCTGCAGCCCGCCTCGGGCGACCTGCGGATGAACGCCGTCGTCGTGAGCGTGGACGAGACCACGGCCAAGGCCACCCGCATCCAGCGCCTGCAGATCCCGTACGCGAAGGGCACCGCCGCCGGTGAGGACGGGGCGCGCCTCCTCACGGGGGAGGAGCCCGCGTCGGCCGTGCGCATCGAGGCGCAGATCCGCGCCCGGGTCCTGCTCGACGCGGGCGTCCGCCCCAGGCTCGCGCTCGTCTCGGTCGGGGACGATCCGGCATCGCAGGTGTACATGAAGAAGAAACAGGAGGCGTGCGTCGAAGCGGGCATCACCGTCGACCGCGTGCAGTTCCCGGCCGGCACGGGCACGGACGACGTGGTGAAGCGTGTGCGCCAGCTGGGCGCCGACCCCGCGGTGCACGGCATCCTCGTCCAGCTCCCGCTCGCGGCTCCCGCCCAGGGCGACGCCGTGCTGGAGGCGATCCCGCCGGCGAAGGACGTGGACGGGTTCCATCCCGAGAACGCCGGGCGGCTGGCGCTCGGGCTCCCGTGCTTCATCCCCGCGACCCCGTTTGGCGCGCTGCGCATGCTCCAGCACTACGCCGTCCCGCTCCGCGGCAAGCACGCCGTCGTGCTCGGACGCAGTCACATCGTGGGCCGGCCCATGGCGACGCTGCTCTCGTCCAAGCCGCAGGACATGACGGTGACGGTCGGCCACTCCGCGAGCGGGCCCGAGCTCCAGGCGCTCGCCCGCCAGGCCGACCTGCTCGTGGCCGCGGTGGGCAGGCGGCACATGGTGACGGGCGACTGGGTGAAGCCCGGCGCCGTGGTGGTCGACGTGGGCATTCATCGTGACCCGCCGGCACCCGGGAGCAACAAGTCGCGGCTCACGGGCGACGTCGAGTTCGAGTCCGTGCGCCACGTCGCGAGCGCCATCACGCCCGTGCCGGGCGGCGTCGGGCCGATGACCGTCGCCATGGTCGTGCTCTCCACCGTGATCGCCGCCGAGCGCCAGAGCGCCACCGTCAGGGTGTAGCCCTTGGCCACTCAGCCCGCACCGGAAGATCGCGTCCTCTCCGTCGCCGAGATCACGCGCGCGATCAAGGACCTGCTGAGCGGCTCGTTCCCTGGCGTGTGGGTGAAAGGCGAGATCTCGGGCTTCAAGGGCACGCACCCGAGCGGGCACTTGTACTTCACGCTCAAGGACGCGAACGCGCAGTTGGCCTGCGCGCTCTTCAAGAACTCCGCCATGCGCCTCACGTTCGCTCCCAAAGACGGCCTCGAGGTGGAGGCGTTCGGCGAGATCAACGTCTACGAGCCGCGCGGGCAGTACCAGCTCGTGGTCAAACAGATGCGCATCGCGGGCATCGGCGCGCTGCTCGCACAGCTCGAAGAGCTCAAGCGCCGGCTCGCGGCCGAGGGGCTGTTCGACCCCGCTCGCAAGCAGCGGCTGCCCGTGTTCCCGCGCACGATCGGCGTGATCACGTCGCCGGTCGGCGCCGCCGTGCGCGACGTGGTGAAGATCCTGCGCGCCCGCTGGCCCGGCATCCGCATCGTGCTCGCGCCGGTCAAGGTGCAGGGCGAGGGCGCGGCGGCGGAGATCGCCGCCGCGATCGAGCGCTTCGACCGCTGGCGCGGCGCGGACCTCCTCATCGTCGGGCGCGGCGGCGGCTCGATCGAGGACCTGTGGGCGTTCAACGAGGAGCCGGTCGTGCGGGCGATCGCCGCCGCGAGCACGCCGATCATTTCCGCGGTGGGCCACGAGGTCGACACGACGCTCGCCGACCTCGCCGCCGACGTGCGCGCGGCGACGCCGAGCAACGCCGCCGAGCTCGCGGTGCGCGACCGGCGCGAGGTGAAGCAGCGGCTGGAATCCCTCACGCAGCGTGCCCGCACGCGGCTCCACACCCGGCTCGGCCAGCTCCGGCGCGAGCTCGCCGCGATCTTGAAGCAGCACGGGTTCCGCCGCGTCCACGACCTGTTCACGCACTGGCAGCAGCGCACGGACGAGCTGCGCGACCGGCTGGACGCGGGCGCCCGCGGTGTGCTGGCCGCCGCGCGCGAGCGGCTCGTGCGCGCCCGGGC
>DATDEX010000334.1:0-14229 GCA_036522895.1 Candidatus Eiseniibacteriota bacterium | reverse complement strand
CCCCGCCGTCCGCGGGCGAGCGCGGCGCCGAGGTCGAGGTGCCCCCGCTCACGCACGCGAACGGGCTCGGCGGCTTCGCGGCCGGCGGCCGCGAGTACGCGATCGTGCTGGCCGGCGACGCGGACACCCCGCAGCCGTGGGTGAACGTGCTCGCGAACGAGTGTTTCGGCACCGTCGTGGGCGCGACCGGCGCGGCGTGGACGTGGGCGGGCAACAGCCGCGAGAATCGCCTGACGCCGTTCGGCAACGACCCCGTGAGCGAGTGGAGCGGCGAGGCGATCTACCTGCGCGACGAGGACGACGCCCGGGTGTGGGGCGCCACGCCCGGCCCGCTGCCGCGGCGACGCGAGGGCGGCCGCTGGCTGACCCGCCACGCCGCCGGTGCCACGCACTACGCGCATCGCGAGCACGAGGTGACCTGCGAGTTCACCGTGTTCGTCCACGCCCGCGAGCCGCTCAAGTTCACGCGGGTCCGGCTCACGAATCACGCCCCGCGCCGCCGCCAGCTGAGCGTGTTCGCCTACACCGAGTGGACGCTCTGTCCGCCGCGGGCCGGCGAGCACCGGTTCGTGGTCACCGAGCGGCACGGCGAGACCGGCGCGGTGCTGGCGCGCAATCCCTACAACACCGACTTCGCCGACCGCGTGGCGTTCGCGCACGCGAGCCCGGCGGCGGTCTCCTCGACCGGCGACCGGCTCGAATTCCTGGGACGAAACGGCTCGCTCCGGCGGCCCGCGGCGCTCGGCCGGGTGGCCCTGGGCGGGCGCTTCGGCGCGGGTCTCGACCCGTGTGCCGCGCTCCAGCTCCGCGTGGAGCTCGCGCCAGGCGAGACCCGCGAGGTCGTGCTGCTGCTCGGACAGGGCGACGATCGCGCGCACGCGCTGGCGCTCGCCACGCGCTTCGCCGGCGTCGAGGCCGCGCGCGGGGCGTTGGAAGAGGTCGAGCGGCGCTGGGACGAGATGCTCGGCACCGTGCAGGTCCACACGCCCGACGATTCGTTCGACCTGGTGATGAACCGCTGGCTGCTCTATCAGAGCGTGAGCTCGCGGCTCTGGGGTCGCACCGGGTTCTTCCAGCCGGGGGGCGCCTGGGGATTCCGCGATCAGCTGCAGGACGTCATGGCGCTCGGGCTCGCCCGGCCGGACCTCTACCGGGCCCACCTGCTCCGCGCCGCGGCGCGCCAGTTCACCGAGGGCGACGTCCAGCACTGGTGGCACGAGGAGACCGGCCGCGGCGTGCGCACGCGATGCTCGGACGATCTCCTGTGGCTGCCCTACGCCGTGCTCCACTACCTCGGCACCACCGGGGAGCGGGCCGTCCTCGACGTGCGCGTCGACTTCCTGCGTGCGCCAGCACTCGAGCCCGGGGAGCACGAGCGCTACGGCGAGCCCGCGCCCGCGCGCGAGACCGGCACGCTTTACGAGCACTGCATCCGCGCGATCGAGCGGGCGCTCACGAACGGCCCGCATGGCCTGCCGCTCATCGGCACCGGCGACTGGAACGACGGCATGAATCGCGTCGGGCACGGGGGCCGGGGCGAGAGCGTGTGGCTCGGCTGGTTCCTGTCGAAGATCCTCGACGACTTCGCCTCGATCGTGGACGAGCGCGCCGACCCCGCGCGCGCCGCCCGCTGGCGGGGCGAGCGCACGCGGCTGCTGCAGATGCTCGAGCAGGCGTGGGACGGGGACTGGTACCGCCGGGCCTACTTCGACGACGGCACGCCGCTCGGGTCGGCGCAGATTCCCGAGTGCCGGATCGACGCGATCTCGCAGAGCTGGGCCGTGCTCTCCGGCGCCGCGCCGGCAGAGCGGGCCGAGCGGGCGATGGACGCCGTTCGCAAGCAGCTCGTCCGTCGCGACGCGGGGGTGATCAAGCTCCTGGCCCCGCCGTTCGACCAGTCGACGCTCGATCCCGGGTACATCAAGGGCTATCTGCCGGGCGTGCGCGAGAACGGCGGCCAGTACACGCACGCCGCGTTGTGGACGGTCATGGCGATCGCGCGGCTCGGGAACGGCGACGAGGCGGTCGAGCTGTTCCACATGCTCAACCCGATCAACCACACCCGCACGCCCGCCGACGTCCAGCGCTACGAGGTGGAACCGTACGTCGTCGCCGCCGACGTCTACAGTCATCCGTCGCACATCGGGCGCGGCGGCTGGACCTGGTACACGGGTTCCGCGGCGTGGATGTACCGGCTCGGCCTCGAGTCGATTCTCGGGCTCGAGCGACGGGGACCCTGCTTCGCGATCGCACCGTGCATCCCGGGCGCATGGGACGGGTTCACGGTGGAATGGCGGCACGGGCGAAGCCGCTACGAGATCCGCGTGGAGAATCCCGGGCGCCGGAGCCAGGGCGTCGCCTGGGCGACGCTGGACGACGCCCCCGTGGACGCGGGGGCGATCCCGCTCGCGGACGACGGGGCCGTGCATCGCGTCCACGTGGTGCTCGGGGAACCCGCCCTTTCGCAGACGCTCGCGGCGACGGGAAGTACGCTTTCGTTGGCGAATCCGCCGAATCCCCGGTCCCCCAGAGACCACACCGCGAATTGACTTCCCTTTCCCGGAGCGATGGCCGATACTGCCGCCATCTTCGGTTGTGTGTGGATGTGTCGTCGACGTTCAGAGCCGCCAGAGATCCCTCTGGCGGTTTTTTGTTGAACGACCGTTCCTCCACCGATCGAAGCGACGGTCACAGCGACCGGACGCGGCTGCGGCGTGATACCGCGGCAAGTGCGGGTCTTCGGACCCGGATACAACAGGAGTTTCAAGTGGCTAGTGGCACTGTGAAGTGGTTCAACGAGGCGAAGGGCTTTGGCTTCATCACCCAGGCGGATGGCGGCGAGGACGTGTTCGTCCATTTCTCGGCCATCGCGGGCGAGGGTTTCAAGACGCTCGCCGAGGGTGAGGGGCTCGAGTTCGACGTGACGCGTGGGCCGAAGGGTCTGCAGGCGGCGAACGTCCGCAAGGCCTAAGCGCACTCGGGGTACCACCTCCCGCAGAAGGGGCGGCGTCCGCAAGGACGCCGCCCCAAGCGTTGGTGGCCGCGGGCAGCCGGCCGCCGCTGCATGCACGCCGCGCGGTCGCGCCCGCACGCCGGCCGCCGCGCGAGCGCTAACCCGTCCGTGCGATCGAGAGCGACGCGAGGAAGTGACGCCCCGTCTCGTCGGCGCGCTCGACCTTCAACGATCCCCGCCACGGCTTGCCGTCGCGCCCGGTGAAGTGCCAGGTGCTCGTGCGCGGCGCGGCGCCGGAGCCGGCCGAGCCCGACTTGGTCCAGCCGCCCTTCGCGAGCGCCTGTTCCAGCTGCGTGCCGATCTCGGCCGGGGCGTTGGGCTCGCCCCGCACCACGAGGTCCCAGCGCCGCGTGTCCCCCTCCGTGCGCACGACGTCCCATTTGCCCAGCCCTTCCATGTCGATCCGGGGGATCAACTGGTCCGCGAGCGCGGCGCGGGCGTAGGCGCGGCCCGCCTTCCAGTCGTACTCTTCGACGAGCGCGACCTGCTCGGCGACGCCGTCGCCGAACCGCCGCGCGATGACGTGCAGCGCCCCGTCGATCCCGGCCGAGAGCCCGGCGCAGGTGATGAGCTGGCCGTTGTCCACGTAGCGCTGGTCGCGCACGACCTTGATCTTCGGGAACTGGCTCGCCAGGAGCGGAATGTTGCCGTTCGTCGTGGTCGCGGTGAGGCCATCGAGCAGCCCCGTGCTCGCCAGGATGAACGCGCCGTTACAGACCGACATCGTGTTCCGGGTGTGCGCGGTGACGTCGCGGATCCAGGCGAGCGTCGGCTCGCTCTTGCTCGCGCCGCGCACGCCGCCGCCGGGAATCACGAGCACATCCGGCTGCGGCGAGCCGGCGAACGTGAACTTCGGGGTCACGGTCATGCCCATCGCGGTCGTCACCGGATCCTTCGTCTCGCCGACCAGGTAGACGTCGCAGCCGGCGGCGCCGAACATCTCGTACGGCCCGGTGAAGTCGAGGATCTCGACGCCATTGAACACGAGGATCGCGACCTTCGTCCGCTCCGGCTGCTGCGCGGCCTGTGCCGCGGCGGCACCCGCCTCGACGAGCGTCATGCCGCAGGTCGGGCAGACGCCGGGCGAGTCGAAGCGGGTCGTGTCGCACGGCAGCGAGCAGGGCGGGCAGATGTAGTACTTCGCGGCCCCCACCGACGGCTCCGCCGTCGCGAAGCCCGCGGGAAGGAGCGTGAGCACGAGCAGCAGTGGCGCGACGATCCGGTGGAACGCGTTCATGAGGACCTCCTGGGCTGGTGCGAGCCGCCGTTCGGCTCGCTCGCTACGACGTGCGAGCGCCGGAATCGCTCGCGGTACTGGCCGGGCGAGACCCCGATCGCGCGCAGGAACGCGCGACGCATGGACTCGGGCGTGCCGAGCCCGCTCCTCTGGCAAACGTCCTCGAGCGGCTCCGAGCTCTCCTCGAGCAGCCGGCGGGCGGTCTCGACGCGCACCGCGGCGACGAACCGGGCCGGGGTCGAGCCGACCTCGCGCGTGAACACGCGCGCGAAATGCCGCGGGCTCATCGCGACGCGGCGCGCGAGGCGTTCGATCGAGAGATCGTCGCCGGGATGCTCCTGGATGTGCGCCTGGAGCTCGCGCAGCGGCTCGTGCTCGGCGAGCTGGACCGAGAGCTGGGCGCTGAACTGCGCCTGACCGCCGGGGCGCTTGAGGAACAGCACCAGCTCGCGCGCGACCGCGAGCGCGACGTCGCGGCCGAAGTCCTCCTCGACGAGCGCCAGCGCCAGGTCCATCCCGGCGGTGACGCCGGCGGAAGTGTAGAGCGAGCCCTCGCGCACGAAGATCCGATCCGGCTCGACCGTGACGTCGGGGAACTCGCGCGTGAGCGCCGCGCAATGGTTCCAGTGCGTCGTCACGCGGCGACCGCGCAGGAGCCCGGCGTCCGCGAGCAGGAACGCGCCGGTGCAGATCGAGGCCAGGCGGCGGACGAGCCCCGCCTGCCGCCGGATCCAGCGCCGCAGGGGCGCGTGCGACCGGCACGCCTGCACGCCGACGCCGCCCGCGATCAGGAGCGTGTCGAGCCCGCGGCCCACGTCGGCGATGCCGTGGTCGGCGTAGAGGCGGAGGCCGGACGAGGCCCGGAACATGCCCCGCCGGAGGCCGATGATCTCGACCTCGTAGGCGTGGTCGGCGCGCTTCCCGTGCTCGCGGAGCCAGCGCGACGTCCGCGAGAACACCTCGAGCGGGCCGGTGACGTCCAGGATCTGGACGTTCGGGAACGCGAACATGGCAATCCGCCTGGGCGCGCGATTCGAACGGCGCGACGACGCCGGCCTCCGGGAGGCGCGCGCTCGCTTCGGGGAGGGAATCGCGGAGGGAGTCGCGGACGGGCTCATGGAGCGAATCCTCGCAGCGTGCGGGGTTGGCCACAATGACATTGTGCCCACGTTTTCTGCCATGGCGCCTTCCGGGTTGGGGGGCGCGATTCCGCCGGTCGGAACCCGTCGCGCCGCGCTCGTCGGTCCCTATCCCCCGGTCGAACCGCTGCCGTCCAACCAACGCGATCGGCGAGGTGGACCGCCACAAACGCTCTTGACCCCCATCCGGCCCGGGTGGAGACTTTTTTCGGGACCGCAGTCAGGAGGCGCGCCATGCGGAGTCTGTTGGTACTTGCGTCCATCGTGTGCGCCGCGACGCTCGCGGGCTCGCCCGCCGCCGCGCAGGGGCCCGATCCGGGTCCGGTGCTCTACGGGCTCGGCGCCCCGCCGAGCGAGTTTGAGTGGGGCTGTTTCGGGCCGTGCGCATGCCCGGTGCTCGTACAATCGCCCGTCGTCGGCTCGTTCGTCCTCACCCGCTCGCACGTCGATCCGCTCTTCACCTACTACGACGTGACGAACGTGCGCTGGAAGATCGATACGCCGACCGGACCGGTGGAGATCACCGGCGCGGGAACGTATCGGCTGGGCGGTGAGGTGGCGCTCACCGAAGAACTGACGCTCGACCTCGCGTTCGGGCAGGAGCCCGTCCAGCACTTCGACAGCGGCCTCAAGCCGGCCGGCGCCGCCTTCCCGGAGATCCACACCAGCGTGTCGCTCCACGGCGAGTCCTGCCACGACTCCGTGGTCACGGTGGACGCCAAGCCGATCGCCACGGCGTCCGTGGGCGGCGATGCGCGGCGGCTGTCGTTGAGCCTGTGGCCGAACCCCTCCGCCGGGATGGCGATGGCCGTGTTCACGCTGCCGCGCGCGCAGGCCGTAGACCTCGGCGTCTACGACCTCGCCGGCCGCAGGATCCGCGCGATCGCGACCCACGAAGCGCTCGCGGGCGGCGTCTACACACGCGTCTGGGACGGCCGGCGCGACGACGGCGCCACCGCGCCGCCGGGGCTCTACCTCATCCGGCTCGAGACCCCGGGCGGGCGCGTCACGCGGACGGCGGTGCGGTTCCGATAGGACCGGGCGAAGCTCGATCGAGGCGATCGCAGCGCCCGTGCGGCGGCCGGCCCCGCTCGCCGCCGAGCCGAGGGCGCTGCGCGGAGCCTCACGGCCGCGCGGGGAGGTCCTCCTGCACCCAGATCCGCATCCTGCGGGTTTCCGGCATCAGGAACACGCAGAGCACGAACGCGACGAGCGGAACCACGATCGGGTAGACCAGCGCCGAGCCCAGGCTCCCGGTCCGCAGGAACGCCGCGGTGGTGATGATCGGCACCAGCCCGCCCCCCCAGCCGTTGCCGATGTGGTACGGGACCGAGACCGACGTGTAGCGGATGTGCGCCGGGAAGTACTCGGCGAGGAACGCGGCGATCGGCCCGTAGACCATTCCCACGTAGGAGACGAGCACGGCCACGATCAGGATGGCGAGCGGGTAGTTGATGGCGTTCGCCTCCGCGGCCCGCCCGAGCGCCGAGTAGAGCGGATAGTAGGTGAGCGCCGCGAGCAGGAACCCGGCGAGGATCACGGGCTTCCGGCCCACGCGGTCCGAGAGCGCGCCGAACAGCACCAGCGTCGGCGCCGCGACGAGCAGCGCGGCCCCCACGATGAGGCTCGAGGCGAGGACCTCGACGTGCTTCACGGTCTGCAGGAAGTAGAGCGCCCAGAACTGACTCGAATACCAGACACAGCCCTCGCCGATGGCGACGATGCACGCGATCAGCACGTACTTGATGTTCGGGCCGAGGAAGGCTTCGCGCCAGGGATTGACGGACGTTCGGCCGCTGGCCTTGATGGCCTGGAAGATCGGGGTCTCCTGGAGCCGGAGCCGGATGTAGATCGCGATCGCGACCAGCACCAGCGAGAGCAGGAACGGCACCCGCCAGCCCCAGGCGTTGAAGCTCTCCTGCCCGAGCATGCTGCGCGTGGAGATGATCACGGCCAACGACACGACGATGCCCAGCGTCGGGGAGGTCTGGAGCCAGCCCGTGAAGTAGCCGCGCCGCTCGTCCGGCACGTGCTCGGCGACGTAGGTGATCGCTCCCCCGTACTCGCCGCCGAGGCACAGTCCCTGGACCAGGCGAAGGACGAACAGCAGGATCGCGGCCATGAGCCCGATGTGAGCGTAGTTGGGGATCACGCCGATCAACGCGGTCGAGAGCCCCATCCCGGTGAGCGTGACGAGGAACGTGTACTTGCGTCCGACCAGGTCGCCGATCCGCCCGAACACGAACGCGCCGAGCGGCCGGATCAGGAAGCCGACCGAGAAGAGCGCGACCGTGTTGAGCAAGGCGGCGACCGGATGGCTCCGCTCGAAGAACTGGACGGAGAGGATCGCCGCCAGGCTGCCGAAGATGTAGAAGTCGTACCACTCGATCACGTTGCCGACCGCCGCGGCGAGCACCACCCGGCGGAGTTGCTGGACTGAGAGCGTGGGCGCGTTCATGACTGGAGCTCCTCGGGTGGATGCCGCTTGTTCCGCGTTCCGACTCGCCGACGCCGCCTCGACGGGTCCCGGCGCGCCCCCGCGCCTTCTCGGCCCGACGGCGCCTGCGCTGACCCGATCGCTCGGGTCGTCGGTTCAGAGGTCGGATGAACCTCCTGCGACCAATTCCTTCTTCCGCCACTTCTCGAAGATCGCCTTCACCTGTCGATGCGCGTCGTCCAGCGCCTGGCGCGGGGTGGCGAGCCCGGTCGCCGCGCTGGCGAACATCGTGGGGAGCACGAACGTGTCGAACACTTCGCTTTCCGCCGCGTTGGCGGGCCCCGGGAAGCCGACGTTCGTCGACCAGTCCACGGCGCGGCCGAGCGCGGCGAGCTTCGACGGCGGATTCGAGTCGAACGGGTCGCTCGCCGTGACCTGCTCGAGCCACGCCTGGCCCGCCGCGGGCCGCTTCGCCGCCGGCACGCCCGCATCGGCGACCGATCCCGGCAGCGCGGGCAGGTTGTAGAGCTTGCTCGCCAGGACGGCGTCCCGGTAGTGGTCCACGAGGTCGAGCAGGAACTTCTTCGCCAGGTCGGGGCTCTCCGCGAACTTCCAGATCGCGTAGATCCCGATCACGTGTGCACTCCCCCACCGCGTCCCACGCGGCCCTTTCAACGGGGGCACGAAGTGGATGTCGGGAGCCACCGGGAGCTGGTTGTCCTGCGCCGTGCGGTAGGCGGAGATCGAGTTGAGGATGTAGCTCGTCTGGCGGGCGATGAGCGCCTGGTTGTTGGATGCCGCGTTCCAGCTCAACACCGCCGGCGTCATGCCGGTCTTGAAGAGGCGCGCGCCGAACTCCAGCGCCTCGAGCGCGTGGTCCGACTTGAGGATCACGTTCTGCTGCGCGTCCTGCACCGAGGCGTCGAAGGACCAGAGCATCGCGCGGGCGGCCATGTTCGAGTCCAGCTCCTGCGACATGCCCACCCCGATCGGGATCTGGATCTCGGGATGCTTCGCCTTGATGAGCGGCGCGGCCGTCGCGAGGTCCTCCCATCCGGCGGGCCCATCCGCCATGCCGGCCTCGGTCCAGATGCTCTTCAAGTAGTTCCCGGGATCGGGCACGAAGTTGTCGCAGAAGCCGAACCACCGGCGCGTCGTCGGATTGAAGGTGCTGCGGCGGCAGAGGTCGAGCATCGGCCCGTGCCGGAGCTCGGCCTCCTTCACGATGTCCGCCAGGTCGAGGACCTGGGGCTCGAACGTCGCCGGGGGCGAGACGAACTGGAACAGGTCGTGACCGCGCTGGGCAGCGACCTCGGCATTGGCTTTCGTGACCAGGTCGGCGAGCCCGATGTGATCGACGGTCACCTCGACGCCGTGCGCCTTGCCCCATTCGGCGGCGAACTTGTCGAACCACGCGTCGTAGGAGGGAACGAAGTGGCTCCACTGGAGGATCCGAAGCGTCTTCTCGGGCCGCGTGACCAGCGTGGCTGGCGCCAGCGCGGTGGCCGCGGCCGCCGCGGCGGTCAGGGTCAGGAACTCCCGCCGATCCATCTTCCTCGTCTCGAGCATTGGACCCTCCCTTGCCGAACCCTCCGTTGCGGTTCGTCCATTCGCCGGCGCGCGCCTCGCCACGCCGCGGCGGACGCGCACGAACTTCACAGGCGATACATCACGCTCAGCGCGACCTGGTCGGCGTCGGTCGTGCCGGTGCTCCAGTGCGTCACGGCCCGGAACCACTCCACGCCGAGCGCGTAGCGGCCCGCCCGGAAGCGGAGCAGCGCGTCGGTCGTCCGGTTCTGCTGGCGCGCGAGCACGGGAGTCCTCGGATGATCCCTCCTGAACCGGGCCTCATCCGGGTCATCGATCCCCATGAAGCCCCACAGGCTCCACCTCGGCGTGAAGTCGTAGCCGGCCTGGCTCCACGCGCCCCATCCCCGGATGTTTCCGAGCTGGGTGAGGTGGGCGAACTGTTGTCCGAGCGCCTTCCCGTAGTAGACGTTCCCGTGCACCGTGAGTCGCCCCGGCCGCACGTTGCCGCCCGCCTCGAGCCCCCATGCCGTCAGGTTGTCGCCGGGCACGCCGGTCCCGGTCGTGTCCTGCCAGTCGACGTGGCTCACCAGGTAGCCGCGCCAGCCCAGCCGCGACCGGCTCCGGCCCAGATCCAGTCGGGCCTCGAGCTGCGGGAGCCCGGAGGCCTCGCCGCTCCCGATCGCCATGACCACGTTCGAATCCTGCGCCGTGGCCGGGGGGCCCGAACCCTTGAACGCGGCGAGCTGGAGCTGGGCCTCGAGCTTCTCGCTCCGGGAGAGGTCCTGATAGACGTACACGCCCGGGAAACGCCAGCCGACCATGCCCGAGCCGCCGTAGCCGAGCGGGAACGCCACGTGGCTCAGCGACACGGGCACCTCGCCGAAGAATGGCGCCCAGTACTGGCCGATCCGCAGCGTCGTGTGGTGGTTCGTCAGGTCGACGTACGCCAGGCGCATGCGCAGGCGCGGCTGCTCGTCGCCGAACGGGGGCAGGTCGTTGCCGCCGAAGAAGTCGGTCTCGAACGTGCTCCTCGGCTGCCAGCTGCCGAACACGGGCGCGCCCGTGAACTCGAAGCTGAGCCGCGTGTTGCGCACGTCGGCGTCCGTGAATATGGCGTCGGCATGGAGCCGGGTCTGGGCCGCCCACTCCGCGCTCTGCCCCTGCCCGAACGCCCCGAATCGCGAGCGGTTCGTGAACATCGTGGCGTTGATGAAGCCCCCGATCGAGAGCGTGTCCCCTCCCCCGAGCGGAAGCCGCTGCTGCGCGAGCGCCGGAGGCGCGCCACCCATCGTCGAGGCCCAGGCGGCCCCGAGCACGACGATCCAGGTGAGTGTCGTTCTCATGGGATCCTCACTACACAGCGGGTGAATCGAGTGCGGCCGGGACGCCGTTCGCGAGGCCGAGCGCGATCGGATGCGGGTGGCGGATTCATCCCTTCACCGCTCCCATCGTGAAGCCCTCGACAAAACGGTCGATGAACAGGTTGTAGAGGATGGCGAGCGGGATGCTGGTGATGAGCGCCGCGGCCATGAGTGCTCCCCAGTGGAAGACGTCGCCGCGAACCAGCGCCACCGGCACACCCAGGCTCAGCGTCATCTTCCCGACCGAGCTGATGAACGTCAGCGCGTAGACGAATTCCTGGAGCACCAGCGTGAACGTGAACACGGCGACCGTGAGGATCCCGGGAATCACGAGGCGCGGGGCGAGCCTGAGGATGACGTCGAGCCGGCTGTAGCCGTCGATCATCGCCTGCTCCTCCAGCTCCCACGGGATCGACCGCACGAATCCCATCACGAGCCACGTGCAGAACGGGATGGTCATGGTCGGGTAGACGAGGATCAGCGAAACGAGCGAATCCTCGAGGTGGAGGACCGCGACGAGCCGGGAAAACGGGAGGAACAGGAGCGTGGGCGGGATCAGGTACGTGCAGAAGATCCCGATCCCCAGCCGCTCGCCCGCGCGACCGGCGAGCCGGGCGAGGCTGTACCCGGCCGGCACGGCCACGATCACCGTGACGAGTACGACCGCCGCGACCACGACCGCCGTGTTCGCGATCCAGTGGGTGAAGTCCGTCTGGAAGAGCAGCAGTCGCAGGTGCTCGAGCGTGGGCGGAAGGTTGAACTCCCAGGGCACGTGGCCCCGGTCCCACGCGCCGACGTACAGGTCGCGGTTCTGTTTGAACGCGGTGAGCAGCATCCAGTAGAACGGGAAGCCGGCGAACCCCATGAACGCGAGTGCCGCGGCGTACAGCGTGGCGCGGCCCAGGAGCGCGCGGGCGCGGCGGCGTGTCATCGCGTCCCCGTCCGGGTGCGGCGCGCGAGGCGAAGCATCGCGTAAGCCGCGGCGAGCAGGAACGGCAGCAGGAACACCGCGATCGCGGCACCCTGCCCGAGGTCGGCGCCCTGGATCCCGCGCTGGAACGCGAGCGTGGCGAGCACCTGCGTCGTGTTGGCCGGTCCGCCGCCGGTGAGGATGTAGACCACGCCCAGGTCGGTGGCGGAGTAGACCACGCCGAACAGGATCGCGACGCTCAGCACCGGCAGGAGCAGCGGAAGCTCGATGACGAACAGCCGCCGCCAGAACCCGGCGCCGTCGACGATGGTCGCTTCCAGGATGTCCGACGGGATGGACGACAGGCCGGCGAGCACGATCACGGTCGCGAACGGGAAGATGCGCCAGGCCTGAACGATGCTCACCGCGACCAGCGCCAGCGCGGGATCGCCGAGCCAGTAGAGCCAGCCGTGGAGCAGGCCGGCGAGCTTGAGCGTCCAGTTGAGCACGCTGAACGTGGAATCGAAGATCCACATCCACGCCAGCGCCGCGAGCGGAACCGGCACCGCCCACGGCAGCAGGAGCACGAAGCGGGCGAACCGCCTGCCCCGGAACGCCCTGCGGAACACCTGCGCGGCGGCGGTGGCGAGCACGAGGACCAGCATCTGCGAGCCGAGCGTGACGAGCGCCGTATTGCGGAGCGCACGCAGGAAGATCGGATCGGCCACGATGGCCGCGTAGTTCCGGAGCCCCGCCCAGCCGAACCGCAGGCTGCCGGCGCTGGCGTCGCTGAAGCTCAACACGATCGCGAGCACGAACGGAACCGCCACGAGCAGGAGCACGTACGCGAGCGCGGGAGCAAGCAGCGCCGCGCCGAGGAATCGCTCGCGGTCCGCGAGCGACGCGTGCGCGTTCATGGCAGCCGCCTGGCGCCGGTCGCGGCGTCGAAATAACGGATCGCGCGCCGCGACACGGCGAACTCGTGCGTCTCCCCCTCCCCGATCCGGGGCCCGGAGGCTCCCGGCAGCCGGGCGATCACCGTGGCGTCGGGTGAGCCGGAAGCGGGGATCGTACCGTACGCGTACCGGTCGGAGCCCAGGTATTCGATCCGCACGACGTGAAAGCGGAGCGCCAGAAACTCCTCGCCGTCGGCGAATACGGCGCGTGGGCGGAAGTCCTCGGGACGGAACCCGAGCAGCGTTCGGGGCGGCCGCGTCGCGTCGCCCGGCCCGATGAGGTTCATGGGCGGCTGGCCGATGAACGTGGCGACGAACGTGTCGGCCGGATCCTGGTAGATCTCGAGCGGGGTCCCCACCTGCCGGAGCTTCCCCGCATGCATGACCGCGATGCGGTCGCCGAGGCCCATCGCCTCGATCTGGTCGTGCGTGACGTACAGGCACGCGATCCCGATCCGGCGCTGGAAACGCTTGAGCTCGTCGCGGGCCGTGTGGCGGAGCTTCGCGTCGAGACTGGCGAGCGGCTCGTCGAAGAGAAAGAGCTTCGGGTCGCGGACGAGCGCCCGGCAGAGCGCGACGCGCTGGCGCTCGCCGCCCGAGAGCTGGCGCGGGTAGCGCTCCAGGTGCGCGTCGATGTGGAACATCTCGGCCGCCCATCGGACCTTTTCCTCGATCTGCCGCCGCGGCAGCCGGATCGCCTCGAGCGGAAACGCGATGTTCTGGAACACGGTCCGATGGGGATAGAGGGCGTAGCTCTGAAAGACCATGGCGATCCCGCGCGCGCGCGGCGGCGTGTCGGCGTCCATGCGCTCGCCGGCGATGCGGATCTCGCCCCCGGTGGGCGCTTCGAGGCCCGCGACCATGCGGAGGAGCGTCGTCTTCCCGGAGCCGGAAGGACCCAGGAGGACCATCAGCTCGCCGGCGCCGATCGAGAGGTTCACCCCGTCGACCGCGGCGCGGTCGCCGAACCGCTTGCCGAGCCCGCGCAGCTCGAGCCCGGCCGCGTTCCCCTCCTGCCGCGGGTTGGGGCGCTGGGGATCGCTCACCAGGGGCCGTGTCGGCGGGCGGCGCGCCGGTAGCTGCTCGGTGTGGGCGTCACGCACGGGAGCGGAGCCGAGCGGCAACTCTTGCGAATGCCCGGCCACTGGGACCGGTCGGGGGAAGCCGCTCGGTTCTCGCTCGACTCTCAAGTAAGTGACACGAGGGATCGTGGTGACCGACCCCCTTTCTTATGCCCCTTTCGGAACTTAGGCCGGCCGCTCGAGTGGGACCATTGGGAGAAGCCCGCAAAGCGCGCTCAAGGAGTCACCTGACGTGCGCCCCTCCCGGCGCCGGGCGGGAGCCCGCGAGTCGTGCTCCGAAGATTGCGGATGGCGCGGAAGGTGCAGTGAACCCGCGGCATGCGTACCCGCGCCGTCTCCTCGGCGCCCCCGTTCTGCCCCAATGAGGCCTGCGAACACCACTGTGCTCCAACGAGTTCGTGGCGCTGGCTGCGCGCCGGCTTCTTCTCGCGCCGCGCCGCGCCCTGCCGCATCCAGCGTTACCGTTGTGTCGACTGCGGGCGCTACTTCTCCGAACAGACCTTCCGCACCACCTACTGGCTCAGGTGCCCGCAGCTGCTCGAGGAGACCTGCCACGCGCTGACC
>DATDEX010000333.1:0-12041 GCA_036522895.1 Candidatus Eiseniibacteriota bacterium | reverse complement strand
GGGCGAGTCGCCCGCGCCGGCGGCACCCGCTCCTCCCCCCGCGGTGGCCGCGTCCGCCGTGGCGAGATCGGCGCCCCTTCCCCGCGAGGCGAACCCGGATGACCCGCTCTGCGCGCCACTCCTCCTCGAGCAGGATTTCAGCTTCGGCACGCACGTGGTCATGCGCCGGCTCCCGAACACCGCCGACCTCGAGGACCTGCGCTTCATCAACGGGCTCCGGCAGGTGGTGCTCGCGCTCCCGGAGTGGCCCACCACCTACGCGGAGCTGAAGCCACTCCAGCAGGTCATCCTGCCGGACGGCGTCGAGATCGTGGTGCTGCTCCCCGGCTGGCCGCCGACCCACGAGGCGCTCGGAGCGTGGAACCTCGTCGGCGGCGCGCTGCGGGTGATCATCGTGGTGGATGGCCCGCCCGCGGACCGCGCGTTGATCGCCGAGATGAATCGCATGCGACCGCTCGAGCGGATCATCGCGCAAATGGATCAGCCGTCCCGGACCGGCTTCGAACGGCTGCAGCGCCCGCTCTCGTTCCGCGTGCTCAAGCGCTAGGCCCGGCCGCGCACCCCCCCGGGCGAATCGGCAGCAGGTGCCGCCGCCCCGCGGGCGAGCTCACAAGAGGTGGGTGTACCGCCAGAGCGCCCGCCCGAACAGGATCACGCCCGTGATCCACGGCAGCGCGCCCACGGCGAAGAGCCAGGGATAGTCGGGCGCGCGAAGCGCCCAGGCGAAGATGAGCGTGCCGAGGACGGCGAGCAGGCTCGCGCTGACCATGGATCCGACCGTGCGCTCCCGGGCTTCGGGATCGTTCGCTTCGCGGCTGGCGACGCGCGGCGCCTCACGCGGATCGGGTCGCGGACCCTGGCTCATGCACGGCCTCCCACGGGCGGTGGCCCGCCTGGTCGAATGGGGAATTCGATACCCGGCAAAGGGGGGAGGCCGGGTGCGTGAAGCAATATCAATAAGGCTACGCTCCGACTCCTGACCCGGCAAGCGCTTTCGGGCCCACCCCGGGGGCGGGTCGGGAGCGGGCCGGCCCGGCCACGACGCTCCGACCCGGAGACCCCATTCCCGCAACACGTTGTGAGCGTCGGCTCGAGTGCGGTCAAGCCCCGCTCAACTCGCCTCGACGAAGCTTCCTCCTGTCGAGGCCGCGAACCCCCAGCGGCCGATCGTCGTGGTCCGCCGCCCAGGAGGTCGCCGTGTCCCGTTCGTCTCGCCTGCTCGTCTGCTCCCTGCTCATGAGCCTCGCCGTGCCGGGCCTCGTCGCGCGCGCCGCGACGCCGGAGTCCGTGACCGTCACGCCCGCGTCCGGAATCATCCACTACACGTCATCGCTCATCGGCGGCGTGGCGAACGACGGCTCCGTCTGCGTCGAGGACGTGAGCTGCGACACGGTCGGGGTCGTGGTCGCGGCCGGGGACTACACCGGTCACAACCTGCGCCTCTCCATCGACTGGCTCGTGCCCGCGAACGACTTCGACCTCTACGCGTTCCAGGACGGGCTGGGCGGCCCCGCGGTCGGGGCCTCGCACGGCCCGCCGCCGGGGACGCACGAGGAATTCACGCTCTCCCTGAACGGCGTCGTCGCCGCGACCCGCCGCTACGTTCTCCACGTCGTGGCCTCGACCACGACGCCGGAGCAGGTCCAGGGCACACTCCAGTTCGTCAACCCGCCGGCCCCCCGCCAGGCGCTCACCGCGCAGGCCGACGTGAGCTTCAGCCCGAACATCACCGTCGTGGCCCCGGGGGCGGGTCGCGATTGCGAGCCGAGCGTGCGCGTGGACGTGCGCGGGAACTGCTACGTGGGCGGGATCCGCGGCGTCCCCGGCGGCGTCGACGTGTGGCGCTTCGACCTCGACCCCTCGAGCCCGGGCTACGACGCGCAGCTGCGCTCGCCGACCTACCTGGGCCAGCCGGACGCGTTCGCGCCCGGGGACACCGTGGGCGGCAAGGACGGCGGTGGCGACATCGACATCGCGACGTCGTTCCCGCCCGGCAGCACGGTCCCCGCGCTCACGATCGTGAGCCTCGCGGCCGCCAACATCTCCTCCGCGGTCTCGACCGACCGCGGCGACCACTTCGCGCTCTCGCCCGCGGTCGCCGACTTTCCCGCGGACGACCGGCAGTGGATCGAGGCCGACGGTGACGCGGTCGTCTACCAGATGTACCGCGCCCCGATCCCGGCCACGGGCCTGTGGGTACAGCGCTCCACGGACCACGGCGTCAACTGGGGCGCCGCATCGCTCGTGAGCCCGACCGGCACCACGCCGGGCTACATCGACGTCGACCACCGGAACGGCGCCATTTACGTGTCGCACGTGTCGAGCAACGCGGTGTTCGTCTCCCACTCGACGGACGCCGGTGCCACCTGGACCACGAGCACGGTGGACAACAGCACGTCGCACGGCAACCTGTTCGATCCGGTCAAGGTCGGCGACGATGGCACCGTGTACGTGACCTGGAGCGATGGCTTCGACATCTACCTCGCGCACTCGACCGATGCCGGAAACACGTGGAGCGCGCCGGTCAAGGTGAACGGCCCCGAGAGCCACGTGGCGCTCTTCCCGTGGCTAGAGGCGGGCAGCGCCGGACGGGTGGCGCTCGTGTGGTTCGGCACCGATCACGCGACGAACGACAACGGCGCGGACTGGCGCGTCCAGTCGGCGATCACGCTCGATGCCACCGCGAACGATCCCACGTTCCATCGCGCCGAGGTGAGCGACCACGTCGTGCATTCGAGCAACATCTCGCTCGGCGGGCTTGGCGTGGACACGCCGGTGACGCCGCAGCAGAACCGCAACCTGTGCGACTACTTCCAGGTCGCGATCGATCCGCTCGGCGGCTGCGTCGTGGCGTTCACCGACGACCACAACGACTTCGACGGCCACACGTTCGTGGCGAGGCAGCTGGCGGGTCCCTCGCTCTACGCGTCCGCGAACGGCGGCAGCGGGCGGCTGGCCACCGTGACGCCACTCCCCCTGCCGACCCCGGACCCCTCGGCGCCCGAGCTCGTGGACTTCCTGCACGACGCCACCGGCTCGAGCCTCCAGCCGATTCCGACGGACAACCCGTTCGACCTCCTGTCCGTGGACTATCGCTGCGCGGTCCAGGGCTCGGCGCCGATGCTCGAGGTCGACATCCGGGTGAGCGATCTCTCGACGACGCCGCCGAACGCGTTCTGGCGCGCGTATTTCGCGGCGAACGCGCCGGGCGGCAACCCGGAGCGCGGCGAGCAGTTCTACCTCGAGGCGGCGACCGACGGATCGGGCACGCCGTCGTTCCACTACGGCCGGGTCGCCCGCGCGACGAACGGCTCGCTCACGCTCACGCCGATCGCCGCCGCGACCGGCGGGCAGATCCTGAATGCATCGAACGAGATCACCGTGCGCCTGGCGCTCGGCACGCTCAACGCGTCCATCACCGGCACCGCGGTGGGCCCGGGCAGCCATCTCGTGGGCCTCAAGGCGAACACCGGCACGTCGGGCGCGAGCGGCGCGCGGGACATCATCCGCGGCGGCGGCTCGTTCGACGTCTGCTCCGAGCTCCTCGCGGTCACGCCGGTCGTCCCGGCGGGTCTGGAGCTCGGCTCGCCCCGGCCGAATCCCGCGGGCGGTCGCGTGGCGCTCGACGTCACGCTCGCGCGCAGTGACTGGGTGGAGCTGGGCGTGTTCGACGCGAGTGGCCGGCGCGTACGAACCGTCCACGCGGGGGTCCTGCCGGCGGGCACGACCCGGCTCGTGTGGGACGCGCGGACCGACGGCGGCCGGCTCGCGGCGCCCGGCGCCTACTGGTTCCGCGCGCTGGCCGGCGGCGCGTCGCAGCGGCAGCGGCTCGTCCTGGTTCGTTGACCGAAACGGCGCCGGCAGGGCTGATCCCCCTGCGACGCCGTGGTGCGGCAGGCCCCAGGGGCCTGCCGCACCGTACGGTCACGTGCCCGGGACCGCGCCGACGACCTGCTTCGTCAGGTCCTGCTTCTTGTCGTTCAGCACGCGCATCTCGCCGCGCTTCAACTGCGGGTCGTCCTT
The DNA here is from genome assembly GCA_036522895.1 of Candidatus Eiseniibacteriota bacterium. Taxonomy (GTDB): domain Bacteria; phylum Eisenbacteria; class RBG-16-71-46; order RBG-16-71-46; family RBG-16-71-46; genus JAIOPA01. Next base: position 8,018 of record DATDEX010000333.1, on the reverse strand, counting down.
CAGGTCCACCTGCAGCCGGAAGCGCTTCTCCAGCTCCGCGAAGCGCCGCGCCTCGGCCTCGACGAAGTAGAGCGCCACGTCGGGCGCCACCTTCACCGTGATGCGCCGGTTGCCGCCGAGCGCGGCGACGCGGCGCAGGGCGCGCTCGAGCTTCACGAGCATCGTCTCGTTGCTCGGGACCTTGCCGAGGCCGCCGCAGGTCGGGCAGTCCTCGGTGTAGTAGTGCAGCAGGGACGAGCGCTCGCGCTGGCGCGTCATCTCGACCAGCCCCAGGTCGCTCACCGCGAACGCCTTGGTGCGGGCGCGGTCCTTGCGGAGCTCGCCGCGCAGCGTGTCGAGCACGGCGCGCTTGTTCGCCTCCGACTCCATGTCGATGAAGTCCACCACGATGATGCCGCCGATGTCGCGCAGCCGCAGCTGGCGCGGCACCTCGACCGCGGCCTCCATGTTCGTGCGGAAGATGGTCTCTTCCTGGTTCTTCTTGCCGGTGAAGCGCCCGGTGTTCACGTCGACCGCGACGAGCGCCTCGGCGTGGTCGATGCAGATGTAGCCGCCCTTTTTCAGCCAGACCTTGCGCTCGAACGTCTTCTCGATCTGCGGCTCGATACCGAACGCGTCGAAGATGGGGGCCTTGCCCTGGTAGTGCTTGACGCGGTCGGCCAGCTCGGGGCTCACCGCCTTCAGGTAGTGCTCGATCTCGCCATGCGAATCCTCGTCGTCGATGAACACCTCCTCGACGTCGTCGGTGAACAGGTCGCGGATCAACCCGGCGGCCATTTCCAGCTCGCGGTGCACGAGCGCGGGCGCGTGCACGCCCGAGGCCTTCTTCTCGAGCTTCTGCCACAGCCGGGCCAGGTGCTTGATGTCCGCGGCGTACTCGGCGTCACCCTTCCCCTCGCCGACCGTACGGGCGATGACGCCGACATTCTTCGGCTTCAGGTCCGAGATGATGGCCTTGATGCGCTGGCGCTCGGCGCGATCCTCGATGCGGCGCGACACCCCGATGTGGTCCACGCCCGGCATGAGCACGCAAAAGCGGCCCGGCAGGCTGATCTGCTGCGTCACCCGCGGGCCCTTGGTCCCGATCGACTCCTTCGTGATCTGGACGAGGATCTCCTGGCCCTTCTTGAGGTGGTCCTCGATCTTCGGGACCGGGGCGCGCCGGCGGCGCTTGTGGTCGCCGGTGCTCTCGTCCGCGTCCGAGAGATCTTCGAGCGTGGACAGGGATTCCGCGAGGTCGGAGGCGTGCAGGAACCCGGTCTTCGGCAGCCCCATGTCCACGAACGCGGATTGCATGCCGGGCAGCACGGCGTTGACCCGGGCCTTGTACACGTCGCCCACGTTCCGGCGCTGCTCGGCCCGCTCGACGAACAGCTCCGCGAGCTCGTCGTTCTCCAGGATGGCGACGCGGGTCTCGTACGTGTCCGCGTTGATGATGATGCGCTGCTTCACGGGCGTCCTTCCCGGACGCGCGTTCGTGCCTCTCCTATCGTGGCGAGAGCAGGCGAAGCGGCTCCCACCGCTCGCCACCCCGTTCCGCCCACATCGCCGTGCGCTCCACATCCACGGTGCGGGGGTCGGCTTCGGGGACCAGCAGGCCGAGGAGGTCGTCGGGGCGGGCTGACGCGCGCAGGGTGAAGCGCAGGTGCAGGTCCAGCACCGCCGGGGCCTCGTCGAGGCTGACTTGCATCGTCACGATCGAAGGTCTGGCGTCGAATTCGCGTGCCTTGTCCTCGCACTTCCGCCGCACCACCACCACGTCCTGCGCCAGCAGGCGCGTGACGCGTTCGTGCAGCCGCGAGTGCAGCTGGCCGGGGACGATCCCGGCCTCGGCGAGATAGCTGACCGGGAACCGTACCCGGTAGCTCGCGCCTTCCAGCTGACTCATGAGCGAGGGAGTCTTGTAGAGGATGGGCCGGAAGCCGGTCACCCGGAGTCCCCCCGGCAGCACGGCGTTCAACCTCTCGGCGAGGTCGAGGCCCGGCGGCCGGGTCAGCTCCAGATCGAACACTTCGGCCCGTGAACGAAATCCCAGGGGCAACGGCGGCCCGAACGACATCTTGAGATGCGGGTGATGTCCCTGGGTGAAAGCGAGCGGCAGCCCGGAGCGGCGGAGAGCCCGCTCCCAGGTGCGCATGAGGTCCAGGTGCGAGAGGAAGCGCATGCTGGCGCCCTTCTCGAACTCGAACCGGAAACGTGTGCTGGTGGCCACGCCGCCCGCGGTCGCGCTGGCACCGTTCCTGCCCCTGGTCGGGGCACGACGGCCGAACGCCGGCGCCGGAAGCGTGGCGAGGACCTGCTCGAGGTCGAGATCGGGATGCGGCTGCTTGACCCAGGGCCGCTGATTGCAGTCGACGACGCCGCACGAGAAGCAGACGTCCTCGAGCCGGCAATCCTCGAGGATCGCGGCCTGGTCGGCGCGGAGCTTGTCGCGCACGAGGAACTTCTTGGTGACGGGGGACTGGACGACGTCCCAGGGCTGATCGAGGTCGGTCGCGCGCTCGACCAGGTAGCGCTCGGGGTCGAGCCCGTGCGCCGCGAACACGTCGAGCCAGGTCGCGAAGCGCAGGTGCTCGCTCCAGGCGTCGAAGCGGCAGCCGCGGCGGTAGGCGTCCTCGACCACGGCGCCGAGCCGGCGGTCGCCGCGCGTGAACACACCCTCGAGCAGGCTCGTCTCGGCGTCCCGGTACTTGAGCGAAATGGGCTTGCCCTTGACCGCCGCGCGCAGGATCCCGAGCCGGCGATTGAGCTCGGCGGTGTCCACCTGCGCCGCCCACGCGAACGGCGTGTGCGGCTTGGGGACGTGCGGCGAGACGCTCACCGTGATCCGGAACGCCTTGTTGCCGGCGTCGCGGGCCGCCTGCCAGGCCTTCTGCCCGAGGTCCAGGATCGCCCGGAGATCCTCGTCGGTCTCGCTCGGGAGTCCGCACATGAAGTAGAGCTTGGCGCCCGTGTAGCCCTCACGGGCGGCGGTGGCGACCGAGTTGAGGAGCTCGGCCTCGGTGTGGTTCTTGTTGATCACGTCACGCATCCGCTGGCTGCCCGCCTCCGGCGCGAGCGTGATCGTGCCCTTCTTCTGGGCGGCGATCCGGCGCGCCACCTCGACGGGCACGTTGTCCGGGCGCGTGGACGGGAGCGAGAGCTGGACCCGCGTCGGGCAGAGGAGGTCGGCGAGCGCGTTCACCTGCTCGACGATCTGGGTGTGATCCGTCGTGCTCAACGAGATGAGCGACACCTCCTCGAGCCCGGTCCCCTGGAGCCCGCGCAGCACCTCGCTCACGACCTGCTGCGCGGGCTTCTCGCGCACGGGGCGGTTGATCATCCCCGCCTGGCAGAAGCGGCAGCCGCGCGTGCAGCCGCGCATCACCTCGACCGAGAGGCGGTCGTGCGTGATCTCGCCGACCGGGAGGAGCGGCATCGGCGGGTAGTATTCCTGCTTCAGCTCCTTCACGTAGGCGGACCACACGCGCTCGGGGAAGCCCGGGCGCGCGTGCGGCACGAGCCAGCCCTCGGGCGACGACACGGTGGCGTAGCCGGAGGGCACGTAGGTGCCGGGCACGTGCGCGAGCCGACGCAGCAGCGCCGGCCGGCTCCAGCGTTCGCGCTTCGCCTGCTTCACGAGGTCCACGACGCGGTGGATCACTTCCTCGCCGTCCCCGACGACGAACGCGTCGATGAACTCGGCCATGGGCTCGGGGCTGAACGCCTGGGCGCCCCCGGCGATCACGAGCGGGTGGTGCTCGTCGCGCTCGAGCGTGCGGAGCGGCAGGCCGGCGAGCTCGAGCATCATGAGCACGTTCGTGTACTGGAGCTCGTACTGGAGCGAGAAGCCGATGACGTCGAACTCCCCGGCCGGCGCATGCGAGTCGAGCGAGAAGAGCGGGATTCCGAGGCGCTTCATCTCGGCTTCGGCGTCCGGCCACGGGGCGAACGCGAGCTCGCAGGCCGTGTCGGCGCGGCCGTTCAGGACGTGGTGGAGGATGCGGATCCCGAGGTTCGAGAGCCCGATCTCGTAAGCGTCGGGGAACGCGATCAGCACGCGCACGTCGGCCCGGTCGAGCGGCTTCCGGACCTCGCCCAGCGCGTGGCCCAGGTAGCGATTGGGCTTGGAGACGCGCGGGAGAAGCTGGTGCTGGATGAGTTCCTGGACGGACACCGTCATGGACGAGCGATGACTCTCCGAGGGGCAGCGGGACCGCGCGGGATTCGAACCCGCACGCTTCGCCGGCGGCGCCAGGGCGCCAGGGAGGGACCGTTCCCGGGACCCCTCCCGCTGCCGGATGACCCCGCACGGTAACATGCGGCGCGCGGCGTGCGCCACCAGCGTGCGATGCCGCAACCTGTTGCGCGAGAAATGCTCACGGGCCGCGCGCCGTGGCCCCCCGGGGGGCCACGGTCGCGCGCGTCCGCGCGGAGTCTGTTATTTTTGCGGGTGACTCCGTTCGCCACGCTCAGGGAGAAGGGTCGAGCCCATGAAGGTCAGCGATCGCACGTATTTCACGCTCCGGCGGCTGCACTCGCTCACGGGCGTGGTCCCCATCGGGCTCTTCCTGCTCGAGCACCTCTACACCAACGCGCGCTCGCTCCAGGGCCCCGTGGCCTTCGACGCCGCGGTCGCCGACCTCGCCCGGCTGCCGTTCGTGGTCGTGATCGAGGCGCTCGGGATCTGGCTGCCGATCGCGTTCCACATGGTGCTCGGGGTGCTGATCGCCACCACCGGCCAGGCCAACGTCGGGAAGTTCGCCTACCCGCGGAACTGGCAGTACGCGCTCCAGCGGGCGAGCGGGATCCTGCTCGTGTTCTACCTCCTCTACCACACCTGGGCGCTGCGCTTCGACAAGGCGTACCTGAACTCCTCGAGCGCCTACGCGTACGTGAACCACCACCTCGCGAACCCGGCCGTGCTGGCGTTCTACGTGCTCGGCACGGTCGCCGCGTGCTACCACTTCGGGAACGGCCTGTTCGGGTTCGCGATCCACTGGGGCCTCGTCACCGGCCGCGGCGCGCAGCGCCAGGTCGCGCGGCTCGGGCTCGCGGTGACGCTCGCCCTGTCGGTGCTCGGCGTGGGGTCGCTGCTCGGCTTCCGCGGCTTCCGCGCCAACTTCCTCCAGAAGCCGCACGCGGCCGAGCACGGCTCGGTCGTCCTCGAACGGGGGTCGCGCTGATGGCCGCCCCGCGCGTCGCCGTGGTCGGGGGCGGGCTCGCCGGCCTCATGACGACGATCAAGCTGGCCGAGGCCGGCGTGCCGGTGGACCTGTTCTCGATCGTGCCGGTCAAGCGCTCGCACTCGGTGTGCGCGCAGGGCGGCATCAACGGCGCCGTGAACGTGAAGGGCGAGAACGATTCGCCCGAGGTGCACTTCTTCGACACGTGCCGCGGCGGCGACTTCCTCGCGCACCAGCCCCCCGTCAAGGGGATGTGCTACGCGGCGCCCGGCATCATCTATCTGTTCGACCGCATGGGCGTGACGTTCAATCGCACGCCCGAGGGCTTGCTCGACTTCCGCCGCTTCGGCGGCACGATGCACCACCGCACCGCGTTCGCCGGCGCGACCACCGGGCAGCAGCTGCTCTACGCGCTCGACGAGCAGGTGCGGCGCCACGAGGCGGGCGGCCTGGTGACGAAGTACGAGGGCTGGGAGTTCGTGGGAACGGCGCGCGACGATGGCGGGCGCTGCGTCGGCCTCGTGGCGCTCGACCTGCGCAGCATGAAGCCCCGGGCGTTCGCCGCCGGGGCCGTGGTCATGGCCACGGGCGGGCCCGGCCTCATGTTCGGGCGCAGCACGAACTCGATCATCAACTCGGGCTCCGCCGCGGCCGCCGCCTACATGGACGGCGCCGACTACGGGAACGGCGAATTCATCCAGGTCCACCCCACCGCGATCCCGGGCATGGACAAGCTGCGGCTCATGAGCGAGTCCGCGCGCGGTGAGGGCGGGCGCGTGTGGGTGCCGAGGAAGAAGGGCGACGAGCGGCCGCCCAAGAGCATCCCGGAGAGCGAGCGCTGGTACTTCCTCGAGGAGCGCTACCCCAAGTACCAGAACCTCGTGCCGCGCGACGTCGCGAGCCGCGAAATCCACAACGTCTGCGTCGACATGGGGCTGGGCGTCGGCGGGGGCATGGTCGTGTACCTGGACCTGACGCACGTTCCGCGCGAGACGCTCAAGAAGAAGCTCGAGGGCATCCTCGAGATCTACGAGAAATTCACGGGCGAGGACCCGTGCGAGCAGCCGATGAAGATCTACCCCGCCGTCCACTACTCGATGGGCGGACTGTGGGTGGACTACGAGCGGACGAGCGACGGATTCCTGAACCTCGCGAGCCCGCGAAACCAGCGGACGAGCGTGGACGGGCTCTACGCCGTCGGCGAGTGCGACTACCAGTACCACGGCGCCAATCGCCTCGGCGCGAACTCGCTGCTGTCGTGCGTGTACGCCGGCCAGGTCGCGGGCCCCGCGGTGCTCGCCCACCTCGCCGGCGCGAAGGGCGCGGACGAGTCGCCCGCGGCCGTGCTCGCGGCGGCCGAGCGGCGATGGACGGCGCGCTTCGCCGAGCTCGGCAAGCGCGACGGCCCCGAGAACCCCTACCGGCTCGCCGACGAGCTGGGCCGGACGATGCTCGAGAACGTGACGATCGTCCGCCACGACGCCCGGCTCCGCGAGACCGACGCGAAGATCCTGGAGCTCATGGAGCGCTGGCCGCGCGCCGGCGTCCTCGACCAGGGCACGTGGGCGAACGCGCCGCTGTCGTTCCTGAACCAGCTCTGGAACATGCTGCACCTCGCGCGGGTCGTCACGCTGGGCGCGCTCGCCCGGAACGAGAGCCGCGGGGCGCACTACAAGCCCGAGTACCCCAGGCGCGACGACGCGAACTGGCTCAAGACCACGGTCGCCTCGTACACCGCCGAGGGGCCGCGTTTCCGATACGACCCGGTGGACGTGTCGCTCTGCGCCCCGGTCGAGCGGAGGTACGACTGATGGCGCGCCAGACGATCGAGCTGAAGATCAAGCGACAGGACTCGCCCACGAGCTCGCCGCGGTGGGAGGAGTTCGCGCTGCCCTGGCAGCCGAACATGAACGTGATCTCGTGCCTCATGGAGCTGCGCAAGAACCCCGTGACCCGGCAGGGGCAGAAGACGACGCCCGTCCACTGGGAGGCCTCCTGCCTCGAGGAGGTGTGCGGTTCATGCACGATGCTCGTGAACGGCAGGCCGCGCCAGTCCTGCACGGCGCTGATCGACTCGCTCGGCGAGGGCCCGGTGACGCTGGAGCCGCTCACGAAGTTCCCGGTCGTGCGCGATCTCCAGGTCGATCGCTCGCCCATGTTCGACGCCCTGAAGCGCGTCAAGGCCTGGATCCCGATCGACGGCTCGTACGAGCTGGGGCCGGGCCCGCGCCTCTCGCCCGCCCAGCAGGAGGTGAGCTACGCGTTCTCGCGCTGCATGACCTGCGGCTGCTGCATGGAGGTGTGCCCGCAGTACAACGACAGCTCGGACTTCATCGGTCCCGCGCCGCTCGCGCAGGTGCGCCTCTTCAACTCCCACCCCACCGGCCGCATGAACGCGCAGGAGCGCCTCGCCGAGATCATGGGCCGGGGCGGCCTCGTGGACTGCGGCAACGCGCAGAACTGCGTCGAGGTGTGTCCCAAGGAGATCCCGCTCACCGAGGCGTTCGGAGAGCTCGGACGGCAGACGACGCTGCTCTGGTTGCAGCAACTGTTCGGGAAGTGAGCGCGGTGTTCACGCACGATCGCACGTCGGGCTCCGGCGGCGTGGCGCGCGCCTTCCTCGACGCGCTCGAGCGCTTCGCCGCGACCGACCGCTCGCCGGATACCCCCACGCTCCGCTCGGGCCTGCTCGCGTGGCTCCGCGAGGCCCAGGCGGCGCAGCCGAGCATGGCGCTCGTCCACCAGCTCGCGGCGCGCGCGCTGTCGATCGCCGACACGTCCGTGGCGCGCGGGGACCGGCCCGCCGACCTGCGAGGGCACCTCGCGGCGAGCTGTGCGGCCGAGCGCGCCGAC
>DATDEX010000332.1:0-5565 GCA_036522895.1 Candidatus Eiseniibacteriota bacterium | reverse complement strand
GGGAAAGTTCCCACCCTTCCTTGCCCAGCGAGTTCAGCCGCTGGAGCAGGCTTTCGCGAAACTCTTTTCCCGGCGTCAGGAGCTCGCCTTCGGAAAAAACCTTGTACTCCCACTGAAGCGGCGGCAGGACGGGCAGGATCTTGCCCGCCGGGCCACCGAGCCCGGTCCAGTCGCCCACCTCCGCGAGCCAGATGCGCTGCAGCTCGCCGAGCGTCACGTTCCGGACCGGGTTCGCGGCGTGAACGATCGGGCACATCGCGTCCAGCGCGATCCGGTGGCCGTCGATCTCGATCCCGTTCCTGCGTGCCACTTCACGTTCCTCCGGCTCCAGGTCGCGACCCGCGACCGCGACATCGGCGCGCCCCGCGAGCAGCGCCGAAATCACCTGACCCGACGACTCCGCTTCCCGCAACTCGAGTGTGGCCTTGGGGTAAACGACCGCGAACGAATCCACCTCCGCACGCGCCAGCGCGTGCACGTCCGGTGCGGCGGCGATCGAGATACGCCCGCTCGTCTCGGTATCTTCCACGGGTCGGGAGGCGTCGTGCCGCGCGCAACCCGCCGCGAGAAGGGCGGCGAGGACGGGCGCACAGAACCCACGGGCCGGCGGAAGCCGAGATTGGCCGGGGCCCGGGACGACGAAGTCTATCGAGTCTAGAGAGGCGTGTCCGAGCATGTCAATGAAGGGTTCGCCGGAGGATGCGAGCGTACCGGATGCCTGACGCCGGCTCCGGCTGGGCCCACATGGTGCACGAGGAAGCGCCGGACACTAGGAAGCCGTGCATGGGCTGTCAAGGATTGGCAACGGCCGCGCCACCCCCCGCCGCCGCGTTCGCGTCACGGGGTCACGGCGTCAGGCGGTAGAGCATGCGCGCGAACGCCGCGCTCTCGCGGACGTGCTCGAGCCCGGCGATCCAGGCCAGGGTGCGCTCGACGCCGATGCCGAAGCCGGAGTGCGGCACGGAGCCGTAGCGGCGGAGGTCCTTGTACCACTCGAACGCGGCCTGCGGCAGCCCGTGGTCGTCGATCCGCCGGGTGAGCAGGTCCAGGCTCGACATGCGCTGGCCGCTGCCGATGATCTCGCCGTAGCCCTCGGGCGCCAGGCAGTCGCACGAGAGCGAGAGCCGCGGGTCGGACGGGTCGGGCTCCATGTAGAACGCCTTCACCGCCGCGGGGTAGTGGGTCACGAACACGGGTGTGTCGTAGCGGCTCGACAGCTCGGTTTCGTCGGGGGCGCCGAAGTCGCCGCCCCACTCGAACTCGCGCCCGGCCGCGTGCAGCATGCGCACCGCGTCGTTGTAATGGATCCGCGGAAACGGCCCCTTCACGCGCTCGAGCTTCGTGGTGTCGCGCTCGACGATCTTCAAGTCCTCCCGGCAGCGATCCAGCACGCGGCCCACGGTGGCCACGAGCAGCCGCTCCTCGAGCGCGACGACGTCGTCGAGCGTCGCCCACGCCCACTCCGGCTCCATCATCCAGAACTCGATCAGGTGCCGGCGCGTCTTGCTCTTCTCGGCTCGAAACGCCGGCCCGAAACAGTACACGCGGCCCAGCGCCATCGCCGCGGCTTCCATGTAGAGCTGTCCGCTCTGGGACAGATACGCCTTGTCGTCGAAGTACTGGGTCTCGAACAGCGTCGTGGTGCCCTCGCACGCGTTGGGCGTGAAGATGGGAGCATCCACGAGCACGAAGCCCTCGTGGTCCATCACGTCGCGGAACGCGGCGATGATCTCGGCGCGGATTCTCAGGATCGCCTGCTGTCGCGGGGCCCGGAGCCACAGGTGGCGGTGGTCCATGAGGAAGTCCACCCCGTGCTCCTTGGGGGTGATCGGGTAGTCCGCCGCGACGGAGACCACCTCGAGGTGCGAGAGCCCGAGCTCGACTCCGCCCACCTGGCGCGGGTCCGCCTTCACCTCGCCGCGCACGATCACCGCCGATTCCTGGGTGAGCGCACCACTCGCCTCCCACTGCTCCGGCGCCAGGTCCTTCACCCCCGCGACGCACTGCATCTGCCCGCTCCCGTCGCGGACGACCAGGAACTGCACCTTGCCGCTCGAGCGGCGGTGCGTGATCCAGCCGCGGATCTCGACCGTGCCGCCGACGTGCGCGGCGGCGTCGCGGATCCGGATCCACGGCGCGGTTCCGGTCTGCGTGTGCTCCATCGGGACCCCCGGCGATTGCCTTGGCCCCGAGGGCGGGCGACCCGGAGCGAACCGGGTCGCGCGTCGTGGCGGGGCCGGCCCCGGGAGCCAGCGGCGGGCCGCGGGCGCGGGGAGGAGATGGCTCTCAAGCGGCTCGAAAACACCGCCGATAATGCTGGTGGCGGCCCGGACGTTACGGAGCGAACCCTCGGAGTGTCAAGGGAATGCGGGAGATGAACCGAGCAGGGAGGGTGGCGCGTGCGCGCTTTGGCCACGTGCGGGCGCTGGGCCGTGGCCTGCGCCGGTGGACCGCGTCCCTCGTCGTGCTCGTCCTCGCCGGGGCGACGCTGGCGGGGCTCGCGGTCCTCGGGGTGGCACTCGGCTCCCGGCCCGCCTCCGCGCAGGATCCGCGCGAGGGCCTCCTCGCCCCTCCCGCCGCCGGCACGGCGGCAACGCGCCCGAGCGACCTCCGTGACGTGAACGCGTGGGTGGCCTGGAAGAACGCGCAGCAGATCGACGTCCTCCCCGCCGAGGCCCGCCTCTTCTACCGGCGTGGCCTCATCGCACGCCAGTCCGGGCAGGACCAGGAGGCGGTTGCCGACGTGCGCGGGGCGCTGGAGCTCGACCCCTCGTTCCTCGAGCCCCACGTCACGCTCGCGAGCTGGTCGCTGTTCAGCGACCCGGCGCAGACGCTCCTCCACAGCGCCGCGGTGCTCGACATGTGGCGGCACGACTTCAACCTGCAGCTCGACCTCGCCGCGAACGCGCTCGTCCTGGGTCTCGAGGCGGTGTTCGCGGGACTCCTGTTCGCGGGACTGTTCGTGGTGGTGCACCGGCGCCACGAGCTCTCGCACGCGCTCAACGAGGAGCTCACGCGCATCATCTCGCCGGTCACGGCGCGCTGGTGGGTGCCGGTGCTGCTCGTGCTGCCGTTCCTGGCCGGCATCGGCCTCACGCTCCCGGTCCTCTTCCTGCTCGCGTTCCTCTGGCCGATGCTGCGGGCGCGCGAGCGCGTGCTCGGCGTGCTGCTAGCGACGGCAGCGGTGGGGGCGCCGTTCGCGCTCTCGACGCTCGATCATTTCACCCAGGCGCTCCACACCGACTCCCGCCCGTTCTACGAGCTGCCGCTGCTCGAGAACGCCGCGGGGGACCCGGCCCGGCTCGAGCGCGTCCAGGCCTACGCACAGGCCGATCCGCGCGACGGCTTCGCCCAGTTCGCGGTGGCCTGGCTCGCCCGCCGGAGCGGCGAGCTGGCCGTGGCCGAGCGGGCCTACCAGGCCGCGCTCGCGGCCTGGCCCGAGAACGAGGCCGTGCTCACGAACCTCGGGAACGTCGCCGCCATGCGGGGCCACATCGACGAGGCGCTCGAGTTCTACGCCCGCGCGGCGCGCAGCAACCCGCTGAGCGTCGCCGCCCATTTCAACGCCGCCCAGCTCCACACCCGGCGCTTCGAGTACACGGCGGCCAACAGCGAGCTCCGTCAGGCCTCGACGATCGACTTCGACATGGTGAAGCAATACCAGGCCCGCGCCGGCACGGCCGGCCTGCTCCCGCTCATGGACGTCTGGCCCCCGCCGCACACATTCTGGCACGCGCTCAACCAGGCGCGGCGGCCTCGCGGCCGGCAGCCGCTGCCGCTCGTGCTGCGCGGCCACATGGAGACCGCCGGGCTGCCGTTCTCGTTCGCCGCGCTCCTCGCGATCGGGCTCGGAGGGGCGCTCGGGCGCTGGCAGCACCGCCGGCTGCCGCTGCGCGCGTGCAGCAACTGCGGCGTCATCGTCTGCCGGCGCTGCACGAAGCGCCGCCGCGAGGCCGCGCTGTGTCCCGAGTGCGCGCGCATCGGCGCCGGGGCCGAGACGCACGAGTTCTCCCGCGTCCTCCTGCTCCAGCACCGCGCCCGCCGCCGCCACGCCGCGCGCCTCGGGCGCACGGCGCTCGCCGCGGTCGTGCCCGGCTACGGACTGCTCGCGCACCAGCGCGTGTTCGGGCCCACGCTGTTGATCGCGTGCGCCTGGCTGCTCGTGCGGCTCACGTTCGGATTCGCCTCGCCGTTCTCCATGACCCCACGCCTGGCCGTCCCCGGCAGCGAGGTACCGGGCGTGGTGTTGCTCGCCGGCCTGATGGCCGTCTACGCGTGCTCGCTCGGCAGCTACTTCGTCGTCGTCTCGCGCGAGCGCGCGCGGGAAGCTCAGCTCGAAGCGGCCATGCACGGCCGCATCACCCAGTCCACCCGCCGCCAGTCGTCGCTCGCGGCCTGAGGCTCGCATGGCCCTGCAAGGCAACCTCCGCGATTTCTCGGCGATGGAGATCCTGCAGCTCGTGGGATCCCAGAAGAAGTCCGGCTGCCTCGTCATGGAGTGGAACACCGAGCGCTTCCAGGTCTGGGTGACGGACGGGCGCATCGTCTCGACGCGCCAGCCCGGGCTCACGAAGGACGACGCGCTCGCGGCGTTCCTCCGCAAGGTCCATCGGCTCTCCGACGAGCAGTTCCGCGGGCTGGTCACGATCCAGAAGGAGTCGGGGCGCGATCTGGAGGACCTGCTCGTGAAGGGCCGTTACCTCGAGGCCGGCGAGCTCGCTTCCCTGCTCGAACGTCAGATCCTGAACGACCTGATGCGGCTCGTGCGCTGGGAGAACGGCTCGTACCGCTTCGATCCGGTGAACCGCTGGCCCGGCGAGTCGCTCGTCATGCTGAGCATGGAAGGCGTCATGATCGAGGCCGCACGCCGCTTCGACGAGCAGAAGCGGTTCGTGGCCGTGTTCAAGGACCCCTACCAGCTGCTCGGCGTGCGCGACCTGCCCGACCCGGACGAAACCCTGTCCGACGAGGAGCGCGAGATCTTCGGCATCGTGGACGGCCAGCACACGGTGGCCGAGGTCGTGCAGGCCGCTCCGCTCGTCGAGTACGAGGCGTACGAAGCCCTGCACCGCATGATGGAGTCGCAGTGGATCGAGTTCGTGGGCCGGCGCGATCCCGGGATCGCCTCCGCGACCCCGGCCGCGGCCGCCCCGGCGCGCGATGCCCGGCACACGCCGGTGTGGACGCGCGAGCTCGCGGTGGCCGCCGGCGTGCTCGCGATCGTCGCGCTCGTCCGCCTCGCCGCGGCACACGTTCCGGCCGGCCGCCCGCTGGACCCCGAGAGCGACGTCTACGCGATCGCCCAGACGCGGGACTTGCGCGAGGCGGTCGAGCTGTTCGCGCGCGAGCGCGGCGAGTACCCGCACCGGCTCGAGGACATGGTCGAGGACCGCTGGCTCCAGCCGGCGCAACTCAAGGTGCCCGGCTACACCGTCCACTACCGGGTCGTCGACGGGGGCCGCGATTTCGAGCTGGGGCTCTCGCCCGACCGCTGACGAGGCGCCGCCTTCAGGCCCGGTGCGCGAGGAACCAGCGCACCGCGGCGGCCAGATCGTCGCAGACGGC
>DATDEX010000331.1:0-11186 GCA_036522895.1 Candidatus Eiseniibacteriota bacterium | reverse complement strand
GCCGCTCGCTCGCCGTGGTCGCCGACGTCGCGAGCGAACCCGCCGTGACGAAGCTCGTCGAGTCCACGGTTCGCGAGTTCGGCCGGCTCGACATCCTCGTCAACAACGCCGGCATTGCCGGGCCCACGGCGTCGGTGGCCGAGGCGCGTGCCGAGGACTGGGAGCGCACGCTCGCCGTCAACCTGACCGGAGCGTTCCTGTGTTCCAAGTTCGCGATCCCGCATCTCGTCGCGCAACGCAACGGCCGGATCATCAACATCACGTCGGTCGCGGGACGGATCGGCTACGCGATGCGCAGCCCGTATGCCGCGTCCAAATGGGGCCTGATCGGGCTCACGCGCTCGCTCGCGCTCGAGCTGGGCCCGCACGGCATCACGGTGAACGCGATCGCGCCCGGCGCGGTTCGCGGCGAGCGGATCGGCAACGTGGTGCGCGACCGCGCGGCCGCGCTCGGCCGGACGCCCGCCGACATCGAGCGCGAGTTCTTCGTCGAGCCCACGGCGCTCAAGCGCATGCTCGAGCCCGAGGAGATTGCCGCCACCGCGCTGTTCTTCGCCTCGGACGAAGCGGCCGGGATCACCGGCGAGACGCTCGGCGTGACGGCGGGGTTCCGGCTGTAGCCGCTGCACCGGCGGTCGCAGCGCCGGAACGCCGTCGGAGAGCCGCGCGAAGCACGGCGTGTCCGGGGCGCGGCACCGCGAGCCAGGCCCCCATCATCACGCCCGAGACCGCGAGCGTGATCGCGGTGTGCTCCCAGAAGCCCGTGCGCCATGCGGCGCCATGGATGGCGGGCTCGAGAATAGTTACACCGAGGTAGACCGCGAACGGCACGAGCGCAAGCGGAACGCGAAGGCCAGCGGCGTGCGACGCATGCTCAGAGCGCGAGTTCATTTCGCGCCCCCGTCACCCGCGCCCCGATCGCGAAGAGCGCGCACAGAAACGCGAAGTACACGGCGACCCCGGCCGCGCAGTGCAGGCGCTCGCCCGTGAGCGGCCCGAGCGAGGCGCCGGCGTCGTGGAGCCGCATCGCGATCGCGATGCGTGCGGCGTTGGCCACGATCGTCACCGCGTACGCGGCGAGCGCGCTCCCCGCGAGCAGCGCCGCCCGGCCGCGCCAGCTCGCGCGCGTGTGCACGAGGCCGCAGACGAGGCTCGCGAACGCGACGATCAGGAAGTTGACGCCCGCGCACGCCGGCACGATCCGGTAGAGCCGATCGCGGCTCAGGTAACCTTGGCCGGGCTCCTCTTCGAACGCGGCCCCGGTCAGCCACTCGACGAGCCGGCGCGTGGGCGCCAGGACCCAGTGCAGGTCTTCGAAGCGGGCGCGGCTGTAGAACTCCTTGAGTATCCAGGCGAGCGCCAGCGCCAGGACGACGCAGGCCCCGTTCGCCGCGCGATGTCGCCACGACGGCACGTCGACGAAGCCCTCCCCGCGCGTCGTCCTCGCCGGCCATTCGCCCGCGACGAGCCCGGCCTCCCGGCGCCGCATCGGCGTCACCGGCCGAGCGCCGGCGTGCGGCGCCAGAACCACAGGCAGAGCCCCGCGGCGAGCGCGAGCGCGAGGAGCCACGCGAGCCCCGGCTCGTCGCCGGTGCCCATGTCGCCGACCGCGCTGTTGGGCACCCCGGCGGGCAGCGGCAGTGGCTGCACCACGTCGTCGCCCTGCGCGAGCGGGTTGACGATCCGCTCGTGGACCGCGATGAACGAGGTGTGGCGGGTGAGCAACTGGTAGGTGAGCCCGAGCGAGACCAGCTCGCGCCTGCTCTCGTCGCTCTCGGGTGAATCGCCGAAGTCCGACAGCTCCGCGATCCGGGTGCGTGCCCAGAGGTAACGGAGCGCGCGGAGCGACGTGTCGGGCTCGACTTCCGAGACCGCGAGCGAGCGGCGGAACGCGCCGGCGCCGGTCGCGCCCGTCACCACGACCTGGCCGCGGGGCTCGCCCCGCCACTTGCCGGTCACCACGATCGGCCGCTCCGCGAGCACGTCGGGGATCGACGCGGGCTGGACGTCGTAGGCCTCGAAGCCGTCGAACGCGACCTGGACGCCGGTGAGGAGCGGAGACTGAACGTACTCGCGGAAGCGGGCGGCAGACTCCCGGGCCTGCGCCTCGCCGATCGCGACGAACGGCTCGCCCATGCCGGCGCGCGCCAGCCCCTCGATCAGGTGGCGGTTGACGGCGGTGCCGATCCCGAACGCGTACACGTTCGCCCGGCCGCGGTTCTCGCGGATGGTCGTGAACACCTCGCGCTCGGCGCCGATGTAGCCGTCCGTGATCACGAGGATGCTTCGCGAGCGCGCGGCGTCGTCGCCCGGGATCGCGAGCGCGCGCTTCATCGCGGCCAACAACTCGGTGCCGCCCCCGCCGTTCTCCTGCGAGATCGCCGCCACGGCGCGCTCGATGTTTCGCGCGGTCGCGGGCACGGAGCGCTCCGACATGAGCCGCGAGCCGCCGGAGAAGAGCAGCACGTCGAACGTGTCGGTGGGGCGGAGATGCCCGATCAGGTCTCTCAGGAGCGCCTTGGAGGTCTCGAGCGGAAAACCGGCCATCGAGCCCGACACGTCGACCACGAAGATGTACTCGCGCGGCGGGATGTCCTCGGGGACCACGCGGCCGGGGGGCTGGATCATGGTGACGAAGAAGTTCTCCTCCGGCCCCGGGTAGAGGAGGAGCCCGGTCTGGATCCGGTCCCCGTCGAGCCGGAAGCGCAGCACGAAGTCGCGATTTCCCCCCGCGCGTTCGGACGGCGCCAGCGCGAACTCCACGCGGGCGGGGTTCTGCCATTTCGTGAGCAGCGTGTGCGAGGGGCTCGCGAGCTCGCGGATCGGCATGCCCGCGTTCACCACGCCGGCGAGCGCCAGGGAGTAGGTGGGCGGCGTGCCCGCGGGGGTGTAGGGCGTCTCGATCCAGGCATCCGCGCGGCGGGCGCCCGCGGCGGGAATCGTGGAGTAGCGCGGCCCGACCACGGTCGGATAGACGAGCTCGTAGACACCCGCGGTCGGCACCAGCAGCTCGCTGTAGCGAAGCTCCACCTCGACCTGCTGCCCCGGCATGATGTTCGACACCTCCATGCTGAACACGTTGGGGCGCTGCTCCTCGAGCAGCGCGGCGTTCTTCCCCGCCTGCTTCGCCGCGACGTACTCCTTCCGCGCTTCCCCGCGCTCCTTGATCTTCGCGACGACGCGCTCGTCGCCCACCGTCATCGTCAGCCCGTGGACGGCGGCGCGCGTGGAGGCCGGGAACACGTAGCGCGCGTGGATCGGCCGGGTGCCGTCGTTCTTGTAGGTCTGCCGCACCGTCACGTCGGCGATCACGCCGGCCACCTCGACCGTCACGCGGGTGCCGAGCAGCGGCAGGCGGTCCGTGGCCGGATCGCCACCCTCGACGAAGAAGTAGGGTGAAAGCGACCGCGCCGAGGCGTCGGCCTGCGCATGCGCGAGGTTCGCGCACAGAAGAAGCACGAGGGGGGCCAGCCACGCGAGCCGGCCGGTGAGACGTGCCGTGGACATGTTCCGCTCCTTTCGGTTGGACGGAGCGGAGAACTGCAAGCCGGGTGCCGGGCGGCGGCGGCGGCGGGGCCCATGCGGGGCTTGGGCTTGGCGCTGCCGGCCCATTCGTCGCGGCGGGCGAATGTGGGCCGGTGCACACGCTCGCGTGTCCGATTCGACACGAGCGGGCCCCGTCGCCCGCCCGCCGGATCGGCCCTGCCCGCCCGGCCGTCACGCGCCGCGACGTCCTCCCGTACACGTCCGCGCGGCGGCTCGTGCGCGGGTGGCCCACGTTCACGAGCGTGCTAGCATGCCGCGCCGTCAGGCGTACACCTCACCCCGGAGGCATATTCATGAACCGCGGATCGTTCGCAGCGCTCGCGGCCCTGCTGCTCGCGGCCACCCCCGCCATCGCCCAGCACGAGCACGAGATGGCGAGCCAGGCCACGGCGCCGCCGCCGCTCTATACCGACCTCGGGACGTGGACGCACAAGATCACCGCGTCGCCCGACGCGCAGAAGTACTTCGACCAGGGACTGCGGCTCTACTACGGGTTCAACCACGCCGAGGCCATCCGGGCGTTCCAGCAGGCGGCGAAGCTCGATTCGAACTGCGCGATGGCGTGGTGGGGCATCGCGGTCTCCGCCGGACCCAACATCAACTTCCCGATGGACGAGGCCGGGGCCAAGACCGCGAACGAAGCGCTCACCCAGGCGAACGCGCTCGCCGCGAAGGCGGGCCCGGCGGAGCAGGCCTACATCGAGGCGCTCGGCGCGCGCTACTCGCCCGATCCCAAGGCGAGCCGCACGGCGCTCGACACGGCGTACTGCCAGGCGATGAAGAAGCTCGCGACGCGCTTCCCCAACGATCCCGACGCGGCCACGCTCTACGCGGAGTCGATTCTCGACCTGAACCCGTGGAACCAGTGGACGCACGATGGCGCGCCGAATCCGGGCACGCTCGATGCGATCGCCACGCTCGAAGGCGTGCTGAAGCAGCATCCCGAGCACCCGGGCGCCAACCACTTCTACATCCATTCGGTCGAGGCGTCGGATCATCCCGAGCGGGCACTGGCCGCCGCGAAGCGGCTCGAGACGCTCGTCCCCGGCGCGGGGCACCTGGTCCACATGCCCTCGCACATCTACGCGCGGGTCGGACGCTACGAGGACGCGCTCCAGCGCAACAAGATCGCGGCGGCCGTGGACCAGAAGTACATCGCGGAGCAGAAGCCCGAGGGGATCTACCCGCTCATGTACTACACCCACAACATCCAGTTCATCATGTTCTCGGCGATGATGGAGGGCCGGAGCGAGGAGGCGATCGCGGCGTCGCGCAAGGTCGCCGGCAACGTGCCGCCGGAGATGATCGCGCAGATGTCCATGCTCGAGCTGGTGCCGCCCTACCCGGTCATGATGCTGCTGCGGTTCGGGCGCTGGGACGACGTGATGAAGGAGCCGATGCCGCCGGCCTCGGAGCGTTACGCCTCGGGACTCTTCCACTACGCGCGCGGCGTGGCGCTCTCGGCCAAGGGCCAGTACGACGCCGCCACGGCCGAGCTGGACTCGGTGCGGGCCATGGCGGCCGCGGTCCCGCCGGACATGCTGATCAGCATCAACCTGGCGGCGCCGCTCCTCCGCCTCGCGACGAACGCGCTCGCGGGCGAGATCGCCGCCAGGAGAGGCCAGACGGAGGATGGCGTCCGGCTCCTGCGACTCGCGGTGGCCGGGGAGGACAGCCTGCACTACGACGAGCCGCCGACCTGGCCGTATCCCGTTCGGCACACGCTCGGCGCGGTGCTCCTCGAGGCGGGCCGCGCGAAGGACGCCGAAGCGGTCTATCGCGACGACCTCCGGCGGCATCCGGAGAATGGCTGGTCGCTGCGTGGCCTGGCGCTCGCACTCCGGGCGGAGAAGCGTGCGGCCGCGGCGGCCGCGGCGGAGGCGCGCTTCCGCCGGGCGTGGGCGCACGCCGACGTGAAGCTCACGGCGTCCGTATTCCAGTGAACGACGCCGCCCGGCGGCGCCTTCGCCGCGCCGCCGGGCGGCTCGCCGCAGTCGGGCCTCGTTCCCGCCGCGTCCCCCCGCCGCGTCGCCAAGAGCCCGCGCCTCACCACGCGGCGGCCTCGAGCCTCCTGCGCACGGCGACGTAGGCGATCCAGAACGCGACGGCGAGCGCCAGGCAGATGCCGAACGGGTACGGGTAGTCGAAGATCAGCAGGCTGAAACGCTTGATCCCGCCGTCGCCGAACTCGATCCGGCTCGTGAGCGAGAGCGCCGTGAACGTGGTCGCGAGCCCGAAGAGCCAGCGTTGGACGCTCAACGCCCCGCGCGTGCGTCGGAGCGCTCGCAGCTCCAGCTCGGCGGGAAGCCCCCCCCCCGCCCTCGGCAGCGCGCTTGCCTCGCGGAGCCGCCGCGCCAGCTCGGGATCCTTCGCCAGGTGGGCTTCGACGAGCGCCCGCGTCGCGGCGCTCGCCTCGCCCGACGCATAAGCCGGCAGCAGGTCCAGCAGCACCTCGCGCGGCAGCTCCGGAAGCGCGGTACCCGATTCGTGCTCAGCCATTTTCGGTCACACCCCTCTCAAATGGGCGAGCGCGAGTCGCGCCCGGTGGATCTTGACCTTCACGGACGCGAGCGAGATGCCGAGCGCGCGGGCGATCTCCTCGTACGGCATCTCGTCGCCGGCCCGCATGAGCAGCGCCGCGCGGTCGATCTCGGGAAGGCGCGCGAGCGCCGCCAGCACGACCCGCAGCTCGGAATCTCGATCGGCCCGCGCCTCGGGCCCCGGTCCCGGATCCGCGTGCACGTCCTCGAGGCCGGTCTCGCGGCGCCGCCGTCGCCGACCGTGCAGGAAGAGATTGCGGGCGATGGTGAGCAGGTAGCCCTTCACCGTGGTCATCCGGATGGGCTCCGGCGCGGCCCACGCGCGCACGAACGTCTCGGCGGTGATGTCCTCGGCTTCGGCCCGGTCCCCCGAGAGGTAGAGCGCGAAGTGGAAGACATCCGGTGCGTACTGGCGATAGAGCTCGGCAAAGTTCGTCACCCCGCGGCCTCGTTCGGCTGCTGCGACCGTGCGACGTTCGACGCCACGATCGAATGCGAAAGCTCAGATCCGGAAGATCCCGCTCGCGATGTCGGTCCAGGCGTGGGCGAGCATACCCGGGCGGAGGCTTCGGCTCCGGAGCGCGAGCGC
Organism: Candidatus Eiseniibacteriota bacterium; assembly: GCA_036522895.1. GTDB lineage: Bacteria > Eisenbacteria > RBG-16-71-46 > RBG-16-71-46 > RBG-16-71-46 > JAIOPA01. Next base: position 4,511 of record DATDEX010000331.1, on the reverse strand, counting down.
GCCGTAGAGGAGGCCGAAGAGCGCGATCGTCGCGCAGGCGCGGGCGCCCTGGTAGCCGTGCGAGACGCCGAACAACGCCGCCTGCATGACGAGCGCGAGCGCGGTGCTATGCGTCAGCGCGCGGAACTGGACGAGCAGATAGCCCCGGAACACCAGCTCCTCCGCGAAGCCGGCGCTCATCGAGAGCGCGACCCAGAGCGCGACGTCGAGCGGATGCCGGGGAAGCAGGGATCGCACCGACGCCGCGTGATCCGGCCCCGCCAGGCGGTCGATGCCCCACGAGACGAGCGTCCACACCGCCCACGCGGCGAGCGCCAGCGCCGCATCGCGCGCGACGTCGGCGGGGCGGCCCCAGTGTCCGCCGACCAGGTCACGTAGCGCCGTCCCGGTGCGGCGGAGCCCGCCCCGCGCCACGTAGAGGACGAGGCCCCATTCCATCGCGATCAGGTAGAGGTAGACGGCGGTGGGACGGCTCGGGGCCGGCAGCATGGCCGAGTGCGCGGCCTGGTGCTGCAGCAGTCCGCCGCCCACCGCCATGGCGAGGAAGAGCAGCACGAGCGCGATCGTGTGGGCAATCGGGGCGACGAGCCGCGGGGCGGGCCTCGACTCGGGCGCGGCGGCGAGCGTGGTCATGCGAGTCTCCGGATCGGGGTCGAGCGGTCGCGAGCGGTGCGCCCGCACCGGAGATATCCACCACGGGGGCGAAAGTTACGAAGAAACCGGCGGGTGCGGCCGCGGCGGCAACGCCCCGGGCATCCGCCGGCGCCGCCGCCTCCCCAGGGGCGCCGGTTCCGGGCTAAGATGCGGGGCATGGCCTCCTCGAGCCGGCGCAGATTTCTCGCAACGCTCGCCGCTGCGGGCCCGGGTGCCGCGGCGCTCGCGTCGCTCCCGCCCTGGGCGCGGGCGGTGCTGGCGGCGGCCGATCCCGGAATCTTCGTGCGGAACGACTGGCCGGAACACTGGGAGACCTCGCTCGCCGCGCTCGGCGGGTCCTGGGTCACGCCCACCGACGTGTTCTTCGTCCGCAGCCATTTCGTCCCGCCGGACGTGGACGCCGCGAGCTGGCGGCTCGAAATCGCCGGCCTCGTCGAGACGCCGCTTGCGTTCGCGCTCGCCGACCTCCGCGGGATGCCCGCGGTCGATGCCCCGATCACGCTCGAGTGCGCGGGCAATGGCCGCGGCCTCTTCCGGCTGCCGAGCACGTCCGGCACGCAATGGGAGCGCGGCGCCGTCGGCACCGCACGCTGGCGGGGCGTTCCGCTTCGCGCGCTCCTCGAGCGTGCGGGGGTCCGGCCCGAGGCGCGCCACGTGTGGTTCGAGGCGGCGGATCAGGCGACGCTGCCGCAGGCGCCGCGGTTCGTGCGGAGCATCCCGCTCGAGAAGGCGATGGACGACGTGCTGCTCGCGTACGGCATGAACGGCGCTCCGCTCGGGAAGCGGCACGGCGCCCCGCTCCGCGCCATCGTCCCGGGCTGGTTCGGGATGGCGTCGACCAAGTGGCTCACGCGCATCCGCGTCGAGGCGACGCCGTCGGACAATCACTTCATGGTGAGAGGATATCGCTACACCTACCCCGGTGAGGACCCGACGGCCGCGGCCCCGGTGGAAGCGCTGCGGGTCAAGTCACTCATCACGCGGCCGCTCGAAGGCTCGGTGGTCCGCCCGGGCCCCGTCGCGATGCGCGGGTTCGCCTGGGCCGGCGCGGCGGGGGTGAAGCGGGTCGAGATCTCCTCGGACGGCGGCGCGTCGTGGCGCGAGGCCACGCTCACCGGCGAAACGTCGCCCGGCGCCTGGCGCGCGTGGGAGGCGCAGGTGGACGCCGCCCGGTCGGGGGACCTCGTGCTCCTCGCGCGCGCCACCGATGGCGCCGGCGAAACGCAGCCGATGGCGGCGCGCGCCAACGCGGGCGGCTACGGCAACAACTCGATCCACCAGGTGAGCGTTCATGTCCGCGCGTAGCGTGCTCGCGACGCTGGCACTGCTCGCGGTGGCGATCGCCACGCCGCTCGCCACGATGGCGGCGCGTCCCGCCTCCCCGCGCCGGGCCCCGGCCCCGCACGCTCGCACGCTCTACCCCGATCGCTTCCCGCCCGGGCCGGGCGACGACATCGCCGGGCGCGCCTGCGCGGTCTGCCATTCGCCGATGCTCGTCACGCAGCAGGCCAAGGATTCCCTCGGCTGGGAGAAGACGCTCGCGCTCATGGAAAAGTGGGGCGCGCCGGTCGCGGCGGGCGAGCACGATTCGCTGCGCACCTACCTGCTCGCGCGCTTCGGCGCGAAACCCGCGCCGCGCTGAGGCGCCTGGGTACTCCGCGCCCTCCGCGCGTCAGCGGACGAGGTAGGCGTCGCCCGCGCCCCGGAGCGTGATCCCGGTCGCTCGCTCGCGCTTCGTGATGACGTCGACCGCAACCAGCCGGTCCGCCTCCACCACGAGCAGCTCGTGATCGCTCGCCCAGCCGACCAGGTCCGCGTGCGCGAGCCGCAGCGTGACCCCGCGCTCCACGCTCAGCCCGCACACCTCCACCACGGGCAACTCGGCCAGCCCGCGCCGGATGGCGGCCAGCTCCGCCGGATCCGCGTGGCCATCGTCGGACAGGCGCAGCTCCGCGATGGCGGTCTCGGTCGCGCGGATCGTGTACGCCGCGCGCCGGTTGCCCGGGGCGAGGCGGGCGTTCGCCAGGTAGAAGCTCACGTCGTAATCCTGGTTCCGATAGCGCGTCCACTCGTCGAAGACCACCTGGCTGGTATCGCGGACATACAGGGTGGCCCGATCGCTCCCCTGGTTCGTCCAGCCACAGCAGCCGCCGTCGCCGTCGATCTCGATCCAGGGCGCCCCGCCGGCGGAGGCGTCCGCGATCGAGTCCCCCGCGCTCTTGGTCGCGAACGCGCGCCAGCCGCCTGACGCGGCGCGATAGAGGAAGGTTGGACCGTAGGTCGCGCCGATCTGGCCCGGCACGACGTGCGTGAGGAAGAAGAAGTCGCCCACCACGCCTTCGGGCGCCCACACGAGTGCTTCCGGACAGGTCTCTGAGCAGGACCCGGTGGCGCACTCGCACGGCGGGAACGCGAACGTCGCGAGCTCTCCGAGCGTGCGCCCCGAGAAGTCCGTCTGGAGCACGCGCACCCGGTTCACGACGCTCTTTTCGTTGCCGTCCGCTTCGAGCGTCTTGGCGAACGCGTTCTCCGCCACGAAGAGCGTGCTGCCGTCCGCACCGAGGAACCACTGCCGCGACGTGTCGGCCGCCGCGAGCGCACCGGCGGCCAACGGATGCTCGGTGGAGACGGAGCCGAACGTGCGGGAGGTCCTCCCGTCCCACGTCCAGTACTGATCGTCGCCGAGCGCGCACAGGATCTGCCCACCGGCATTGATCGCGAGGCGACCCGGCGACGACAGGACGGCCGGTGGAAGCTTGAGCGACTCGAGCCGCGAGAAGTCGGCGGAATCGAACTCGACGAGGTTGCCGCCCGGCTGCAGCACCCACAAGCGCGGCTTCGCGCCGGCCGCGAATGCGTCGCGGGCAACACCGGGAATCGCGAGCGGCAGCAGGCAGGTCAGCGCACACGCGGCCACGGATCTCAGGCTCGCACGGATCACGTTCGCTCCGTTTCCGGGCGGGGACACCAGGAGGCCGGCAGGGGTACCCCGCGCACCACGCGCGACCGCGATCCACGAGGACCGGTCGCCCATCGCGCCGGTTCGAGTGGGCCGGCCGCGCAACTGATCTATCGGCAGGGTCAGTTGCGGGCAGCACGGAGCGTACGGAGCGTTGGGACCGCCGTGTTTGTCGTCACACGGACATGATGCGGCCGTGACAATCTCTGGACGCTATGTGATTTCGGTGCATTTCGTGGTCCGCGCGCCGGCACCGGAGTAGGCTTTCCGTTCGCCGCAAGTCGCCGGAGCAACGGCCTGCCCGGCGGGTCGATCGCTGCAGGGATGCAACGACTCTCACGCGTCGCACACGGGAGCAGGGAGGATGTCATGGCCAAAGTGAAGCCGATTCCCGAAGGCAACCACAGCATCACCGCCGGCCTGATCGTGAAGGGCGGTCGCAAGGCGATCGAGTACTACAAGAACGCGTTCGGCGCGAAGGAACTCGGCGTCATGCTCGGCCCCGACGGCACGAGCATCATGCACGCCGAGCTCAAGATCGGAGATTCGAAGTTCTACCTGAGCGACGAGATGCCGGAGATGGCCGCGCGCTCGCCGCAGACGATCGGGGGCTCCTCGGTCACGCTCAACATCTACACCGAGGACTGTGATGCGATGTTCAAGAAGGCGATCAGCCTGGGTGGCACGGTCAAGATGCCGCTCGCCGATCAGTTCTGGGGCGATCGCTACGGCTCGCTCACCGATCCGTTCGGGCACGTGTGGGGCGTCGCAACCCACAAGGAAGATGTGACCAAGGAGGAAATGGACAAGCGCATGAAGCAGACGTTCTCGACGAGCGGCAGGAAGTAGTCGCCGGCTGCAGCGTCCCGGGCGGGCGGCCTCGACATGCGAGGCCGCC
>DATDEX010000330.1:0-5317 GCA_036522895.1 Candidatus Eiseniibacteriota bacterium | reverse complement strand
GCGCGCGCCCGCCGGCGGCACTCCCAGCGTGGGCACGGTGTAGAGCGCTTCGCCCTCCATCTCCAGTGGCTCGCGGCTCGTCACGAGCAGCTTCAGGTCGCGGCAGCGGCCGAGGAGCTGTGCGGCGAGCGCCGCGCACGCTCCCCGGTGCGTCTCGGCATTGTCGAGGAGCACGAGCGCGCGGCGCGGCGCGAGCCACGCGAGCACGCCCTCGAGCAGCGTGCGGCCGGCCTCGTCACGGACGCCGATCACCGCGGCCAGCGCCTCCACCAGTCGCTCGGGCTCGGCGAGCGGCGCCACGTCCACGAACCAGACGCCGTCGCGGAACGTCTCGAGCTGCGTCTCGGCGAGGCACAGCGCCAACCGCGTCTTCCCCGAGCCGCCCATGCCGGCGAGCGTCAGGAGCCGCGTCTCGCCGAGCGCGGCCGAGCACTCCGCGAGCGTCGCGTCGCGACCCACGAAGCTCGTGGCCTGCGCGGGCAGGTTCTGGGGCGTCGTGACCGCCTCGCCCTCGCGGAGTGCCGCCGCGCGCCGGATGCCGAGCGCCTCCTCGAGCGTGAAGCGGAGCGGACGCACGTCGCGCGGGCGCGCCTCGGCGTCCTTCGTGAAGCAGGCGTCGAGCAGCGCGCGCACGGCGGGCGGCGTGCGCTCCGGGAGGGCGTTCGGGTCAGGCGTCTCCGTGAGCACCTGGGCCATGGCGACGTACGGGTCGTCCGCGGGGAACGCGCGGCGGCCGCACAGGCACTCGTAGAGCACGCAGCCGAACGCGAACACGTCCGTGCGCGAATCCTGTGTGCCGGCGAGCACCTGCTCCGGGCTCATGTAGCCGGGCGTGCCCGCGACCGGACCGGTGAGCGTCGCGGTCTGGCCGGGCGGGACGGGCGGGAGCGCGGTCGGGGCGGACGATCCGGGCGCCTGGCCCCCGCCGGGGCCGGCGAGGCCGTGCGTGCGCTTCGCGAGCCCGAAGTCGAGCACCTTGACGAGCCCGCGCGGCCCGAGCATGACGTTCCCGGGCTTCAAGTCCCGGTGGACGACGCCGCGCTCGTGCGCCACCTCGAGCGCCTGGGCGACCTGGGCGCCGATCTGGAGCGCCTCGTCCACGGACAGCGCCCCGTGGGCGAGCCTTGAGGCGAGTGACTCGCCCTCGACGCGCTCGAGCACCAGCACCATGGTGCCGCCGGGCGTTTCCTCGAGCCCGTGGATCGTGGCGATGTTCGGGTGGTTGAGCGACGCCAGCGCGAGCGCCTCGTTCCGGAACAGCGCGAGCGCGGCACTGTCCGCGGTGAGACGCGCGGGCAGCACCTTGAGCGCCACCTCGCGCTCGAGCCGCGTGTCGTGCGCGAGCCACACCTCACCCATGCCGCCGGCGCCGAGCTGCCCCCGGATCTCGTATGGGCCGAGACGCTTCCCGCCCGTGAGCCGGGTCGTCGTGCTCACCGGGAAAGCACCTCTCGCGGGTCGGCCTCCCGCCAGCTCCCGGGGGCGAGCCCGTCGAGCCGCCACGGCCCGACGCCCACGCGCACGAGCCGCAGCGTCGGGTGGCCGACGGCCGCGGTCATCCGGCGCACCTGGCGGTTCCGGCCCTCGGAGAGCGCCAGCTCGATCCACGAGGTCGGGATCGCACGCCGCACGCGGATCGGGGGCTCGCGGGGCGGCAGCTCGGGCTCGGGGATGCGGCGCGCGCGCGCCGGGAGCGTCGTGCCCTCCGCCAGCGCGACGCCGCGCCGGAGCCGCTCCAGCGCCGGCTCGGCGATGTCGCCGTCGACTTGCGCCCAGTAGAGCTTCTCGAGGTCGTGCCAGGGGTCGGCGATCCGCGCCTGCAGCCGGCCGTCGTCGGTCAGGACGACGAGCCCCTCGCTGTCGGCGTCGAGCCGGCCTGCGGGGTAGACGCCCGGCATGCGGACGGAATCGGCCAGCGTGCGCCGGCCGTCCCGGGCGGTGAACTGGCACAACACGCCGTAGGGCTTGTGGAGGAGGAGGAGGCGGGCCATGGCGCTTCCATTGTAACGCCGTTCGCCGCGCGCGGCCCGGCGACCGCACCCGGACCGGGAAACGCCCGACGCGCCCGGGGGCGGCCCGGGCGCGTCGGTCAACTCGTGAGCTGCGGCGAGAGCGCGACTTCGTCGACTACCGGAAGCGAGCCTTCACCGAGCCCCACGTCGTGTGCGAGACGGGGGTCGGGTTCACCGATTCCAGGAACAGGACGGCGTCGTCGAAGCTCAGATCCGAGCCCTGGCCGCCGAGCGGGCTGTCCTCGAAGCACAGCCACCAGCAGCCGAAGTTGTCGCCGGTGCCCGCGTACACGACCGCCTGGGTCGAGTTCGTGCCCGGCTGACGCGAGTCCTGCGTGTACATCGTGCCGTTCGGACCCTGGATGTAGTAGCCGAAGTCCGACGTGTTCACGCCGTTGTACGTGATCGGTCCAGCCTGGAGCACGCCGGACTGGTCGAAACGGCTGACGATCAACTGACTGGTCGCCGGGCGGAACGAGGCGATCGCGAACCAGTTCGCCGGGGCCGAGCCGGGGAACACCTCGTAGAGCGGCGGCGAATCCGGGCCATTGGCGTTGTAGACGCCGACCGCGTCGGCGCGGGGATTGCCGGCGAGCGAGATCTGGAGCGTCATCGTGCTGTTGCCGGAGATCGTCGTCTTCCAGCGCTGGATGTTCAGCTGATCGGTGGTGACGTTGATGGATTCACCGACGCCGTTGAAATAGGTCTGCAGCGACGTACCGGAGATGGCCGCCTGGGGCGCGCGCAGCGTGGCTGCGCTTGCGGGGGCGGCGATGGCCGCCAACGCGGCCATGGATGCGAGTGCAACGGAGTAGAAGCGCTTCACGTGGGGACCCTCCACCAGAGGACGAGCTTTACACCAGGGCAGGGCGCCGGAAGGGGGCCGGGGCGAGCTGCCAGCATGCGAGTCATGTCCGGACGGTCCGCCGCTCGGCCGCGAGGAGGCCGGGAACGACGGGACCGCGCCGGTGCACGGCGCGCACGTGGGTGATGAAGCTGGCTCGGAGAACCCACCGCACCGTGCGGGCAGATCGCGCGGCAAGGGTCGCGGTAGGAGGGACCTCAGAACAGCACGAGAAGAAGTGTAGGAATCCTATTCCAGGAGTTCAACGATATTTTATGAGTTGGGTACAATTAATATAGAACGGGCCAACGTCCCCAGCGCTGGGCGGAATGCCCCAGGGCGCCGCCGGGGGCCGCAACCCGTGGGCGGCGAACGCTCAACGCCCCGCGGTCACGCGCTCGCGGTGCTGGCCGATGAGCTTTTCCACCACCTCCGGCTCGGCGAGCGTGGTGACGTCGCCGAGTCCCTCGTACTCGCCCGCGGCGATCTTGCGGAGGATCCTGCGCATGATCTTTCCGCTCCGCGTCTTCGGCAGGCCCGGCACGATGTGGATCACGTCGGGGGTGGCGAAGCCTCCGATCGCATGCCGCACCTGCTCCTTGAGACCACCCTCCAGCTCGGGGCCGGCGCGGTTCGCCCACTCGGACGTGAGCAGCACGTAGGCGTAGATTCCCTGGCCTTTGAGCGCGTGCGGGTAGCCCACGACCGCCGCCTCGGCCACCGCCTCGTGCGCGACGAGCGCGCTTTCCACCTCGGCCGTGCCGAGCCGGTGCCCCGCCACGTTCAGCACGTCGTCGATCCGGCCGGTGATCCAGTAATAGCCGTCCTCGTCGCGCCGGCAGCCGTCGCCGGTGAAGTAGTAGCCCTTGTACTGGGTGAAGTACGTCTCCCTGAAGCGCTCGTGATCGCCCCACACCGTGCGCGCCTGCCCCGGCCACGGCGACGCGAGGCAGAGCGCGCCCGAGACGCCGTTGCCATCGAGCACGCGGCCGGAGTCGGGGTCGAGCACGACCGGCTTTATTCCAAAGAACGGCAGCGTGGCCGCCCCGGGCTTGGGCGCGATCGAGCCCGGGAGCGGCGTGATCAGGATGCCGCCGGTCTCGGTCTGCCACCACGTGTCGACCACCGCGCAGCGCCCTTCGCCCACGACGTCGTGGTACCACCGCCAGATCTCGGGGTTGATGGGCTCGCCCACGGAGCCGAGGACGCGCAGGCTCTTCCGCGCGTAGCGCTTGACGTGCTCGTCGCCCGCCTGCGCGATCGCGCGGAGCGCCGTGGGCGCGGTGTAGAAGATGTTGATTCCGAGATCGTCCACCATGCGCCAGTAGCGGCCCGGATCCGGGTAGACGGGCGTCGACTCGAACATCACGGTGGTGGCGCCGTTCGCGAGCGGACCGTAGACGATGTACGTGTGCCCGGTGACCCAGCCCACGTCCGCCGCGCAGCAATAGACGTCGCCCTCGTGCCAGTCGAACACCAGCCTGTGCGTCATCGCCGCGTACACGAGGTACCCCCCGGTCGTGTGCAGCACGCCCTTGGGTTTGCCGGTGCTGCCGGACGTGTACAGGATGTAGAGCGGATCCTCCGCGCCCATCCACGCGACCGTGCAGGTGCTCCGCTGGCGTTTCATCTCGTCCTCGAGCCAGCGGTCGCGGCCCTCGCGCATGGGCACCTCGCGCGCGGTCCGTCGGGCCACGAGCACGGTCTCGACCATGGCCAGCCCCTCGATCGCCCGGTCGGCGATGGCCTTGAGCGGGATCGCCCTGCCGCCGCGCATCCCCTCGTTCGCGGTGATGAGCACCTTGCAGCCGGCATCGAGGATGCGGTCGCGCAGCGAGTCCGCGGAGAACCCGCCGAACACCACGGAGTGGACGGCGCCGATGCGGGCGCACGCCAGCATGGCGTACGCGGTCTCGGGGATCATCGGCATGTAGATGCAGACCCGGTCGCCCTTCCGGACGCCGTGCGCGAGCAGCACGTTCGCGAGCCGGCAGACCTCGTGCTTGAGCTCGCGGTACGACACGTGCCGGTACGTGCCGGGCTCGTCGCCGGCCCACACGATCGCGGTCCGCTCGCCGTGCTTCTCGACGTGGCGGTCGACGCAGTTGAAGCAGGCGTTGAGTCGCCCGCCGAGGTACCAGCCGAAATCCACCGCCTCGTAGTCCGCGTCGAGCACGGTGTGCCAGGGGTGGTACCAGTCGAGCGTCCGCGCCTGCTCGGCCCAGAAGCCGGACGGATCCTCGAGCGATCTGCGGTAGAGCTCCCGGTACTCCTCGAGCGAGCGGATGTGCGATCGCTCGCGCACGTGCGGGTGAACGGGGTAGAGCTCGGGCGGCACGGCGGCGTCCTCCGGGTCGAGGGGTGGGTGGCTCGCGCGAACGCGACGTTAGCACGCGCGCCGCGGGCGGGGCACGGGCGGAGCGGCAGGGCGGAGCGGCAGGAACCGCGCGGGCGCGACGCC
>DATDEX010000329.1:0-24585 GCA_036522895.1 Candidatus Eiseniibacteriota bacterium | reverse complement strand
GTGCGATCGCGGCGCCGGACCTGGCCGCCGCCCGCGCGCTCTTCGAGCGCAACCTCGACGCCATCCGCCACCGCGATCGCACCGCCTACCTCGCCTGCTACCTCGATTCACCCGGGCTCATCGTCACCGGCCCCGCGGGGTCCACGCTCGGCTACGAGTCGCTCGCGAAACCCAGGGACAGCAACTGGCCGGATGCGTTCGAGGGCTTGGACCTCCGGCTCACGCCGGTGCGCCCGGGGCTCGTCTACGGCACCTACCGCTATCGTGTCCGCTACGGGGCCGACGAGCAGTCGGGGCTCTCGGAGCGACTGTTCGTCGAGACGCCGGATGGCTGGCGGATCGCGCTCACCACCGCGTTCCCCGCCGCCTCCGGCCAGCCGCCGCCGCCGCTCGCGGTCGTGGGCGGCACGCTCATCGACGGGACCGGCGGGCCGGTGATCGCGAACGCGGTGATCGTCGTGCGCGACGGGAAGATCGAGGCGGCGGGCCCGCGGAGCCGGGTGACGATCCCCGCGGGGGTCGACACGCTCGACGCGCGCGGGCGCTTCGTCGTCCCGGGCCTGATCGACACGCACGTCCACTTCTCGCAGACGGGCTGGGTGGACGGGCGCCCCGACGCGCTCGACCTGCGCGATCGCTTCCCCTACGAAGACACCGAGAAGCGCCTGCGCGAGCACCCGCAGGTGTTCCAGCGCGCCTACCTGGCGAGCGGCGTGACCACCGTGTTCGACGTGGGCGGCTACCCGTGGACCGTGGCGCTGGCACACGCGGCCGAGGCGAACACGGACGCGCCGCACATGTCGGCGGCGGGTCCGTTGCTCTCGACCTACGACTTCTGGTTGAACCTCCCCGCCGAGCGGCAATTCATCTACCTCGCCGACACGGCCGCAGCCGTGCGGGGCGTGCGTTACCTCGAGTCCCTGGGATCCGACGCGGTCAAGGTGTGGTTCATCGTCCGCCCGGGAAGCGACTTCGACGCCATGACGCGCGACGTGATGGCGGCCGGCGCCGAGGCCCGGCGCGAGCGGCTGCCGTTGATCGTCCATGCGACCGGGCTCAAGGAGGCGAAGGTCGCGTTGCGCGCGGGGGCGCGACTCCTCGTCCACAGCGTCGATGACCACCCGGTCGACGCGGAGTTCCTGGCGCTCGCCAAGCGCTCCGGGGCCTTCTACTGCCCGACGCTCACGGTGATCGACGGGTACGCGGCGCTGCCCGCGGCGGCACGCACCGGGCGCGCGCCCAACGTGGACGATCCGTTCGGCGCCGTGGACTCGCTCACGCGGGCACACGTCGCAGCGACCGCCGAGGAGGCTCGTCGCGTCCTCGGCTCGTCCCCGGTCGCGCGCGATTCATTGTTCGCGGCGCTCCGGCGGCAGATGGCGGATAACCTCCTCCGCGTCCGCGGCGCCGGGATCCCGATCGTCACGGGGACCGATGCGGGGAACCCGCTCACGCTCCACGGCCCCGCGATCCACGCCGAGATGGAGGCCATGCAGCACGACGGCATGCGCCCCGCCGAGGTGCTCATCGCGAGCACGCGCGAGGCGGCTCGCGCCATGGGCCGGGCCGCCGAGCTGGGCACGATCGAGAAGGGGAAGTCGGCCGACCTGCTGATCGTGGGCGGCGACCCGACCCGGGACATCGCCAACATGCGGAAGCTCGAGTGGGTGATGCGCTCGGGCGTCGCCCGGCGCGCCGACGAGCTGCGCGCGGCGGTCGCGAAATCGCGCTGGTAGACGGGGCCCCGGCCGGAGGCCGCGCTGGAATTCGCGCACTCCCATGCAGCGCCGCTGCCTCGCGCAGCGCTGCGGCGCGCGCGAAGCCGTCAGCGCCCGCGCGGGCAGACGGTCAGCGACAGGATGATCACCGGCTGACCGGAGCGGAGCCCGCGGTCCGAGCTGCCGGCGATGATCGTGCTCCCGAACCCGAACTGGCCGCTCACCAGGCCGGCGTTGCGTCCGACGAGGCTCACGCCGATGGCGCCGCCCGCGAACACATCCCCGGCGAACCCGTAGTGGTAATAGCCGAGCACCGCGTGGGAGGTGCGGATGCCGCGCTTGAAATGCCAGGTGAGCCCGGCGTCGAAGCCGAGGAACCCGACTCCGAACTGAAAGCCCATGTGGTCGTCGAGCAGGCGCTCGTGGTCGAAGCCGAGCGCCGAGGCCCCGGCGCCGATCCCGAACGAGTCAACGCTCCGGGCGAGCGCGGGGTCGAAGCTCGAGGTGTCACGCGCTGCGGGCGCCTTGAGCTCCGTAATGGACCCGTACCCGGCGAACGCGGGCGGAGCGACGAGGAGCGCGAGCGGAACGAGCCCCGCGACCAGGCGCGCGGCACCGCGTCGCAAGCCGATACGCCTCCTCGGGGGGTAGTCGGGTTGGAGCGTGGGGAGCGCGGGATGGCCGCTCCCCGGATCAGAAATGAATCCCCACGACGTTGAGCCGCGCTCCGCCCGGGACGGGCTCGAGCGCCGCGAGCGCCGCCGCGTTCGGCACGAGATGTCCGTCGCGCAGCTCGAGCATGCTCGCGGGAATCGGCCGGCTGGCCACGAAGTAGATGCCCGCGCCGAGCCCGGCGAACGCGCCGATCACGATGCCCCAGCGCATGGGCTCGGCATTGTGGTTCGAGTCGGCGAGCGTGATGGCCCCGCCCAGGACGAAGCCGCCGAGCGCGCCCCAGTAGATGGACTTGGCGATCTCCTTCACCGGATTCTCGTCGCCTTCCCGGTGAATGCTGACGCTCCCCGACGCGCGGGCGAGCAACTCCGGCGTGACGGTCGTGTCCGCCGCGAACGCGAGCGTGGGGTTGAAGCACGTGCAACCTGCGAGCGAGAGCGCGACGATCCGGGTGCTGAAGCGGCCGAGCATGCGAGCCTCCGTGACGCGCTTTCGGGCGGGAGCCCCCCTGCGCGACAGTGTCGCAATTGACGCACGGCGCATCGTGGCGGCGCAAGCGGGCCGAAGCGAGCACCCCCGCGGACGCCGGATCCCGATCCGGCTCTCGCGCCGCAACCCGAGCGACACGAAGGAATTGGACGCCCGCGCGCGCATGCGGCACAATCTCTGCCCGCATTCATATCGAGGGGCCGGCAGCGCGGGCGCCTCGTTCGGAATCGCTCCCGCCGGCGACCGCGCGCCGCGTGCGATCCACCCGCAGGAACCCCCAGGAGTCGGCAGTGCTCTCATCCACCCAGCTCAAGGTCGGCACGCTCGTCCTCTACAACGGCAAGCCCCACCGGGTCGCCACGGTGATGCACCGGACGCCCGGCAACCTGCGCGGATTCGTGCAGGCGAAGCTCGTGAACATCGAGAACGGGTCCAACCAGGAAGTGCGCTTCAGCACCGACGACAAGCTCGAACGCGCGGTGCTCGACGAGCACAAGCTGCAGTTCAGCTACAAGGCCGGCGATGCCTACCACTTCCTCAACACGGAGTCGTACGAGATGATCGAGCTGTCGGGCGAGGTGCTGGGCGAGAACGCCGGCTACCTGACCGAGGGCATGATGATCACGGCCGAATACTTCGAGGGCCGCGTCGTGGGCATCGACCCGCCCATGTTCGTGGAGCTCGCGGTCACCGAGACCACGCCCAACATCAAGGGCGCGGCGGTGCAGAACACCTCCAAGCCCGCGAAGCTCGAGACGGGCCTGGAGATCAAGGTTCCTCCCTACATCGAGGAAGGCGACCGCGTGAAGGTCGACACGCGCACCGGCGAGTTCGTCGAGCGCCTGTAGCCCCGCACGCGCGGCGCGCGCAGCGAGGCGCGCGCGATTCCCTCGCAGGACGCGCGAAACACCCGGTGAGACCCGCATGCTCCTGCGCCCCGTTCGAATCGCCCTCGTTGCCGGCCCGCTCGTGGCCGGCGCGCTCGCTCTCCTGAACCCGGAGTCCGCGTCCGGGCTTCCGTCCTTCTCGCGGGAGTACGGCGTGCCCTGCCGGCAATGCCATGGGACGTTCTCCGGCTTGAGCCGCGGTGGCATGCAGTTCCTACGGGACGGCTATCGGCTGCGCGACGCTCGCGCCGGGGCGCTCCCGCCGCCCCGGCACGTTCCGCTCTCGCTCGTCGCCGACATGAACCAGGACTTCGCGAGCGCCGACCGCGTCGTCGGCGCCGGGCCGCTACGCGCACGGGGCCGGGCGAGCGAGACCCGTCGCGGGAGCATCGGCCTGCATGCGGCCGGGACGCTCTCCGGCCGAACGAGCTACCACGTGGCGGGCACGCTGCCCTCCGGCCCGGGCGAGCCGGTCACGAACACGGCGTTCGTCCAGGTGAACGATCTCGTGCGCGGGGCGGCGCTGAATCTCAAGGCGGGCGACTTCCTCGTGCAGGGCCCGTACCTCGCGCTCTCGCGCGCGGACCGCTTCCGGGAGCATCTCTCGGGCGAGAGCCTGCCCGCGCGCGGCTTCGAGTTGAACGGCGCCGCGGGCGCCTGGCGCTACGGTGCGGGCTTGATCCGCAGCCGTCGCACGCTCCCGAACGAGGGCACGCTGACGCGCGTCGCGGGCCGGCTCGAGGACACCTACTACTGGCTCGGGCGCGAGGTCGGCGGGCAGGAGCTCGGGGTGCGGATGCTGTTCGATCGGCAGGACTCGAACCTCGCCTACCTCGCGTGGCTCCAGCATCTCCAGGCGCAGGCGAGCGCGCTCCTCGCGTGTGGCCGCGTCGAGCTCGTGCCGGCCTACACGTTCGACCGCTTCGACGACCGCCCCGGAGGCGGGATCCACCAGCGCCGCCAGACGGCGCTGCTCGAGGCGCACGTTCCGCTGGACGCCACGGAACGCTGGAAGCTCACGGCCTTCGCCGAGCACGACTACACGACGCGCACGGTCATGAGCCGGGAGCAGGATCGCCACGAGGAGGCGCTCGCGCTCGGCTTCGACGTCCGGCAGAACACCGAGATCGCGGTGGAATGGCGCCACGCCGGCGACAATGTCGCGGGCCCGCGCGTGGACGAGCTCGATACCTGGCTGCGGTTCGGGTACTGACCTCCGGGCGAAGGAGCGTGGCCTTGCGTGACGACTTGAGCCCGCTCGACGCCCTGCTCGCGGTGGACGCGGTACTGGCCACGTTGCTCGCGGAGCTGCGTAGCCGCGACGCCGGAAGGGCGGCGCCCGACCCCGCGCACGACGCGTCGCACGCGCTCCGCGTCGCGCGCTGGACGCTGGCGCTGGGCGGGCTGTCCGTCGACCCGCGCGAAGCGGTCGCCGCCGCGCTGCTGCACGACGCGGTCAATCCGCCCAAGGACTCGCCCGACCGCGGCACCGCCAGCGAGCGAAGCGCCGACTTTGCGCGCGAGCGCCTGCCGGCGCTGGGTTTCTCGACCGACTCGATCGCGCGCATCGCCGACGCGATCCGCGATCACAGCTTCTCGCGCGGCGCCGTGCCCGCGTCGCCGCTCGGCTGCGCGCTCCAGGACGCCGACCGGCTCGAGGCCCTGGGCGCGATCGGACTCCTGCGCTGCATCTCGACCGGCGTGCGCATGGGCGGCGCGTGGTTCGATGCGGACGACCCGTGGGCCGAGGCGCGCCCGCTGGACGATGCACGGTTCTCGGTGGACCACTGCTTCACGAAGCTACTCGAGCTTCCCGCCACGATGCGCACCGAAGCCGGCCGCGCGGAGGCCGAACGGCGCGCCGCCTTCCTGCGCGAGTTCCTGGCGCGGCTCGGCGACGAGCTGGGCCGGCCGGCGCCGGCGAAGAAGGAGTAGGCGGGGCCGATCCCGAGCCACGGGAAGTACGGTCCCCCGAACCCGCGGCCCGGCGCAGCTCGAGATTCGGCGCCCGCGGCGGAACGACCACCCCGGGCCACCGGGGTGGTCGCTCACGCCGTCAGCTCACAGGCTCGCCTTGAGCCGCACCTGGACGCTTCGCGGCCGGCCGACCGAGGCGCCGCTGAAGAAGGCTCCCTTCAGGAAGTAGCGGTTGTCGAACAGGTTGTCGGCGAAGATCTCCGGCCGCAGGACCATGCCGCCGGCGGTGAACGAGTAGCCGGCGCTCGCCGCCACGATCGTGCTCGGGTCGACATGGACGGACTTGTTCGTGGCGAAGAGCCCCGTGGAGTACGACGCGTCGGGGTCGCCGCCGTTCGTGAGCCCGCTGCCGTACGTGGCGGTGGCGCTCGCGAAGAACCCGCGCCGGGAATAGGTCGCGCTCGCGACCGCGGACCAGCGCTGGTCGTGGTCGAGGTCGAAGCTTCCCGGCGGCTGATCCGTGGGGAAGAACCCGCCGGTGATGTCGCCGTTGCCGTAGGCGTGGGAGACGGCGAGGTTCAGGTACCCGGTCAGCGGGCCGCGCGGCTGCACCTCGAGCACGGCCTCGATCCCGGCCACCTTCACGTGCTCGATGTTGACCTCGGTCACGATGGAGGACCCGGGCACCGTGTTGTCATCCACGCCGGGCGCGCTCTTCTTGTAGTAGCCGGACAGCTTCGTCACCACGCCCACCGGGAAGCGATGGGTCAGGCCCAGCTCGTAGAAGTCATCGCGCTCGGGCAGGGTGGGCAGGGTGATGACCCCCGCCTGCGCGACGCTGGTGATCTGGCGCAGGTTCTCGATGCTCGTCGGCATGAACAAGCGGCCGTAGTAGAGCCACACGGTCGTCCCCGGATCGGGGTAGAGGTTCAGCCGGACGCGGGGGCTCACCTGATGCTGGACCGGCGCGGCGGGCGCATCGTGCGTGTCGTAGCGCAGGCCCGCG
The DNA here is from genome assembly GCA_036522895.1 of Candidatus Eiseniibacteriota bacterium. Classification (GTDB taxonomy): domain Bacteria; phylum Eisenbacteria; class RBG-16-71-46; order RBG-16-71-46; family RBG-16-71-46; genus JAIOPA01. Next base: position 17,893 of record DATDEX010000329.1, on the reverse strand, counting down.
CGCAACTCGACCAGCTCCGTGGGCGCCAGCTCCGCCTGGGCGTAGACGCCGACGTCACTGCCGTCGAGGTCGGAGTTCGACGCCGGCCCCGGCGCTCCCGTCGCGTCGTGCGTGGAGAAATCCTCGTGTCCGCGCGTGAACGACGCCAGCGAGCCGGCCTTGAGCCGCACGGCCTCGCGCAGGCGCAGCTCCCCGTCGACTTTCACGCCCTCGACCTGGAAGTTCCGGCTCTCCGCGAGATTGAACGGGGTGAGCGTGTCGGGGAAGAAGACGAACTGCGGATCGTCGGCGGTGCTCGGTGTGTAGTCGAGGGTTCCGTAGCGATGGAACGCCCCGGCGAACAGCTCCGAGCCGCCGTAGCGCCCCGACATGAACCGCCGCCGCCAGCTCGCGTTCACGAACAGGTTGACGTCCTTCTGGTTGTCGTCGAGGAACACGCCGCCAGAGGAGTCGTAGGGCACCCGGAACTTGGTCTGCGACAGCGAGGCGTCGAGGTTGAACAGGTCCGACTCGCGGTGCGCGTACTGGAGCTTCGCGAAACCCGACACGTCCTCGCCGTGGTTGTGAAAGTTCTTCACGTCGTTCGAGACGGGGTCCAGCACGACGGGCTCCTGCCGCATGTCGGAAACCTGGCGCGAGCCCGAGAGCACGAATCCGAATGGTCCCCGGCGTGAGCTCAGGTTCAGGAGCTGGCCGTTCGTGGCGAACGAGCCGCCGAAGCCCGAGGCATCGACGTGCAGAGCCCCGGAGGGGATGCGCGTCCCGACGTTCACGACCGCGGTGTTCTTGTTGCCGAACTCCGCGTCCCAGCCGCCGGTCACGAACTCGATCTGGTTCGCGATGGCGGGGCTGAAGAGCTCGTTCAGGCTCCCCGAGATGCCGGGCGGAACCGGGATCCCGTCCACGTAATAGGTGTACTCCGCGTGCTGGCCGCGGATGTGCACCTCGCCCGTCGGCGCCCGCACGGCGCCGGCGATCGACTGCTGCAGGATCTGCGACGTAGTTTGGGTGGGTCCGCCGTGGAACTGGTCCTGCTGGAACACCTGGTTGCCGGTGCGCGTGTCGACCGCGATCGGGCTCGCGGTCACCGTGACGGGCGCCACCGTGATCGGGACCTCCGAGAGGCGGAACGACCGGTCGAGCTCGCGCGTGCCCGAGTCGACGTCCGCGTCCTCGCTGGCCGGGCGGTAACCGAGCAGTCGCGCCTGCACGAGGTACTTGCCCGGCGGCAGGTTGTGGAACGTGTACTGGCCGAACGCGTCGGTGAACGTGCGGGACACGAGCCGGGTACCCGAGAGCACCGCAACTTCCGCAGTCGAGAGCGGCGCCCCGGTGAGCGAATCGCGGACGGTCCCCGAGAGATCGGTGCCGGCCCCCCGCGTGGCGTGCGTTGTCGCGCTCGTATCCGGCGCGCTCTCGGCGGCGTGAGCAAAGGCCGCGGCGCGAACGAGCCATCCGAGTCCCAGCAATGCGGCAAACAGCGTGTGTCGTGACATGGCGAGCGAGCCCCCTCAGCGCCGCGCAACGGACGGCCGTGCGCGGCAGACGTGGCAGCGAGCGGTCACCGGCCCGCTGCGCGGCGCGCACGCGGATCCGGATTCCCGATCGAGCATTGGTCCGCGGGAGCGGCCGGCGCGTGCGACGTGCCGGCGAACGGACTCCGGCCCGGGTTGGACGATCGCGTCCACCCCGGGCGGCGATGGGGCTCCCGCGGAGTTGGGCTTAGGCGGTGGGGGCGGCGCTCGGCGGCGCTCGCGAATCGGTGCTCGCCGCACGGCGCGCCGGCTCGAGGACGACCCGAGCGATCGGGACGAGCTCGCCGGTCGGCTGAACGGGGACCGGTAGCGCGGCGACAGACGTGGTCGTGGCCGGCGTGCGGGCATGCACGCACACGGCACACGACTCCGAACCGGAACCATGGTGAACGTGCAGCACTCCGCCCACGAGCCCGCACAGCGCGAGCACGACGGCGGCGAACCGCACGCCGGCCCGCAGTACGCGGCGGAACGTCGCGGCGACGGGCATCCGGGTGAGGGGGAGCGCGAGCACCATGCGACCGACACTGTCGCCGGGCCAGCGCTCCTGTCAATGATGCGAGGGCGGCCGCCCCCGGCTGGGCGACGAGCGGGACGTCGAGCGCAAGCTCGTGCGCGGCCCGCGGGTTGCGGGGCTCGGCGAGGGCCGGGGCCTGCTGAACGAGAGCACCGTCGCACGGGGGAGGTGCGCGATCCACAATGTTTTCAACCGTTCCGTCTTGACCAGCCTCCCGGCACCACCCTACGGTTATCGGTGCTCGCTGGCCGCGGAGGTCGATTTCGTCGTGCCCGAAGCATTTCCGTTCGGAGTCCCCATGCTGCGCTCCTCCCATCTCCGCACGGCCGCCGCGCCGCTCGGCGCCCTCGCCGCACTCATCTTCCTGCTCGCCGGCATGTCAGCGCCGGCCGCCCGCGCCGACTCGCTGATCGTCAACGGCGACTTCGAGCAGGGCCCGCCGATCCAGCCGGGATTCTTCTTCTACACGGTCCAGCCCGGGGATCCGGCGCTCACCGGGTGGTCGGTCAGCGGGGGCGCCATTAACATCGTGACCGAGGATTACTGGGTTCCCCCGTACGGGCACCGGAGCGTGGAGTTGAGCAGCACCGGTCCCGGCAGCATCGAGCAGACGTTCGCGTCGACCCCGGGGGCGACCTACCGGGCGACGTTCTGGTTCGCCGGCGAGCCCGGCTCCGCCCCCGCGATCAAGCATCTCGAGGTGGGCGCCGGAGCGTTGGCGCAGCAGTTCACGTTCGACAGCCAGCCCTCCTGGGTGTGGAACATGGGGTGGACACAAGGGACGCTCGACTTCACAGCCCAGGGCACGACCACGACGCTCCGCTTCTCGAGCCTCGACAGCACGCAATCCGGCCCGGCGCTGGACAGCGTCGCGGTGGAGGAGGCCTCGGCTGCGCCGCCGCCGCCCGTGCTGGCACTCGCCCCGATGTCCCCCGACCCCGTGCGGGACAGGGGGCGTCTCCGGTTCCAACTCGCGACGCCCGGGCGGGTGAAGATCGAGGTCTGCGACATCCAGGGCCGTAAGGTAGCGGTGCTGGCCGACCTGGCGCTGGGCGCGGGCGCGCACGAGGTCGAGTTCACACCGCAGGCGATCCATGCACGCGCCGGGCTCTACTTCGCGTTCCTGCGCACGGGCGATCGCACGCTCGTGCGGCGCTTTGCGATCGTTCCGTGAGACATCCCACGACGTTTCCGCGCGTCTTCGCCAGAGGTGGTCCTCAAATGCGTTGCTCGCTCCTGCTGCCCGCAGCCCTCGTCGCGATCCTGCTCGTTCCGACGGTCGTTCTCGCCAACTGCGGCGCGGAGGGCTGCCCGCTCGTGCGCGAGGGTCTCGGTGCCGAGCCGAGCCGATATGCGTTCGACCTCCGCTACCAGGACGTGACGCAGGACCGGCTCTGGAACGGGTCCCACTCGGCGACAATGGCCGACCTGATCGCCACCGCCGAGGCGCACAGCGCGGTCGAGCTGTTTACGCACACGCGCTCGTGGGTGGGTGAGGGGCGCGCCCAGATCGGCAGCCGGTTCCGCGTCACGGCGACGCTCCCGTACGTCGACCGCGAGCACCGGCACTGGCTCCGCCATACGCCGAACTTCGATCCGCGCTTCCTCGACACGTGGAAGTTCCAGGGGCTCGCCGACGCGACCGTGCTAGGGAACTTCCGCGCGCTGGAGCGCGCCGGCGGCACCGTGGTCACGCTCCAGGGGGGCGTCAAGCTCCCGACCGGTCGCCGACACCTGCCAGACGAGGCACGCACCAACTTCGGGTTCGAGTCTACGCTCGAGCCCTCGGCGCGGCCGGGCACCGGGTCCACCGACTGGATCGCCGGAGGACTCGCCGCGCAGCGGTTGCCGTGGAAGGGCGCGCTGCCGCTCTCGGTGAGCGTGCTTGCGCGCTGGAACGGGAAGGGGACCGACGACTTCCGCTCCGGTAACGAGGTGCAGGCCGGGCTCTCGGGCGGCTACGCGTTGTTCGAGCGGGTCACGCTGCTCGCGCAGGTGAACTACTCCGGGCACAAGACGGACATCTCGGCGGATCCCTCGGAGGCGGCGCACAGCGGCATGAAGTCGCTCTACGTGACGCCGGGGGTCACCGTGCGCGTCTCGCCCGCGCTCGCGGTCTACGGGCTCTACCAGGCGCGGGCGTGGGGAAAGAGTGACGAGCCGACCGTGGTCGCCACGAACCACTTCGTGTTCGGCACCACGTACTCGATCGGGCACTGAGCGGCTAGCCCTTTCCGCGTCCCCGCGGCCCGGAGCTCCCACCGCGCTCGACCCGCCCGCCTCCTGCGTTCGGCTCGGGGGTCGCGACCGCACGGCCCTCTCCCGCTTGACGCAAGCAAGCCGGACCCTGCACGCTTCCGAGCATGACTGGGAAGCCTGCGGCTCGGTGTTCCTCGGACGCGTTCACTATCCGCAACCTGCAACTCCAGGCGTGGACGCTCCTCTTCTCGCTGCTCCTCGGAGCCGGCCTTCACGAGTGGCACCATCTTCGCGACCCGGGCTGCGGCGCCACGAGCGAAAGCCGGGCGCACGCCTGCTGGTGCTCGAGCCTGCATGCCTCGGCGAACGTCGTGCAGGTTGTCCCGGTCCCGGTCCCCGCGCCGGTCACGGCGGCCTTCGCCCTGTCGCGGGCGATCGCGGTGGTCCCGCGAGTTCTCGCGGTCACCGGTCCACCTCGCGCCCCTCCAGCCGCCTGACGCGCACCGGCGTTCGCGCCGGTTGAGCCCGCCCGTCCTCCGACTCGACCCCTCCTCGCTCGACGCTCGCGTGCGAGGGTGCCTTGCTCGGCCCATTCCGGGCCGTTTCGCGGATCCCCACGCCTTCGCAAGCGTGAGTCAGCGGAGGCCGGCAATGGAATTCGAGCACGCCGTCAGGAGTGACCGCGCGGGCGCCCATCGTCCTTACTCTTGGCAGGAGGTTTAGTGCGCATGAAACTTCGCATGTTTGCCTGGCTGGTCGCGGTGCTGGCGTGCGCTCCGGGACATGCAGGCGCCCAGACGTCGTCGATGTTCTCGAACCTGGCGAACCCGGCGATCGGGATGAACGCCCTCTTTTCCGGGCAGGCTGCCCGCAGCTTGAACCAAGCGTACGGGCTGCATTTCGACGAAGCGGAGATCAGCCTCATTTCCGTGGTGGATCCGTACTGGACCTTCATGAGCAACATCGTGTTCGTGGCGGACGGGACGGTGGACCCCGAAGAGGTTTGGGTCCGCAGCACCAACATTCCCGGCATCCAGCTGAAACTCGGGAAGCTCCGCGGCACGTTCGGAAAACATGGACTGCTCCACACCCACGCGTTTCCGTTCATCCAGGCTCCGATCGTCATGGCCAACACGATCGGGGAGGAAGGATTCAAGGATGCCGGCGTGGAAGCGGCCTGGCTCACGCCGCTGCCCTGGTTCTCGGAGGTGACCGGAGGTCTGTACGAGGCCGTCGCCACGGACGGCGATCACCCGCTGGATTTCGGGTCCACCCGACACGACAACGTCCCTTACCTGGGTCATTTCAAGAATCAGTTCGACGTGAACGACGCGACGACGTTGGAACTTGGCCAGTCGATCCTGCAGGGTCGCGGGACCGATGGTGGCCGTCACGCCGCCTATGGTGCCGACGTGACGATTCGAAACGTGCCGGCGAGAAACTCGAACCGGCGCGGGTGGATCTTGCAGGGCGAATACCTCCAGAAGGGCGCGTCCGCCGCGGGCAGCTACTCGCGGGAAGGGGACGGCGGCTACGTGTCGTTCCAGTACCGCGCGTCACAGGTCTGGTGGACGGGCATCCGCGCCGAGCAAGCCCGTGACAGCTTCACGGATTTCCTGGTCGACGGTTCTGGCGCCCCGATTGCCGGCAAGGTAAACCGGGTCTCGGCCAACATCGCCTGGGTGCCTTCAGAGTTCTCGTTCGTGAGACTCGAGTACAGCCACGCCCAGGCGGACGGCGGCCATGGAGTCCGGCCGAACGACGATCGCCTCATGATCCAGATGAGCTACACGATCGGTCATCACCCGGCCCATGCGTACTGAGATGACGACAGCGCGTGTACGGTGGACGGTGCAGCCAAAGGTGCTAAAGACCCGGAGGGAGTTCATGAAGTCGCTCACTCGCTGCACGGTTGTAACGGTGCTCGGCCTGCTGGCCGCAGCCCCCGCGTTCGCGGACCTGAAGGTCGCCACGTCGTTGACGGATCTCGCTTCCGTGGCCCAGTTCGTCGGCGGGAAGCACGTGACGGCCCAGAGCCTCTGCCGGGGGTACGAGGACCCGCACTTCGTTCCGGCGAAACCCAGCCTGATGAAGTCCATTCAGCACGCCGACGTGTTTGTGTCGACCGGGCTGGAGTTGGACGGCGGTTGGCTGCCGCTGGTCCTGCCGGGAAGTCGCAACCCGAAGATCCAACCGGGCACCAGGGGGTTCGTGGACGCCTCACAGGGCGTCGACATCCTCGAGAAACCCACGGGCACGGTCAGCCGGGCCGAGGGGGACATCCACCCGCTCGGCAATCCCCATTATTACGCCGATCCCAAAAACCTCGAGATCGTGGCCAGCCATCTGGCCGACGTCTTCACCCAACTGGATCCCGCGAACGCGGCCGAGTATGCCGCGAACGCCAAGGCATTCCAGGAGAGGATGGAAGCGTCACTCGAGAAGTGGGAAAAGGAGATGGCGCCATATAAAGGGACTTCCATCGTGACCTACCACCCGAACTTCGTCTATTTCGCCAATCGGTTCGGGCTCAAACTCTTCGGCACGGTCGAGCCCAAGCCCGGCATCCCTCCGAGCCCGCACTACGTCAACGAGCTCGCGGAGGCGATGAAGAAGGCGGGCGTCAAGGTCGTGGTGTACCAGCCTTACTACAACGCCGACCCGAACCAGGAGGTGTCGAAGCGGGCCGGCGCGACCGCGCTGGAGATCGCCACCGAGGTGGGCGGCGTGCCCGGGACCGACGACGTCTTTTCCAAGTTCGATGTCTTGGTGTCGTCCCTGGCCGGGGCGCTCTCTGGAAAGTCGGGGGGACGGTGACGAACTTCCTCGCGGTCATGGCGCTGCCGCTTCTGGCCTGCCTGCTTCTTGTGCTCATCCTCCCCGCCCTGGGACGACACGTCCTGGCCCGAGGAGTGATCTTCGTGGACCTCGCGCTGGCCCAAATTGCCGCGCTCGGTCAGAGCGTGGCGTTTCTGCTCGGAGCGGACCCGCACGACCCCAGCACGTACTACTGGTCCTTTGGCTTCACGCTGCTGGGCGCCGCCCTCTTCAGCTTCCTCTGGGATCGGGAACACTCGGTGCTGCAGGAAGCGTTCATCGGGATCTCGTTCGCGCTGGCGACGGCTGCCACGCTGCTGCTGCTGTCGAACGCTCCCCACGGCGCGGAGCACGTGAGCGGGACACTGAGCGGCGAGGCGCTCGGCTGGGTGACTTGGAGGGACATCGCGATCATGGCGACGCTGTTCGCGATTGTCGGGACATTCCTGTTCTTCAGCCGCCGAAAGCTCGAGCTCTGCTCGGAAGATCCGAAGAAGGCGCGGCAAATGGGTCTGTCGGTCAAGAAGTGGGACTTTCTCTTCTACGCGTCGTTCGGTCTCGTGGTCACGAGCTCCGTGAAGGTGTCCGGGGTCCTGGCGGTGTTCTCGTATCTGATCGTCCCGGTGGTCTGCGCGACTCTCTTGGGCCGGCGAGGTCGGGGCCAACTCTACTGGGCCTGGGCGATCGCGTTCGTGGTCTCGATCCTCGGAGCGGTGGTGTCGTATCTCAGGGATTGGCCGATGGGCGCCACGATCGTGTGTCTGTTCGGGGTGACGGTGGCGATCGTTTCGCTCTCGGTCCGCATGAAGTACGTCGACGACAAGGCGACTGACGGTGAGCCTGTAGCGCCTGAACTCCGGTGAAGGAAGCGCGTCCGATCTCGCGGGCAACCCGTGTCGGCGCCGAGCACTCGTCAAGGGCAGAACGTCCCGGGTAGACGCCTCGCCGTCGGCCACACGCTGCGCTGCGGGGCGTGGCGAAGCACGTCGAGCTGTCGGAGCGCGCCGTGCGCTGAGGAAGGTCTCGTGCAAGGCCTCGCCGCGTCCCCCGTCGGCCGCGTCGCAGGGATTCGTCCGGCCGGAGCAGATCGCGCTCCGGCCGCTGCTCCGGGCCGGAGACATCCTGGAGAGCGTTCCCGGTGTAACACCTCGCGGGCGCCGCGAGGTTCTATCCGTTCACCCTGGTTCTCGACGGCACGGGCGGCGTGCTCTTCGTGGTTGAGGCAGCCGGCGACGCCGCCCGGCCGTCGTCCCGCCCGCCCCATTCGCAACGACGGCCGAGCGCCCGCTAAAGTCGCCGGATGATCACCCACCTGGTGCAGCGCAGCAGCATGCTGGCGTTCGTCCTGTGGCTCGTGGCCAGCACGGCCGGCGCCGAGCCCCACGCGCACGCCGCGCCCGCGGACACCTCGACGCACGCGCCCATGCCCGCGATGCACCACCACGACAGGGCGGGGATGGACATGGCGGGCATGGACATGTCGCACGCCTCGCACGCGGCCATGCACGGCATGTACGGGCCGTATCCGATGACCCGCGAGGCCTCGGGCACCGCGTGGCAGCCCGACGCGGCGGAACATCGCGGCCTCCACGTCCCGCACGGCGAGTGGACGCTCATGCTCCACGGCATGGCGAACCTCGTCCAGGACCACCAGGGCGGGCCGCGCGGCGCCGACAAGCTCTTCGCCGACAACATGCTGATGGCGATGGCGCAGCGTCCGCTCGGGGCCGCCACGCTCGGGCTCCGCGCGATGCTCTCGGCCGAGCCGGCGACGATCGGGAAGGGCGGCTACCCGCTGCTCCTCCAGACCGGCGAGACGGCGGACGGCCGCACGCCGCTCGTCGACCGGCAGCACCCGCACGATCTGTTCATGGAGCTGGCCGCGAGCCTGAGCGTCGCGCGCGGCGACCGCTCGGTGTTCGTCTACGGAGGGCTGCCGGGAGAGCCCGCGCTCGGGCCGCCGGCGTTCATGCACCGGTACTCCGGCATGAACCTGCCGGCGGCGCCGATCACGCATCACTGGCTCGACTCGACGCACATCAGCTACGGCGTGCTCACCCTGGGCGCGATCGCGGATCGGCTGAAGCTCGAGGGCTCGGCGTTCCGCGGGCGCGAGCCCGACGAACACCGCTGGAACCTCGAGTCGCCGAAGCTCGACTCCTATGCGCTCAGAATCTCGCTCAACCCGACGAGCGCGTGGGCGCTCCAGGCGAGCCACGGCCGGCTCGAGAGCCCGGAGCAGCTGGAGCCCGGCGTGGACCAGGAGCGCACGACGGCCTCCGCGATCCACGAGCGGCGGTGGGAGGGCGGACGGTGCGGGGCGATGCTGGCCTGGGGCCGGGACCGGAACCGCCCCGGGCGGACACTCGACGCGTTCCTGCTCGAGGCGTCCGCAGAGCTGCACGAGCGCCATACCTTGTTCGCACGCGCCGAGCGGGCGAAGAAGGACGAGCTCTTCACCGCCCCCGACCCTCGCGCCGGCGCCACGTTCGACGTGGGTGCGCTCGCGGCCGGGTACCGCTACGATTTCCGGCACGGACCGCACATCGCGACCGGGGTCGGGGTCCAGGCGGCGCTGGCGCTCGTTCCCGGCGAGTTGCGGGAGGCCTACGGCAGGCATCCGACCTCGGTCCTGGTCTTCATGCACGGCGCGCTGCGCTGAAGGAGGGAGCCACCCGATGTGCCGGAACATCAAGACGCTCTACAACTATTCGCCGCCCGCGACGGAGGAGGAGATCCGCGCCTCGGCGCTCCAATTCGTCCGCAAGCTCTCCGGCTTCACGCGCCCGTCCCGGGCGAACGAACCCGCGTTCGAACGGGCCGTGGACCGGGTGACCGAGGTCGCGCGCGAGCTCCTCGGCGCGCTCGTCACGAATGCGGCGCCGCGCGACCGCGAGACCGAGGCGGCCAGGGCACGCGCGCGTTCGGCGGAGCGCTTCGGGAAGGGCGAGCCGTCCGCGCCCGCGGGAGAATGAGCGCGCCCGTGCGGCCGCGGCGCCGCTACCCGAAAAACAGATAGGTCACGAAGATCGCGGCGAGCACCCCCACCGTTTCGGCGGCGAGCGCGCAGCCGAGCGCGTGTCGCGTCTTCTTCACGCCCACGGAGCCGAAGTACACCGCCAGCACGTAGAACGTGGTCTCGGTGCTGCCCTGGATCACGCACGACAGCCGGCCCGCGAACGAATCCGGGCCCAGCGCCTTCATGGTGTCGACCATCATGCCGCGCGCGCCGCCCCCCGAGAGAGGCTTGATGAGCGCGGTCGGCAGCGCGTCGACCCAGCGCGTATCGAGCGAGAGGTGGCTCACGCCCGCCTTGATGGCGCCGAGGAACGCCTCGAGCGCGCCGCTCGCTCGCAGCGCACCCACGGCCACGAGGATCGCCACGAGATACGGCACGATCCCGATCGCGACCTGGAACCCCTCCTTCGCGCCCTCGATGAACACCTCGTAGAGCGGGATCCGCTTTCGCGCCCCGGCCACGAGGAACGACGTGATGAGCCCGATCAGGATCATGTTCGCGAGCACGCCCGATTGCACGGAGACGGCGGCGGCATCGAGTCGCGAGAAGTACCAGACCAGCCCGGCCATGACGGCGGTGAGCCCGCCGAGCCAGGCCAGCACGATCCGGTTCCACAGGTTGATGCGCTGGATCGACGCCACGAGCAGGAGGCCGAACAGATCGCTCACGTAGGTGGCGATGAGGATGGGGACGAACACGTCGGCCGGGTTCGCCGCCCCGAGCTGGGCCCGGAACGTCATGATCGAGACGGGCACGAGCGTCACCGACGACGCGTTCATGACCATGAACAGCACCATCTCGTCGGTCGCGCGCTCGGGCTCGGGATTGAGGCTCTGCAGCTCCTTCATCGCCTTCAAGCCGAGCGGGGTGGCGGCGTTGTCGAGCCCGAGCATGTTGGCGGAGCGGTTCATCACGATCGCGCCCGCGGCGGGGTGGCCTTCCGGAATGCCGGGAAACAGCCGGCGGAAGAGCGGCCCCACGATGCGGGCGATCAGCTCGGTGATCCCGCCCTTCTCGGCGATCTTCATGAGCCCGAGCCACAGGCTCATCACGCCCGTGAGGCCGAGCGCGATCTCGAAGCCGGACTTGGAGGAGTCGAACAACGCGGCGACGACATCCTTCAACGCGTCCGGCTTGTTGAACGCGACCGCCGAGACCACCGCGGTCACGAACGCGATGAGAAAGAACGCGGCCCAGATCCAGTTGAGCATGGCGCGCAGAATGGGAGCGGCGGCGAGGCAGCGTCAAGCTCGGCATGTCGAGTCCGCGGGGCGGGTGCGAACGAGCGCGCCTGGGTGTCGACGCACGGCTCGAACAGGTTCGCGAGCGTGGTCGCGTCCATGCCCGCGTGCGTATCGCTCACGAGCACGCGCACGTGCTCGCCGACTCGAGCTCCGTCGCCGTCGCTCTTGCTCCGCGGGACCCGACGGGCCCGCCAGGTTCGATCCGGAGCGTCCCGCCCCGCGGCCTCACGCCCCTCGCGCCGACGGCGAGATTCACGGGCACCCGAGCCGACCGAACCCGATCGATGATCTCCGGCCGCGGCCGAGCGGTTCGCCCGGGGCGTGCAATGGGCCGGGACTTCCCGCCAGGGTGGCCCCCGGCGGGGCGACCGGGAGCCCTCCCGGCGGGTCCGCCCGCTCGCGACGGGGCGAAATATGCGAATTTGGCCAGAATTCCGCATTTTGGTACTTGACTCTCAGTGCGCCGCGGACCGCACAATGGGCGCAACGCGAGGCGACCCTGGGATTTCCGACGGAGTGCCCCCGACGCTCCACTTCGCGCGTGCACGCACCGTCGCGAACGAGCCGGCACCGAGCCGGCTGCCCGACCCTCCGCGGCCCCGAGCGTGCGCGTGCGCCCCGATCGCTCGTCCTCGCGTCATCGCCGCCAGCGACGCGCACCCATCCGTGTTCGCGTCCCGTCGGCCGACCGTCCTGGAGGCCGCCATGCACGCCGCGCATCGAATTCCGCACGCCCCACCGCGTCGCCATTTCGCATTTGGCGATACGATCGCCGCACTCGTGTTGCTCCTCTGCCTCTCGCTCGCGGCAGGTTGCGGGCGCCAGTCGCCCACGCAGCCCGCGGGCATGGCGAAGGTCGTCTCGCCCGGCGGCGAGGGGCTCACCGCCTCGACCGAGGCAGTCCATCTCGAGGGCACGATCGGACCTGGCGCGCTCTACTCGCTCGATCAACCGGCGAACTGGAACGGCGACCTCGTCGTCTACCTGCACGGCTACACGCCCCCGGCGAGCCCGGTCGCGCTGCCGGCGAACGGTCCGATCCGCGATCGACTGCTCGCCGCCGGCTTCGCGGTGGCGGCCTCGAGCTACTCCTCGAACGGCTACGCGGTGCCGGAGGCCGTGCGGCAGGAGCACCAGCTGCGCGCGTTGTTCGTCTCGCGCGTCGGGAAGCCGCAGCGCACGTTCTTGTTCGGCGTGTCGTTGGGCGGAATCGTCGGGCTCATGCTGGCCGAGAAGTACCCGGCGCAGTACGACGGCGCGCTGCTCGTGAGCGGCGTGGTGGGCGGCACGCCGGCCCAGGTGGAATACATTGCGGATGCGAAGGTGCTGTTCGACCAGCTCTACCCGAACGTCCAGCTCGGCGGGCTCGTCACGCCCATCGAGGTCACCAACTTCAACGCCCAGGTCGCGGGCCCGGTGATCGGTGCCGTCACGGCCAACCCGAACGGGCTCGGGATCCTGAACCTGATCACCCGCCACCCGCTCCCGGGCGCGAACGGACAGGAACTCGTCACCTCGCTCCTCAACGTGCTCGGCTTCCAGCTCGCGGGCGCGGTGGACCTTCTGGACCGCACGCACGGGCACATGTTCTTCGACAACCAGGGCTATCGCTACACGGGCCCGCTGCCCGCGGCGCTGCTCGACGGCATCAATGCCGGCGTGGCGCGTTTCTCGGCCTCGCCGGCGGCCGAGGCGTGGCTCCGGCACTACGAGACGCCGTCGGGAGACCTGCGCATTCCGGTGCTCACGCTCCACAACCAGCGCGATCCGGTCGTGCCCGCGTTCCACGAGGCGTTGCTCGCGGAGGCGGTGCACGCACAGGGCGCGGACGCGTTCCTGGCTCAGCGCCAGACGAACTCGTACGGGCACGTCAACTTCACGCCGGACGAGCTGGTCCAGAACTTCCAGGACATGGTCCACTGGGTGGACACGGGGATCCGGCCGGCGCCCTGACGTTCGCCACGAGCTGACCACCGAGAGCGGGCTGGCAGTCGGCCGGCCCGCTTTCGTGTGCCTGCTCCCCCGGGCCGGCGATCGCATCCCTGGAACGGCTCGCGCCCCGTGACGGCGCGCCGTAATCTCCCGGCAAACACGCCGGCCCGCTCGCGCCCCGGCCGTCGGCCCGGCCGCGGCGCTCGCCCGGGGAAAGCCGAATGCGATTGGGGTGATCCGTGAGATCGCCGGGGAGTGAGCCCATGCCTGACGCCGAACGCGAGCGACTCGCCGAGGACAGCCGGCGCGAGCGCAATTGGAAGCGCTGGGGGCCGTACCTGTCCGAGCGCCAGTGGGGCACCGTGCGCGAGGACTACTCCGAGAGCGGCGCGGCGTGGGACAGCTTCCCGCACGACCACGCGCGCAGCCGCACGTATCGCTGGGGGGAGGACGGGCTCCTCGGGGTGTGCGACCGCGAGGGCCGGCTGTGCTTCGCGCTGGCGTTATGGAACGGGCGCGACCCGATACTCAAGGAAAGGTTGTTCGGCCTCTCCGGCTCCGAGGGGAACCACGGCGAGGACGTGAAGGAGAACTATTACTACCTGGATTCCACGCCGACGCATTCCTACATGAAGGCGCTCTACAAGTACCCGCAGGCGGAGTTCCCGTACGCCGCGCTCGTGCGCGAGAACCAGCGCCGCGGCATCGGGGGCCCCGAGTACGACCTCGAGGACACCGGCGCGTTCGACGAGCACCGCTACTGGGACGTGACCGCGGAGTACGCGAAGGCCTCGCCCGACGACCTGCTCGTGCGCGTCACCGTGGCGAACCGCGGCCCGGAAGCCGCCGAGATCCACGTGCTCCCGACGCTGTGGTTCCGCAACACCTGGAGCTGGGGCCGCTCGGGCGAGGGCTACTGGGCGAAGCCCTCGATCCGGACCGCGACCGGCGGCCCCGGCATCACGGCCGTCCACGAATCGCTCGGCGAGTACCGGCTCGCGGCCGACACGGGACCCGACGCCGATCCGCGCTGGCTCTTCACCGAGAACGAGACCAACGCGCAGCGGCTCTTCGGCGCGGCGAACCCCACGCCCTGGGTGAAGGACGCGTTCCACGAGGCCGTGGTGCACGACCGCATGGAGGCGGTGAACCCCGCGGCGGAGGGCACGCGCGCCGCGGCGTGGTACCGCGTGCGCGTGCCGGCGGGCGAGAGCCGCGTGCTGCGGCTGCGCCTCTTCGCCGCGGCGGAGGCGACGCCGGAGCCGTTCGGGCCCGGCTTCGAGCGCGAGTTCGCGGCGCGCATCCGCGAGGCGGACGCGTTCTACGACGGCGTCCACGGCAAGGGCCTCACCGCGGAGGAGCGGCGCGTGTGCCGGCAGGGCTATGCCGGGCTCCTCTGGAGCAAGCAGTTCTACCACCTGATCGTGAAGGACTGGCTCGAGGGCGACCCGGCGCAACCGGCGTGCTCGCCGGCCCGCCGGAAGGGGCGCAACTCCGGCTGGCGGCATCTCTACAACCGCGACGTGATCTCGATGCCGGACAAGTGGGAGTACCCGTGGTACGCGGCCTGGGACCTGGCGTTCCACATGATCCCGCTCGCGAAGGTGGACCCCGAGTTCGCCAAGGCCCAACTGCTCCTCTTCCTCCGCGAGTGGTACATGCACCCGAACGGCCAGCTGCCCGCCTACGAGTGGGCGTTCAGCGACGTGAACCCGCCCGTGCACGCCTGGGCGGTGTGGCGCGTGTACAAGCTCACCGGCGCGAAGGGCGGGCGCGACCGGCTGTTCCTCGAGCGCGCGTTCCAGAAGCTGCTCATCAACTTCACCTGGTGGGTGAACCGGAAGGACGTGGACGGCCACAACATCTTCGCCGGCGGCTTCCTCGGCCTCGACAACATCGGAGTCTTCGACCGCTCGTCGCCACTTCCCACGGGCGGACACCTGGAGCAGGCGGACGGCACCGCGTGGATGGCGTTCTACTGCGGCAACATGCTCGCGATCGCGCTCGAGCTGGCCACGCAGGATCCGGCCTACGAGGACATGGCGTCCAAGTTCTTCGAGCACTACGTGGCGATCGCCGATGCCATGAACACGCTCGGCGGTTCCGGGCTCTGGAACGAGGCGGACGGCTTCTACTACGACCAGCTGCACGTCGATCACCAGCACATCCCGATGCGGCTGCGCTCCATGGTCGGGCTGACGCCGCTGTTCGCGTGCGAGGTGCTGGAGCAGGACGACATCGATCGCCTGCCGGGGTTCAAGAAGCGGCTCGAATGGTTCCTCGAGAACCGGCCCGAGCTGGCGAGCCACATCGCCTACATGGAGTCGAGCGAGCACGGCCACCACCGCCACCGGCTGCTCGGGATCCCGTCGCGCGAGCGGCTCGAGCGCGTGCTCCGCGTGCTGTTCGACGAGCGCGAGTTTCTCTCGCCGCACGGCGTGCGCGCGCTCTCGGCCGCGTACCGCGACGCGCCGTACGTGTTCGACGCGGACGGGATGCGGCACGAGGTGCGCTACAGCCCCGCCGAGTCGGAGACCGGGCTCTTCGGCGGCAACTCGAACTGGCGTGGGCCGGTGTGGTTCCCGGTCAACTACCTGCTCATCGAGGCGCTCGAGCGCTACCACCACTTCTACGGCGACGACTTGACGGTCGAGTGCCCGGTCGGCTCCGGACGGCGCGTGAACCTGCGCGACGCGGCGCGCGAGGTCGCGGACCGACTCGCGACGCTGTTCCTGCCCGACGGCGGGGGGCACCGGCCCTGCCACGGCGGGAACCGGCGCTACGCGGAGGACCCGCACTGGCGTGACCTCGTGCTGTTTCACGAGTATTTCCACGGAGACAACGGCCGCGGGCTGGGCGCGAGCCACCAGACCGGCTGGACGGCACTCGCGCTCCGCTGCATCGAGAAGCGGGCGGCGGCGCGGGACGAGCAGGCGCGGCGGGGTGGAGCAAGCGATGGCGTGGCCGAAGTGGGCGGTGCCCCGGCGGCAGACGGCGGCACGGCCGCGGAGGCCACGGCGGCCGGAACGCCGCCCCGGGGCTGACATGGCGCTCGCCTACCCGCGCACGGCGGAGTGGCTCGAGGCGGACGGCCTCGGGGGATTCGCCTCGGGCACGGTGGAGGACCTCCGCACGCGCCGCTACCACGCGCTGCTGCTTCACGCCGCGACACCGCCGGCGGATCGACATGTGCTCGTGAACGGCATCGAGGCGTGGCTCGAGCGGGGCGAGGCGCGTACCGCGTTGAGCTCGCAGCGTTACGCGGGTGGCGTCGTCGTGGGCGGGGCGGCGTCGGCGATCGAGTCGTTCGAGTGCGAGCCCTGGCCGCGCTGGACGCTCGCGCTGCCGGGTGACGTGCGCGTCACGCACGAGCGGTTCGCGCGCCACGAGCTGCCGCTCGTGGTGCTGCGCTGGAACGTGCGGGGCGCACCGGCGGGCACGCGGCTCGCGGTGCGGCCGCTCCTTTCGGGGCGCGACCCGCACGCGCTCCACCATGGCAACGACGCGTTTCGTTTCGACGCCGAGCGACTCGGCCGCGCGGTCGGCTGGCGACCCTACGCGAGCGTGCCCGGCGTGCTGGCGAGCGCGGACGGCGACTACGAGCACGCGCCGGACTGGTACTGGCGCTTCTCTTACACGGCGGAGGAAGCGCGCGGGCTCGACAGCGAGGAGGACCTGGCGTCGCCGGGGATCTTCCGCTGGGATCTCGCGCGCAGCCAGGCCGTGCTGCTGCTCGGCGCCGACGTGCCCGGGGTGCGCGCGCTGTTCGTGGAGAAATCCGCGCGCGAGCTGGCGCAGCGATACACCGCCGCCGAGCGCCGCCGCCGCGCCACGTTCGCGAGCCCGCTCCATCGCGCGGCCGACACTTACGTCGTCACGCGCGGCAAGGGGCGCACGATCATCGCCGGCTATCCCTGGTTCGGCGACTGGGGCCGCGACACGTTCATCGCGCTCCGCGGGCTCTGCCTCGCGACGGGCCGGCTCGACGCGGCGCGCGACATCCTCCTCGCGTGGTCGGCGGCGGTCTCGGAGGGCATGCTGCCCAACCGCTTCCCGGACCCGGGCACTACGCCCGAGTACAATTCGGTGGACGCGTCGCTCTGGTTCGTCGTCGTGGCGGGGGAGTGGCTCGACGACATGGCGGCGGCGGGACGGAAGGTGGCGGCGCGCGACGCCGCGGTGCTGCGCGCCGCGATCGAAGCGATCCTCGACGGCTACGCGCGCGGCACGCGGTACGGCATCCGCGGCGCTTCCGACGGCCTCCTCGCCGCGGGCGAGCCGGGTGTCCAGCTGACCTGGATGGACGCGAAGGTGGGCGATCGCGTGGTCACGCCGCGGATCGGGAAGCCCGTCGAGGTGCAGGCGCTGTGGGTGAACGCGCTCGACGTGGGCGCGCGCTTCGCGCGCCGCTTCGCCGAGCGGCGCGATTCCGCCCGCGTGGCGTTCGTCGCCAGGTTCTGGAACGAGTCGCGCGGCTGCCTCTACGACGTCGTGGACGTGGATCACGTCGCGGGTGCGGCCGATCCCGCGCTCCGGCCGAACCAGCTCTTCGCGCTCGGCGGCCTGCCGCTCGCGCTCGTAGAGGGCCCGCGCGCGCGGCGGGCGCTCGCGGTCGTCGCGCGCGAGCTCC